>JAUVXG010000056.1 GCA_030603685.1 Pleomorphomonas sp.
CAGCGGTTCCAGGGCGGGCGCCTCGGCGAACGGCGGGAATCCGGCTTCGATCCCGAGGACGCAACGGTCGGCTACATTGCGCAGCTCGCGTACGTTACCCGGCCAGTCGTAGGCCATCAGCGTGCGCAGGCGATTGTCGTCGAGCGCCGGTGCCGGCCGGCCGTGCACCACAGAGGCCTGCTCGGCGAAATGGGCGAACAGAAGCGGGATATCCTCGCGCCGATCCCGGAGGGCCGGCAGCGCCAGCGAGGCCACGGCAAGCCGGTAGTAGAGGTCGGACCGGAAGCGCCCTTCGGCCGACATCTTGCCAAGGTCGCCCTTGACGGCTGCGACGATGCGGCAGTCGACGGGAACGGACGTGTTGGAGCCAAGCCGCTCCAGTGTTCGTTCCTGAAGGACGCGCAGGAGCTTGATCTGAACGCTGGCAGGCGTGGTCTCGACCTCGTCGAGAAACAGCGTGCCGCCACTCGCATGCTCGATCTTGCCGATGCGGCGCTTGGTCGCGCCGGTGAAGGCGCCGGCCTCATGGCCGAACAGCTCGCTCTCGACGAGGTGCTCGGGCAATCCGCCGCAATTGATCGCCACGAAGTTGCACTTGCGACGGGAACTCTCGTCATGCAGACAGCGAGCCACCAACTCCTTGCCGGTGCCGGTGTCGCCGCTGATCAGCACCGAGGCGTTGGTGCTGGCTATATCGGCGATGACCCGGCGAAGCTTCACCATGCCCGGGGACCGGCCGATGATGCGCCCCTCGAGGCGGCCACCGTCGGTGAGTTTGTGACGGAGGCGACGAACTTCGATCGTCAATGCCCGCTTCTCGCGCGCCCGCCTCACCACCTCGACCAGGTGCTCCGGCGAAAAGGGCTTCTCGATGAAGTCGTAAGCGCCCGATCGCATCGCCTGAACGGCGAGCGACACGTCGCCGTGACCGGTGATCAGGATCACCGGCAAGTCGACATCGGCTGCCTGCATCTCCTTGAGGAGCGACAGACCATCGCGGCCGGGCAGACGCACGTCGGAGACGATGACGCCCGGCCGCACCTCGGCGATCCGCCGCAGCGCTTCCTCCACGGAACTTGTGCCGGTCGTCGGCATCCCCTCCAGCTGAAGCGCCTGCTCGCAACCAAGCAGCACGTCGGGGTCGTCCTCGACGATCAGCACCCGGAGGTCGTCGGTCGTGGCTTTCGTCATGCCGCCTCCCCGGTGCCGGTCGGTATGGTCATCGAGAACACGGCGCCTCCTCCGTCTGCATTGCTTGCCACGAGCTCGCCGCCGAAGTCGCGAATGATGCCGGCCGAGATCGTCAGGCCCAGGCCGAGACCGACGCCGGGCGCCTTGGTGGTGAAAAAGGGCTCGAACATGTGAGCGAGCCGTTCCGGTGGCAGGCCGGGGCCGCTGTCTCGGATATTGATGCGGGCAAGGTCGCCTTCGCGTTGGGCGGAGAGATGAATACGCTGGTCATCCTGCCCTTCCATGGCGTCGATGGCGTTGCCGATCAGATTGAGCAGCACCTGTTCGAAGCGGTTGGCGTCGCACCAGAGCTCGATATCGCCGCCGTCAATGTCCATCGTCACCGCCACCCCTCCCCGAGTCAGGCGATGGTTGAGCAGGAACAGCACATCGTCAATGAGCTTGCGCAATCCGACACGCTGCGGCTCGCCGGATGACTTGCGGGCAAAGGTCTTGAGTTCGCCCGTCAGGTTGCCCATGCGCTCGACCAGCGGCCGGACGCGTTCCAGGTTACCGCGGACGGTATCGAGCTCGCCACGATCGAGGAACTTCACGGCATTGCCGGACAGCGTCACCAGGGCTGCGAGCGGTTGGTTGAGCTCGTGGGCGATGCCGGCCGAGAGCTGGCCAAGGCTTGCAAGCTTGCTGGCCTGCACGAGGCCGGATTGAGCCTCGCGCAGCGTCCGTTCGGCTCGCTCGCGCTCCTCAACCTCGCGCAGCAAGCGCTCGTTGGTGGCCGACAGCGCCGCCGTCCGGTCGGCCACCTCGCTTTCGAGGTGATCGTGGGCCTGTTGCAACGCGGCGCGCGCCGCCAGGATTTCGCGAAGATGCCGCCGCCGCTGTCTGTAGACCGTCAGAAGACCGAGGCACAAGAGGCTGCCGAGACCGGCGAGCGCCGCCCAGAGGCGCGCGAGATCGTCCATTTCCGAGAGATCCGTGAACACCGTGAGCCTCCACGGCGTCTCGGGCATCGCCCGGCTTTCGGCGAGGAACAGGCCTTCCGTCGAGAAGCTGCTGTCCGATCCGGCTGCACCGGGCAGGCGTACGATACGGGTGCCGTCATCGAGATCGCGCAGGGTGGAGAGCCCGATCGGCGCGAGCGGCCGATCGTTGTATTGCTGGGCCTCGGCGATCTCCCGGCGGGCCTTGTCGTCGAGCGCCCCCAGCGTTCCGTATTTCCAGCCCGGTACCGAAGAGAGCACGACGACGCCATGCTCATCGCTGAGGATGGCGGGCGATTCCGCCGATGCCCAGGAGCGTTCGAGCTGCTCCAGGCTGACCTTCACCACCCCGTAGCCCATGGTCTTGCTGCCGCGCGCAATGGCCGTCGCCAGGAAGTAGCCCGGTTGGCGGTTGGTGGTCCCGATGCCATAGAAGCGCGTCACCCGGCCGACGCCAGCATTCTGGTAATAGGGGCGATAGGAAAGATCGCGGCCGACAAAACTGTCCCACTTGTTCCAGTTGCTGGAAGCGATCACTCGACCGGTTTTGTCGAGCAGGAACACGTCGAGCGTGCCGATGCGATCGTTCAATGCTTCGAGATAGCTGTCGGCACGGTAGCGCTGCATCGAGTTCGTGGGATCGTCGAGCAGAGCGAGAATGGTGCCGTCGAGCGCCATCACATAAGGGTAGCTCGCATACTTGCCGACCTCGCGCTCGAAGCTTGCCGCATAGAGATCGAGCCGATGGCCCGCGCTCGCACGCGTCGCCGACAGCGATAACTCGAAGACGACGCGATAGGCACCGAACGCAACGATGGCCGCGAACGCCAGGGCGCCGGCCAGCGGCAGTATGGCCGCGAGGCGAACCCGTCGGCTTCTCGGTGCGATCCTGTCGGCTTCCTCGGCCAATATGGCTCCTCCCGCCGGCTTCTGTGTGTCACCGATAGCGCATGGCCGCCCAGCGGGAAAGCCGGACGGCCAGCGCATGTCGACAAGCCTGAGATCAGGCGAAGATCTTCAGGAGGAAGACCGCCAGCACCACCATGGCGGCGCCACCGATGCGGGTCGAGATCTGGGCGAAGGGCATCAGGCCCATGCGGTTGGATGCCGAGAGGATGGCGACATCGCCGGTGCCGCCGAGACCGGAGTGGCAGCAGGTGACGATGGCCGCCTCGACTTCGTACATCTTGAGCAGCTTGCCGATGAACCAGCCCGACGACACCATGGCCAGCACCGTCGCGGCACAGATGGCGAAGTAGGCCGGCGTGAAGGCGGCGATCAGGTCGTTCCAGGGAACGTAGAGGGTGCCGAGGCCGACCAGCAGCGGGAAGGTCATGTTGGTGGTCATGAACTTGTACATCTGGTGCGCGCCGGTCTCCATCCGCTCGGGAATGAGCTTGGACACCTTGAGGACTGCCGCGCCGATGATCATCAGGATCGGGCCGGGAATACCGGTGAACGGCGACAGGAAGGCACCGAGGATGAACATGGTGCAGGCCATCAGCAGGCCGGCGCCCATCAGCGGCAGCTCGATCTTCTTCTCGACGGCCATCTCCTTGAGGAGCTCGTTGTCATCGCCGGTGCGGACCAGAAGGCCGTTGCCGGAGTATTGCGACTTCTTCTCTCCGATGCGCTTCAGAATGCCGGAGGAGATGATGGCCACCACGTTGCCGATCAAGGCGGCCGGGATCAGCGAGGCGATCAGCTCCGGCTGCGCCGTGCCGAGGATTTCGGAATAGGCAAGCGACAGCGGCAGGATGCCCTCGCCGATGCCACCGGCGACGATCGGCATGACGATGAAGAAGAAGGTGTGCTTGAACTCGTAGCCGAAGGCCATTCCGACGAGTCCGCCGGCCGCGACGGCGGCGAGCGTGCCGACGGCGAGCGGCACGAACATCTTGAGGAAGTCCTGGATGAGCACCTTGCGGTTCATGCCCAGCATGGAGCCGGTCACCAGACAGGCGATGTAGAGGTAGAGGAAGTTCGACGTCTTCATCACCGCCTTGATGGCGTCGGCCGTCGCCGGGTTCATGACCTGATAGCCGAGCATGGCCGACGGCACGAACAGGCAGAGGATGGCCGAGCCGCCGATGCTTTTCAGATAGGGAATGCGACCGCCGATCTCGCCCAGCAGGAAGCCCATCACCATGATGGCGGCAAAGCCGCCGATCATGTCGGCCGGCAGCTTGCCGATCACCGAGGCGCCGAAGACGACGCCGGCGATCGCAAGATAGAGTGGAAGCGGCACCGGGCCGACCTTGTAGGCGGCGATGCGGGACAGAAGGCTGCCGCCTGTCTCCGCCGCGATCGCGTCGTTCTGCGTGATGTCCGTCATGTTCGTTCCTCCTGCCCGGCGCATGTCGTTTTGCGGCGGACCTGTTCAGGGACTGTCCGGTCGTCCGGGACTGCCGGCGCCGGAATGGCTTCGGTCCGAGCTCTGCGGCCTCCAAAAGCTCGCATTCGCCAACCGATATGCCCCGACCCTCCGTCCTCGTTCCCTCCTCGGAAGGCGGCCGTCGCATGACGATTGAATGGCATCAGGCATGCCAACCGGGATCACCGGCTAAGCGGTTGTTCTATCGATTTAATTTCTCGAAAGGACGAGCGACTGGTCCGGAATCCCGGATATGGCCTTCCGGCAACCGTCCGAAAAACCGGACGACCAGAGGTGAGATTTATAAGTGATAGCACTGATTTAATTGAGCATTTCGGAAGGCTTCGTGCCGCGAAGTCTGTCCTATCCCCCTCAGGGGCCTTACCTCTCCTTGAAACGATATGTAAGCTGGCTCAAACTGCCGACCCGATGGATCGGCCTTGTCTGGGAAACAAGGAAACCGTCATGAAGACGATCAAGGGACCGGGCATTTTCCTGGCGCAGTTCGTGAGCGGCGCGCCGCCTTTCGACAGCCTGGATGGCCTCGCGCGCTGGGCAGCCGGGCTTGGTTACATCGGACTGCAGCTACCGACCACGGCTGGTCTGTTCGACCTGGAAAAGGCAGCCACGTCACAGACTTACGCTGACGAGCTGAAAGGTCGGTTGCGGGAGGTCGGCGTCGAGATCACCGAACTGTCCACTCATATCCAGGGCCAACTGGTTGCCGTGCATCCTGCCTATGACGAGTTGTTCGACGGCTTTGCCCCGGCGGTTGTCAGAGGAAACCCCGTCGCCCGTACCGAGTGGGCGACGCGCGACGTGAAGCTTGCCGCACAAGCATCTCGCCGGCTCGGGCTTGCAGCCCATGCCACCTTTTCAGGAGCGCTCGCCTGGCCCTTCATCTACCCTTGGCCGCAGCGGCCGGGCGGTCTCGTCGAGGAAGCTTTCGCAGAACTGGGGCGGCGCTGGAAGCCGATCCTCGACGCCTATGAGGAGGCCGGCGTCGACGTTTGCTTCGAGCTGCATCCGGGCGAAGATCTTCATGACGGGGCGACCTTCGAGCGCTTCCTGTCGGAGGTCGGCGATCATCCTCGCGCCAACATCCTCTACGATCCCTCGCATTTCGTCTTGCAGGCGCTGGACTATCTCACCTTCCTGGACATTTACCACGAGCGCGTCAGGGCCTTCCACGTCAAGGACGCCGAGCTCAACCCGTCGGGCCGGTCGGGCGTCTATGGGGGCTACCAATCCTGGGTCGACCGGCCCGGTCGGTTCCGTTCGCTGGGCGACGGTCAGGTCGACTTCTCCTCGATCTTTTCCAAGATGGCGCAATACGACTATCCCGGTTGGGCGGTGCTCGAATGGGAATGCGCCCTGAAGCATCCCGAGGACGGCGCCGCCGAAGGAGCGCCCTTCATTGCCAACCACATCATCCGCGTCACCGAACATGCCTTCGATGACTTTGCCCAGAGTGGCGCCGACGCTGCCACGAACCGCCGGTTGCTCGGCATCGGTTGAGGACAGGACATGAGCAAGACCCGCATCAAACTCGGCATGGTCGGTGGTGGCCCCACCGCCTTTATCGGCGCCGTTCATCGTATCGCCATGCGCATGGACGACCGCTTCGAGCTGGTCGCCGGCGCCCTTGACGTGGATGCCGAGCGTGGCCGCGCTTTTGCCGAAACTCTCGGTATCGCGCCCCAGCGTGCCTACGCCACCTACCAGGAGCTGATCGACAAGGAGGCATTGCGTCCCGACCGCATCGACGCGGTGGTGATCGCCACCCCCAACTTCCTGCACTTTCCCATTGCCAAGGCGGCGCTCGAAGCCGGCGTCGACGTGATCTGCGAGAAGCCGATGACCACGACGCTGGCCGATGCCGAGGCCCTTGCAAGCCTGGTCCAGACGACCGGCCGCCGCTTCTTCCTGACCCATACCTACACCGGTTATCCCATGGTGCGGCAGGCGCGCGAGATGATCGCCGCCGGCGAGATCGGCAAGCTTCGCCGCGTCGAAGTGGAGTACCTTCAGGACTGGCTGGCCGCGCCGGTCGAGAACACCGGCGCCGAGGGCGCCGTATGGCGGACCGATCCCAAGAAGGCCGGCGTTGGCGGCGCTATCGGCGACGTCGGTACCCACGCCTGGAATCTCGCCGCCTTCGTCTCCGGCGAAGAGCCGACCCACCTTCTTGCCGAGCTGTCGACCTTGGTCGAGGGGCGCCGGGTCGACGACGACGCGGCCATCCTGATGCGCTACGCCTCGGGCGCCAAGGGCTCCATCCTGGCGAGCCAGGTGCTGCCCGGCAACGGAAACAACGTGTCGTTCCGCATCTACGGAGACAAGGCCGGCCTCGAATGGTGGCAAGAAAAGCCGGAGGAGCTGTGGTTCACCCGGCTCGGCGAGCCGCGCCAGATGATCCGCCGCAACGGCGCCGGAGCGACAAACGCCGCCATCGCCGGCAGCCGCGTGCCGGCAGCTCACCCCGAGGGCTACCTCGAAGCGTTCGCCAACCTCTACCGCGACGCCGCCGACATCCTCTCGGGTAAGGCGACCACGACCGTGGTGCCCTCCACCCGTGACGGCGTCAGCGGCTCGAAGTTCGTCGAGGCTTGCCTGAAGTCCAACGCGGCAGGCAACGTTTGGACCGAGATCGGTTGACCGTCGTTGTCCGCTGAACTGTCGCGGCATAAACAAATCGGAATGAAACGGCTTCAGAGCACCGCCGATCAAGTTGAAATCCGGCTTGATCGGTGGGCATTTCAGATTGCGCCAGAAGGAATGGGAATGGCCGATACGGAGAAGAACCTCGTCATCTTCGATACGGATCCGGGGATTGACGACGCCATGGCGCTTTTGTTCCTGAAGGCCCAGCCCAGTCTGAGGCTCGCAGCCATCACCACCGTGTTCGGCAACGCGGAAACCGACATCACCACCCGCAACGCACTTTATCTCACCCAGCGCTTCGGCATCGATGCGCCGGTCTACGCTGGCGCGACCCAGCCGCTGACCATCAAGCGCGGGATGGCACCGGCGTTCATTCACGGTGAAGATGGGCTTGGGGATGCCGGGGTCACCCAAAGCTTCGCCGCTCGACCGGCCGACGGTCACGCGGCCGACCGGATGGTGGAGATCATCAAGGCCAATCCCGGCCGGGTGACTATTCTCGCCGTCGCGCCATTGACCAATCTCGCCCTCGCCCTCGACCGCGACCCCGACATTGCGGCACTGGTGAAGGATGTGGTGATCATGGGCGGCGCCTTCGCCTGGGGCGGCAGGCGCGGCAATGCGACGCCGGTGGCCGAGGCCAATGTCCACAACGACCCGCACGCTGCCGACAGGGTCTTCACGGCGGACTGGCCCGTAACCGCCATCGGCCTTGATGTCACCAGCCACTGCGTGGCGACCCATGACGACGCGGCCGAGTTGGCGGCCGGTGGCGAGGCGGGCCGCTTCCTTTGGGATATCTCGCGCGGCTATGAAGATCTTTACCGTCGGCGCAACCAGGTGGATGGTTGCTGCCTGCACGACGTGGCGGCTGCCGCCTATCTGGTTGCGCCGGAGCTGTTTGCCTTGCGCTCGGGAGCGATACGTGTCGTGACCGAGGGTATCGCCATCGGGCAGTCCATCCAGAAGCTCGACGGACATACGTTCGGGCCCAGTGCCTGGGATGGGCACCCCTCGAAGCTGGTCGCCTCCGAAGCCAACTGCGCCGGAATCGTTGAGGCTTACAAGACAGCCATCCGCTCGCTCGGTTGAGGAGATATCCATGACACCGGATCCACGCAGCCTCCTCCGTTCCATGTTCGACGCGGCCATCGCCGCTGCCCAGCCGGATCTCTGCATTCCGCGCTTTCTGCCGCCTCGCCCAAAGGGTCGGCTGATCGTTCTTGGGGCGGGCAAGGCGTCGGCGGCCATGGCGCGCGCCGTGGAGCGGAACTGGGACGGGCCGATCGAAGGACTGGTGGTGACGCGGTACGGTTATGCCGTTCCCACCGAACGCATAGAAATCGCCGAGGCGGCCCACCCGGTTCCCGATGCAGCCGGCCTTGAGGCGGCTCGACGCATGCGAGACATCGCCGCAAGCGCAGGCCCGGATGATACGGTGCTCTGTCTGATCTCCGGAGGCGGATCCTCGCTGCTCGCCTTGCCGCTCGACGGGATCAGCCTCGACGACAAGCAGGACATCAACCGGGCGCTGCTTGCCTCCGGTGCGCCCATTTCGGAAATGAACTGCGTGCGTCGCCATCTGTCGGCAGTGAAGGGAGGACGTCTGGCCGCCCTCGCCCACCCGGCAAAAGTGGTGACGCTGCTGATTTCCGACGTCCCCGGCGATAGTCCCATCGACATCGCCTCAGGGCCGACCATTGGCGATCCGACAACTTCCGCCGACGCGCTGGCCATCGTCCGGCGCTATCGCATCGCCCTTCCCAAAGCCGCGGAGGCCCTGCTCATGAGCGGAGGCAGCGAGACGGTGAAGCCGGACGATACACGTCTTTCGGGCAGCGAAACGCACATCATCGCCGCGCCGCAAGCCTCGCTGGAGGCCGCCGCGATCGTGGCCCGAGAGGCCGGCTTTGCGGTGCATATTCTCAGCGACGCCATCGAAGGCGAGGCTCGCGACGTAGGCGCGGTTCTGAGCGGAGTTGCCGCGCAGGTCGCCCGTCGCAGCCAGCCGTTCACGGCGCCTTGCGTGCTGCTGTCGGGCGGCGAGACCACCGTGACCTTGCGGGGCAAGGGACGCGGCGGTCGCAACGTGGAGTTTCTGCTGTCGCTCGCGCTGCATCTGCGCGGCATCCCAAACGTCTGGGCTCTCGCCGGCGATACCGATGGCGTCGATGGCGTCGAGGAGATCGCCGGGGCCATCCTGACGCCCGACAGTCTCTCCCGCGCCTGGGCGCTCGGGATCAATCCACAAGCAGCCTTGGACAACAACGATGGACATGGCTTCTTTGGTGCGCTCGATGACGCCGTTATCACCGGTCCGACGCTGACCAACGTCAATGATTTTCGGGCAATCTTGATCGTCTAAAGTGCTATGTCGCCGGTTTCGGCTTGCGTGAACGGGCATTGGCGAGAAATAAAACCGCCGGTGCGCCAATCGATACGCGGCGCGTTTACAGGCGGCCGTTCTGACCCGTTTGTTCTCCAGCGTGGTGAGCGAAACGCAGCTCACGCATTGAGGCTCCGATGAAAGGCTTGGAACTATCGAGACTGTTCTACCGGGAGGTCGTTCACCCCTGGCTGGACGAGGCGTTTCCGAGCCTCAGGCACGATGCGGGCATTTTCGGCTATGGCTCCGAGCTACTTGGCCTCGACGACGACATGTCGCGTGACCATAACTGGGGACCACGCGTCCAACTGGTGGTGACCGGGGCCGATTTCGCCGCTCATGCCGAGACCATCGTCAACGGCTTCGACGCGGTAAAGCCCGCCAGCTTTCTCGGCGAACCCATCGGTTACCGGTCCCGTCCTCATCCCCCCATTGTCGCGGATGACGCTCTTGGTCGGGTGGAGCATGGTGTCGAGGTCTTCACCGCCGCAGGAATACTGAGAACGCGGCTGGCTCTCGATCCGGCTGCCTCCCTTGATAGCCTGACCTGGCTATCCCTGCCCGAACAAAGAGTGCTGGAGCTGACCGCCGGCGAGGTTTTTCATGACGGCCTCGGAGAGCTTTCAAACCTCCGGGATACCTTCGCCAACTGCCCGCACGACGTCAGTCTCTACAAGCTTTCGGCCCAGTGGCGCCGCATTGCCGACGAGCAGGCCTTTGTCGGACGAGCCGGTCATGTCGGCGACGATCTCGGCTCGCGCGTCATCACTGCAAGGCTCGTACACGACGTCATGCGCATATGCTTTCTTCTGGAGCGGCAGTATTCACCCTACCCGAAATGGTTCGGCTCGGCTTTCGCCCGCTTGTCCGCAGCCAAGACGCTGACGCCGCTGCTCAACGCAGCTATGACGGCGGAGAGTTGGGAGGACCGGCAACGCTATCTGGCCCAGGCCTATCTAGCTGCCGCCGAAATGCACGAACCGGTCGGCTTTTCACTCTCCGTCACGCCCAGAATCGGCCCGTACTTCGGTCGTCCGTTCCTGACGATCAATGCCGAAGATATCAGCGCCGGGCTGGCCTCCGCGATCACCGACCCGCTCCTTCGCGAGCGGGCGATCATCGGCTCCATAGACCAGATTACCGACGCCACGCCGCTGATCGTCGCGCCGGACCGAGCGCGGCAGGTGATGTCGATCCTGCATCAGACGTGATCGGCTTCTGCCGAAGCAAGCCCTGGTGGCGTCGTCCTGTTATTGAACGCCGATCTCTGACACATGTCGCAGTTTGTCGGGGTTGCGGGTCACGTAGATGGCTGTGATCCGCCCTTCGATGACATCCAGAGCGGTCGTCTGCAGGGTGCCACCCGCCTCGATCGTGACGAACCCGGGCAAGCCGTCGATCGTCGCATAACGGATGATCTGCGAAGGTTGGATGGCAAAGCTCCGAGCCATCTCGGCATGCCGGGCCAGAACCGCTTCGAGGCCGACCAGTGGCGCAAGCGATGCGACGATCCTGCCACCACCATCGGCAATCGCCACCACATCTTCAGCCAAAAGCGCGCGAAGAGCGGTCATGTCCCCGCTTCGCGACGCGGTGAAGAAAGCCCGTGCCAACTCGAGCCCACGATCCTTGTCGACGGCAAAGCGGGGACGGGCTTCCTGGATATGAGCTCGCGCCCTGCTCGCCAGCTTGCGGCAGGCAGGTGCTTCGCGCCCGACGATGTCGGCCACCTGATCAAAGGGCATTCCGAAGATGTCGTGCAAAAGAAACGCTGCTCGCTCCAATGGCGACAGGCGTTCCAAGGCAATCATCAAGGGCAAGGTGATGTCGTCGGCCTGATCATGGTCCTCAGGGTCGAAGTACGGTTCGGGCAACCACGGGCCGACATAGGCCTCGCGCCGACGGCGGGCCGATTGCAGCTCGTTCAAGCAGAGCCTCGTGACGATTCGACGCAGAAATGCCGCTGGCTCGCGCACCGCTTGGTGATCGACGGCAAGCCAGCGAACTGCGGTCTCCTGAACGATGTCCTCCGCCTCGGCGACCGATCCCAGCATGCGATAGGCAATCCGGATCAGGCCGGGACGGAGGTTCGACAAGATGCGCTCGGGAGACTCTTCGCTCATGGTGAGATCGCCCTCCTCGTCAACGGTCCGAGTGAACAGAGTTCACCTTGTAGAGCGCGGGCGAGACGGACTTGGCCAGCGCGGAAAACCGCATCAGAAGTTCCTTGGACTCAGGCTTCCTCATGAACGCTTCAAAGTGTTCCTTCGACGCCCATTGCGCATAGTTTACCACCTTCGTGCCGTCGAGACTGCAGTGCACGCTGACCGATATGAACCCCGGTTCGTCTCGGATCGCACTTTCGGTGACCTCGGACAGCAGTCGGGCGAGATCCGCCTGGCTTGCCGGTTCGACCTCGTAAAGGTTGATCAGCGTCAACCGTTGAGTCTCGGCGTCAATCGTTGCGATCGTTCCACGGGGCATCGTCATCTCCTGTGCGAGTGTTGCACATGTCATGACAGGGTAAGCGAGCGGAATGTGACATGTTCCGTTTTTCCGGAACCTTGACTGTCAGCTTTAGCGAGTGCCTGATCCTGCGCCCTTCGGTCGCTTTCGCTTGAATCGAACCTGCCTCCAGATCAATCAGTGGTTGTTTTTCAAGTGGATATCCGGTCGGGAAGGGAACATGTGCTGGTTCGGCACACTTTCGTGGTGGAATGGTCACCGAAACGATGCCGGACGCCTTGATCGGTCCGAGTGTTGTAAACATCCCCTCAACACCCTAGGTATTTTTGACGCGCTCAGCAGCAATCGCGAATACCGTGTTAACGCCAGCTATGATGGCAGAAGAAGCTGAAATAACGTCTACTTCAATAGCGTTTTACTTTCAATTTTAGCTTTCAAACGACAAGCCTCGCGCAAGGGTGGCGGTGTTTCCTGCAAGCAATGACAGTGCTTCAGGAGATCAGCGATGAGTCTTTACGGTGTCTTGCGCAGCGGCGTTTCCGGAATGAACGCCCAAGGCGGCCGGCTGGCCACCACCGCGGACAATATCGCCAACGCCAATACCGTCGGCTACAAGCGCGCCTCCACTGAGTTCTCCTCGATGGTGATCGGCAACAGTCACTCTGGCGCCTATCAACCGGCCGGCGTCACCACCCAGACGCGTTACGCCATCGGTGAGGCCGGCTCCTATCTCTCGACGACGAGCGGTCTGGACCTTGCCGTGACAGGCTCCGGCTTCTTCGTCGTGCAGGATGCCGGCGGCACTCCCTATCTCACCCGCGCCGGCTCCTTCGTGAAGCAGACCGACGGCACCCTGAAGAATGCCGGCGGCTTCACCCTGCTAGGCTACGATCTGTCGGCCGGCCCTCCCTCCCCGTCCGCAAACAGCCTGACGGGGCTGGTTGAGGTCAACGTCAACGCCTTGGGCATGACGGCCTCTCCGACGACGAGCGGCTACATCACCGCGACGCTCAACTCCAACGCCACCGACGTGACCACCACCACGCCGCCGGGCGCGCCGGCCAGTTCCAACACGGCCGCCTCCGTCTACACCAACAAGACCTCCATGACGACATACGACAACCTCGGTAACGAGGTGATGCTCGATGTCTATTTCACCAAGACCGGCTCCAACCAGTGGGAGTACGCGGTCTTCGATCGGGCTGGCGCCACGTCCGGCGGCTTCCCCTACGCCGCCACGGGTACGCCGGCGGTCGGTCCGCTTCTCGACTCCGGCACGCTCACCTTCGACGCCACCAACGGCAAGCTGACGGCGCCTGTCATCGCCTCCTTCTCCGTTCCGAACAACGGCTCGTCGCAGACCATGACGCTCGATCTTTCGGGCATGACCCAGCTCGGCACCGAGGAGTTCAATCCGACCGGCGACACCGATGGCAACGCGGCCCAGGCGGTCGACAGCATCGAGATCAGCGACGAGGGTATCGTCTACGCCATCTTCGGCGACGGCACCCGCAAGGCCACCTTCCAGATCCCGCTGGCCAACGTGCCGAGCCCGGACAATCTGACGCCGGTCGCCGGCAATGCCTACGCCATCTCGATGGACTCAGGCGACCCAAGCGTCGGCTTCGCCGGCTCGTCGAGCTTCGGCGTCATCAAATCCTGGTCGCTGGAGCAGTCCAACGCCGACATGGCCAGCGAGCTGACGGCCATGATCGAGGCGCAGCGCGGCTACACGGCCAACTCCAAGGTCTTCCAGACCGGCTCCGACCTGCTCGACGTCCTCGTCAACCTGAAGCGCTGACTTCCAACCACTGGCGGATTCCTCCAATGTCCCTCTCGATGGCCCTCAACGTCGCCAACTCCTCTCTGCAAACCTCTGGCGTGCAGACTGCGACGACGTCGCGCAACATCGCCGCCGGAAGGGAGGCCTCCTATTCCCGCAAGTCGACGACGGTCATTACCGGCGTCGGGGGAACCGTCCAGGTCGTGTCGATCCAGCGTGCGACCGACGCCGCCCTCTACAAGACCATGCTGAAGGCCACCTCGGCTGCAGCCACGCAGGACGCACTGCTCGATGGCTTGACGAAGATGTCCCAGACCATCGGCGACCCGGAGCTCGACCAGAGCCCGGCCGCCAGGCTGGGAGACCTCAACAACAAGCTCCAGCAGTATGCCGCCAACCCCAGCAACACCATCTTGGCCCAGGCAGTGCAGAGCTCTGCCACCACGCTGGCCAACACGCTCAACCAGGCCACGACGACCGTGCAGGCCACGCGAGCCCTCGCCGACGCCGACATGGCTTCCTCCGTTCAGCGCATCAACGATCTGCTCGCCAAGATCGACACCCTGAACACCAGCATCGTTCATGGCACCGTGACGGGCGCCGACGTCACCGACAATCTCGACAGCCGCGACAACCTGATCTCCCAGCTGTCCGAGGAGATCGGCATTTCGGTGGTGGCGCGGGACAACAACGACGTCGCCATCTACACAGACGGCGGCGTCGCCCTGTTCGAGACGCACCCGCGCGAGGTCACCTTCCAGGCGACCAACGTTTTCAACGCCTCCACCGTCGGCAATGCCGTCTACGTTGACGGTGTAGCCGTGGTCGGCGGCCCATCGTCGATGCCCAGCACGACCGGTCGCCTTGCCGGCCTTGCCACGCTGCGCGACGACGTCGGCGTCACCTACCAGAGCCAGCTCGACGAAATCGCCCGTGGTTTGATCGAAGCATTCGCCGAAAGCGACCCCGCCAGCGTCGGGCCGGACGTGCCGGGACTGTTCACCTGGCCGGCCGGCACCATACCTGCAAGCGCCACCATCGAGACCGGCCTCGCCGGCCTCGTCATGGTCAATCCGGCCATCGATCCGACGACGGGCGGCAACCTCGATCTGATCCGCGACGGCATCACCTACGATTACAACACGACCGACGAAGCCGGCTTCACCGAACGGCTGAACACGATGGTCACCGAGTTCGGCGAAGCGCGTGTTTTCGACCCGGATTCCGGCGCCGATCCCACGAATACGCTCTCCGACTACGCCGCGTCCTCGGCCAGCTGGCTCGAGTTCAACCGGCAACAGGTCGATACCTCCGCGACCTACCAGTCGACCATGCTGCAGCGCGCGTCCGAAGCGCTGTCCAACACAACCGGCGTCAACCTCGACGACGAGCTGTCCAAGCAGCTCGAGATCGAGCGCACTTTCGCGGCGTCCGCCAAGCTCATCGCGGCGGTCGACCAAATGCTTCAGGACCTGCTCAACGCCGTCTGAGAGAGGAGTGAGACATGAAAACCACCTACATCTCGACCCAGGCGGCGTCCACCGCGTCCCGCCTGTCCATTCTCAAGATGCAGACCGAGCTTGCCAAGAATACCAAGGAACTGAGCTCGGGCCGCTGGGCCGATGTCGGCCTGGAACTTGGAAACAGGACCGGGCGCACCATCTCCCTGCGTCAGGACTATCAACGGCTCGATGCCATCTGCGACACCAACGGCCTGGTTGCCTCGCGTCTCGACACGAGTCAGGCGTCGCTCGACGGCGTGCTGAAGAACGCCCAGGACTTCGCGGCCTCGCTGATCGCGGTCCGCTCCGGCAATGTGGGTGCCGAAGTGATCGCCGACGACGCAAAGAACAATATGCAGTCCCTGATCGCCTCGCTCAACACATCGATCAATGGCGAGTATCTGTTCGCCGGCATCAACACCGACGTTCGTCCGGTCACCGACTACTACGCGACACCGACCTCCCCCACCAAGGCCGCCTTCGATGCCGAGCTTGCGAGCTACTGCACCAGCGTCGGCGCCGCCAGCCCCGCCGATCTCACGGCCAGCGATCTCGAGACCTTCATCGACGTCAATCTCGCCGGCATGTTCGACGCGACAAGCTGGACCGATCCGGCCACCGGCTGGTCGTCCGCCTCCGGCCAGAACGTCAAGAGCAGGATCTCGACCTCCGAGCTGATCGAAACCTCGGCCAACGCCAACGAACCCGCCTTCCGCGAACTGGCCATGGCCTACACGATGATCAGCGAACTCGCCGACGCCGGTCTTTCCGAGACAGCCTACCACACCCTCATCGACAAGACCGCCCAGGTCATCGGCGAGGCGACGGTGGATCTCACGGTCGTCAAGGCCCGCCTCGGCACCGCGCAGGAGCGGCTCAGCAACGCAAACGGCCGTATCAAGGCGCAGATGGACATCCTCAACCGCAACATCAACGATTTCGAACGGGTCGATCCGATCGAGGCGCAGACGCGCATTTCCGCGCTGGAAACGCAGCTCGACATGGCGTTCGCGCTGACCAGCCGCATGCAGCAGCTCAGCCTGCTCAATTACCTCTGACCCCTCCCGGTCCGCCGGGGCAGATTGTCTCACGTCAACCCGCAGGGTGTTTCATGCATCAGTTTTCCTACGCCGACATCGTCGGCGATGCCGTCAACCTCGCGCGCCAGCACGAGGCCGAGGCCATGGACCATGCCGTCGAGCTCCTCCAACGGGCCAAGGCCAAGGGTAGCCGGTCGCGGGAAGCCACCGACGCCATCCTCTATCTTCGCCGCCTGTGGAGCTATCTCATCGAAGATCTGGCCAGCCCCGACAACGATCTGCCGGACAAGCTGCGCGCCGACCTCATTTCGATCGGTCTGTGGATCATCAAGGAAGCCGAGCAGATCCGCCGCAACGAGTCCGAGAACTTTGACGGGCTCATCGAAATCAACGGAATCATTCGGGCGGGTCTGGCATGAGCAGTCGTTCGATGCACATCGGTCTGCGCGCCCGCGAGCGCCTCTACATCAATGGCGCGGTGATCCGCGTCGACCGCAAGGTTTCCATCGAACTTCTGAATGACGTGAGTTTCCTCCTCGAAGCCCATGTCATGCAACCCGAAGAGACGACCACGCCTCTGCGGCAGCTCTACTTCGCCGTTCAGATGATCATGATCGACGGAGCCGACAGTCCTGGCGCCCGTTTGATCGCCGCCGGCCTGATCGCTTCGCTCGACCGGACGCTGATCAACCCGGACATTCGCGCCGGCTTGCGTGCCGTGGAGGCCCAACTCGCCGCCGAACGTCCCTTCGACGCCCTCAAGACGATCCGCTCGCTGTTTCCGGTCGAGGCCGGCGTGCTCGGCGGACTCATCGCCGCCTGATCAGGAGACGTATCATGCAAGTCAACACCTCAAACAGCCAGAGCTCGGGCTCGCCTTCGACGGCGACCACGTCCGGTCAGGGCAACGCGCTCGATTATGACGCTTTCCTGAAGCTGTTCATGGCCGAGATGAAGAACCAGGATCCGACGGCCCCGACCAGCTCGACGGAGTACATCGCGCAGTTCGCGACGTTCTCGCAGGTCGAGCAGTCGATGCAGACGAACACCAAGCTCGACGGCCTCTTGTCCTCGCTCGCCCTGTCGCAAGCCGACGGCATCATCGGCCGGACCCTGACCTCCGAAGATGGCAGCGTTTCGGGCAAGGTCACCGCGGTTCGCATCGTCAACGGCGGCGCACTCGCCGATCTCGACAGCGGAAAGTCCGTGGTTCTCGGCCCTGGCGTGATCATCACCTGATGAACGAGTTCGACGCCCTCGACCTCGTCCGCGACGCCATCTGGACCATCATCATCGGCTCGGGACCGGCGGTCCTGGCCGCCATGACGGTGGGCGTGGTCATCGCGCTTCTGCAGGCGCTGACGCAGGTACAGGAAATCACGCTGACCTTCATTCCGAAGATCGTCGCCATCCTGCTGACCATCGTCGCCACCGGCCCGTTCATCGGCGCCCAGATCTACGCCTTCACGGAAATCGTCTACGGACGCATCGAAAGCGGCTTCTAGCCGGGAGACGGCGCGCAAGCCCCGCTCAATCTACCGGGACTATTTCGGAACCGACCGCATTAGGAGCGCACCGCATGTCGAACCTCAGCCTGTCGCCCTCTGCCGGGACCAAGAGCACATCCGGCAAACGCGATATCGGCTTCGCCATCGGCATTGTCGCCATCCTGGCCGTGCTGTTCCTGCCGATTCCGCCGGTCCTCATCGACACTGGTCTCGCCTTCTCCATCGCGCTGTCGGTGCTCATCCTGATGGTCGCACTGTGGATCCAGCGGCCGCTCGATTTCTCCTCCTTTCCTACGGTTCTCCTGATCGCCACGCTGCTGCGCCTCGCCCTCAACGTGGCGACGACGCGTCAGATCCTGTCCGGCGGCCATGTCGGCGACGGTGCTGCCGGACATATCATCCAGGGCTTTTCGCGCCTTGTGATGAGCGGCGACTTCGTGATCGGTCTGGTCATCTTCGCCATCCTGATCATCGTCAACTTCGTGGTCATCACCAAGGGCGCGACCCGTATCGCCGAGGTCGGCGCCCGCTTCACGCTCGACGCCATCCCCGGCAAGCAGATGGCCATCGATGCCGACCTGTCGGCCGGTCTGATCACCGACAAGGAAGCCCAGCAGCGCCGACGCGAACTTGAAGAGGAAAGCACCTTCTTCGGTTCGATGGATGGCGCGTCGAAGTTCGTGCGCGGTGACGCCATCGCCGGCATCATCATCACCGCCGTCAACATCTTCGGCGGCATCGTCATCGGCTCCACACGTCACGGCCTGCCGGTATCGGAAGCCGCCGACGCCTTCGTCAAGCTCGCCGTCGGCGACGGCCTGGTCACCCAGATTCCCGCCCTGATCGTCTCGCTGGCCGCCGGCCTGCTGGTCTCCAAGGGCGGCACACGCGGATCGGCCGAGCAGGCGGTCATGGGCCAGTTGGGTGGTTATCCCCGCGCGCTGGTCGTGGCCGCCGGCCTGCTGGCCGGTCTGTCGCTGGTGCCCGGCCTGCCGCTCCTGCCCTTCCTCGTTCCGGCCGCCCTGATGGCCTTCGTCGCCCGGGCGATCCCCAAGCGCCGCGCCGAGCGCGCCGCCGCCGAGGCCGCCGAGAAGACCCGTATCGAACAGGCCACCAAGTCCGAGGCCAAGGACTCGGTCAAGGAACAGCTCCGAACCAACGAGATCGAACTCTGCCTGGGCAAGCAGATTGCCGCCCGCATGATGAACAACCACGGAGAACTGGCGCACCGCGTCGGCAAGATGCGGCGCAAGTTCGCCCAGCAGTATGGCTTCGTGGTGCCCGACATCAAGCTCGGCGACAGCCTCGCCATGCCGCAGAAGGAGTACCGGATCAAGATCCACGGCACCGTCATCGCCGCCCAGGAACTGAGACTCGGCGAGGTGATGGTGATCACCGGCGATACGGCCGGCCCGGACGTGCCGGGCGACGAAACGCGCGAGCCCGCCTTCGGCATGAAGGCGGTGTGGGTGTCGCAGGACTACATGAACGAGGTGACGCGCGAAGGGTACACGCCGATCGACAGCATGTCGGTGATGCTCACCCACCTGTCGGAGGTGCTGCGCAACAACCTGCCGCAGCTTCTCTCCTACAAGGATATGCGCATCCTGATCGACCGCCTCGATCCCGAGTACAAGCGTCTGGTCGACGATATCTGCCCATCGCAGATCTCCTTTTCCGGTCTCCAGGCGGTTCTGAAGCTCCTGCTGGCCGAGCGCGTCTCGATCCGCAACCTCCATCTCCTTCTGGAAGCGGTGGCAGAAATCGCTCCGCATGTTCGCCGCGCCGAGCAGATTGCCGAGCACGTCCGCATGCGCATCGCCCAGCAGATCTGCGGCGACCTCGCCGATGGCGGCACGCTCAAGGTGCTGCGCCTCGGCAACCGCTGGGATCTCACCTTCCACCAGGGCCTGAAGCGCGACGGCAAGGGCGACGTCATCGAGTTCGACATCGATCCGCGCCTCGTCGAGCAGTTCGGAACCGAAGTGTCGGAAGCCGTCCGCAGCCGCCTGTCGCAGGGGCACAGCTTCGCAGTCGTCACCGCGCCCGAGGCTCGCCCCTACGTGCGGCTCATCGTCGAGCGGTTGTTCCCGTCGCTGCCGGTGCTGAGCCACGTCGAGATTGCCCGCGGCGTCGAAGTGGAAGCGCTCGGGACCATTTCATGACCGGCATCGGCTCGAGCACCGTTCTGGCCGTTTGCCTGCTGTTCTGCCGGATCGGCGGCGTGCTGATGCTGATGGTCGGCGTATCGAGCGCACGGGTGCCGACGCAGGTCCGCCTCTTCCTTGCCTTCGGGCTGACGCTTGCCGTGGCTCCGATGCTGATCGACCAGGCTTCGGCGGCCATAACCGACGACGCCCCCGTTACGCTGCTGCGCCTCATTGTCGCCGAAACCTTCACCGGCCTTTTCATCGGCTTTCTCGGTCGCCTTTTCTTCCTGGCCTTGCAAATGCTGTCGCACGCCATGGCGATGACGGTCGGCTTCTCCATGCCCGGCGCGTCGGTCGAAGATCAGGAAGCCCTGCCGGCGATGACGACCCTGATCATGCTGACGGCGACACTGATGTTTTTCCTGACCGACCAGCATGTGAAGGTGCTAGAGGCGGTCATCTCTTCCTACAACGTGCTTCCCGTCGCCGGCGTCTTCGACCCGCAGGGCAGTCTTATCGAAGTGACCGACACGCTTTCCGCCGCCTTCTGGCTGGCGCTGCGTCTTGCGAGCCCCTTCATCATCTACGGTCTGGTGATCAACTTCACGCTTGGCCTCGTCAACAAGATGACACCGTCGATTCCGGTCTATTTCATCTCGATGCCCTTCGTCCTGTTTGGCGGACTGATGCTGTTCTACTTTACCGCAGTCGAGTTCCAGCAACTCTTCGTACTGGGCTTCTCGAACTGGCTGGCCTCCCAATGACCGCCCCCGACAGAAAGCGTCTCGACGCCATGCGTCGCATCGCCGAGCTTCGCCGCCAGCTCAAGCAGATCGAGGAATTGCGACTTGCCCGCGTGATGCGCGAGGAAGCCGAGATCGATGAGAAATGCGCGGCACTGATCGCCACCCTCAACGACGATACGCCCCTGCACGGCCTGTTCGCCGGTCACATGGCTGGCCGTCTCAAGCGCCTCACCGAGCGACGAGTGCTGCTCGAACCGCTGAAGGCGCAACAGATCGCCGCCGTGATGACCGAAGCGCGCCACACACGTTTCGCCGAGACGATGATCGATCGTTTGGAGAGCGGCGTCGCAGCCGAAGAGGAAAAGCGCCAGCTCGAAAGCCTCGTCGAAGGCGCGCTCGCCCGGCGCCATCACGCCAGCCTCGCTTAAGCTCGGCCGGCTAATCTGTTTCGCAACGTTTCCGGAGGACGCTGATGGCCATCTCTCCCCCGTCGGATATCATTCTCGACGTCGCTCGCGCCGCCGACCCCGAGCGGCTCAAGGTAGCCACCGCCAAGCTCGACAGGCTGGCGGAGACCGCCGGCACGGCCTTTGCCGACCTGATGCCTGCCGTATCAGAGGCCGGCAGTGCGCTTGTCGCACTGGCTGACGCTACGCCCACGGTCGATCCTGAACCGCCGGCGCCGTTCGACCTTCATCGCGCTCGCCTGCGTCTCCAGAACGAAACGGCCCTGGCCGCCCGTGTGGACGGAACGACCGTCGCGACCGGCGATCGCCAGGCCAAGGCGCGGGAAAGCTTCGAGGCGATGGTATTGAGCACCTTCATTGGCTCGATGCTGCCCGAAGGCGCGGAAAGCGTTTACGGCTCCGGCACGGCCGGCGATGTCTGGAAATCCATGTTGTCCGAACAGCTCGGCCACCAGATGGCCAGAGCTGGGGGCATCGGCATAGCTGACCGACTTGCTGCCGGACAAGTTGCCAATCTCGATTCCGGCGCAACCAGCCCCTCCCCGCTGCGCCTTGCCGCGCTCCTCTCCACCGTTCCACGTATCTGACGTCCGACCTAATTTCGGAGTTTCCTGATGGACGAACCGCTCGCCGCCGTCGCCACCCCATTCGACACCGGCGCCTCGACGGCGCTATCCGCAACCCTTGATGGTTGGACCGATCCGGACGGCAGCACGCCGATCGAGATCCTTGCCCTCCTCAAAGCCATCGCCCGTCTCGAACAGGTCGTGGATCAGGAGACGCAGTCTCTTCGAGCTGGCGAGACGCCCGCCTTCGAGGACCTCAACTATCGCAAGAGTCACGGGCTCCTCGAGCTTACGCGTGCCATGCGTCTCGTCGACCCCCTGAGCATCGGCGACGACCTTCGCGACCGGCTCGAGAGCTTCCGCGAACAACTCGAACGCAACAGAATGCTGCTCAAGACCCACCTCGACGCCACGCGGGAGATCTCGGCCATCCTCACCGCCGCCATCAGCGATGCCGAGTCCGACGGGACCTACGCACCGCCGCAGCGTTTGTGGACGCGGCCCCAATGAGCCGGCTTTTCTTCACGGGCCTCTGGGTCTGCGTCGTCACGCTCCTGTCGGCCTACAGCGCGGCCTGGTGGCTGGTGAACGGCAGCCTGGCAAAATCGACGGCCGACCCGACTTGGGAAGGTCTTCAGTATGTCAAGACCGAACCGATCAACGTGCCGATGATCCGTGACGGCAAGTTGATGGGCTACAGCGTGCTGGAGCTGGTGTTCACCGCCGACAGCACCCGTCTCAAGGAAGCTCCGGTGCCGCCGGAGCTGTTCGTCACCGACGAAGCCTTCCGGACGATTTACGGCGACGACAGCATCGATCTCGACCACATCCAGCGTTACGACCTCAAGGCGTTCGCAGACGGCATTCGCCAGAAGGTCAACGTTCGCCTGAAGAGCGACATCGTCCAGGAAGTATTGGTCGACCAGATCGGCTACTTCTCGCGAGATGCCATGAAGCAGTGATCCCTCGTCTTCGTATCAAACCATGAAAGGCGGCTCTCCTTTTCGGAGGGCCGCCTTTTTGTCGACGCGATGAACTGTCGTTCAACTCGTTGCCGGCGCCGGTTGCATCTTTTCGGCGAGTTCGCGGAAGGCGTCCTGGCTGAGCGGATCCGTCGGGTTCTGACGGAGGCCTTCATAGATGCGAGGCACCAGCGACACGGCCTGATCGAGCTCGGGATCCTGGCCGGCCTGGTATCCGCCCATGAGACGCAGGTCGCGCGTGTCCTCGAAGCGGGCGATCAGGCTCCTGAGGCGGAGGACAAGATCCCGCTCCTCGCGGCTCCAGACATGCTGGGCAAGGCGGGAAATCGACGCCAGCACGTTGACGGCCGGATAGCGTCCCTGATCGGCGATAGCCCGGTCCAGCACGATATGCCCGTCGAGCGTGCCGCGGATGTTGTCGGCCACCGGATCGTTGTGGTCGTCGCCATCGACGAGAACGGCGAATACGCCGGTGATCGATCCGCCGCCCTCCTCGCCCGGGCCGGCCCGTTCCAGGAGCTCCGGCAGGCTGGTGAAAACGCTGGGTGCGTAACCGCGCGCCACGGCCGGTTCGCCGGCGGCGAGCGCCACGTCTCGGGCCGCGTGGGCATAGCGGGTCACCGAATCCACGATCAGCAGAACTTGCTCGCCGCAATCGCGGAAATACTCGGCGACCGCCATGGCGGTGCGCGGCGCCAGCCGTCGCATCATCGGGCTCTCGTCGCCGGTTGCGACGACCGTCACGGAACGGGCACGGTTATCGCCCAGAGAGTCGTCGAGAAACTCGCGCACCTCGCGGCCGCGCTCGCCGACCAGGGCGATGACCACCGTATCGAAGGCGCGTGAGCGGGCGATCATCGACAGCGTCGTCGACTTGCCAACGCCAGAGCCTGCGAAAATACCGATGCGCTGGCCGGCGCAGATCGGCGTGAAGAGATCGAAGGCCCGCACACCGGTGCGGATCGGTTTCGTGACGCGGGCGCGGCGAAGCGCGTTGGGCGGCCGTCCATCCACGGGCACGGCCACAACGCCGGGCGTCAGCGGGCCAAGTCCGTCGACCG
>JAUVXG010000015.1 GCA_030603685.1 Pleomorphomonas sp.
GGAAGAAGGAGCACCCGGCCGACCGCAGCGAAGGCGGCTGGGTGGAGGCAAAGGCCCACGACGATGCGCGGGCCGAACGGTGGGGCGAGAAGGGTTAGGATCTAGCCTCGTCAGTTTTTGCCGCAGCGGCCGTTTTCGGCACGTATCGGACGCCATCCAGGTCCTTGAAGTGCGCATCGCAAGTCAGGAGGTCAGCCTCGAGTAGCTGCGCTGTCGCGTACACGATGGCGTCGGCCATTGCCAGCTTGTGTCGCAGCCCGATTTCGGCGGCTGTCAGAGCCATATCGGTGTCAAGCGGAACGACGATGCACTTCTGGCTGAAGGCGGCCACGTCTTCGGCCAGGCTCTCTCCTGCGGTGCGCAGAATAAATTACGCCATTTCGAGCTGCACGATGGTCGGAACCAGCCACTCATGGCGGAGTGGGAGCTCGGCGGCAATGAGTTGCCCTGTCGCGGAGCCATTCATGTACTCGAGCCATGCGGATGTGTCGACGACGCGCATCAGTAACGGTCGTTGCGGTCGCGGTAATCCTCAACGTCCACGCCGGCCAGCGTACCGGCGAGGTCTTCGATCTTCGGCACGGGAACGAGAAGGACGCCGGAGCCCTTGGGGATAAATGCGAACTCTTGGCCCGGCTTCCACTTCCGGGCGTTTCGGACGGCCTTCGGGATGGAAATCTGGAACTTTGATGAGAGAGTGGCGGTGTCGGACATTGGCAGCATCCACGATCGATCGGCTATCGGTAAGACAGTATCACCGATAGCCCTGTTCCTGTAGGTGCCAAAGCCCACGACGACGCGCGGGCCGAGCGGTGGGGCGAGAAGGGCTAGTCTCCCGCCCGGATCAGCTTGGCCGGATCGCCGAACTTGCCGTCGCGATAGTCGGCGTAGGCCTCACGGATTTCGTCCTCGCTGTTCATGACGAAGGGACCGTGCGCCACCAGGGGCGCGTCGATCGGCGTGGCGTGGCCGAACAGCAGCACGGCGTCGTCGGCGGCGCCGACCACGAAGCTGTCGTCATCGTCGGTGAGCTCCACGAGGTGGTACTTGTCGACCTGCGTTCCCGCGATGTCGACCCGGCCGGCGACGACGTAGAGGAAGACGTGCCGTCCCTTCGCGGCCTGAAGGGCCGCCCTGGCGCCGGCCTTCAGCTCCACCCAGGACATGAAGGTCTCCGTCAGCGACTTGACCGGACCGGTCGCCCCGCCGAACTCGCCGGAGACCAGGTTGAGTGTGCCTTTGCCGGCGGCGATCGACAGGGCAGGAATGTCGGCCCGCTGCACGCCGGTATAGCGCGGCGCGGTCATCTTCAGCGACGGCGGCAGGTTCACCCAGAGCTGCAGGATTTCCAGCGGTCCGCCCTCGCGCTTGAAGGCCTCCGGCGACAGTTCTGCGTGGACGAGGCCCGAGCCGGCCGTCATCCATTGCACGCCGCCGGCCTCGACGATGCTCTCGTGGCCGCCGGTGTCGAGATGGGACAGGCTGCCCTCGAGGATGAAGGTCACCGTCTCGAAGCCTCGATGAGGGTGCGGGCCGAAGGGCAGGCCGCGATTGCCCGGCGGGTAGGTCTGCGGACCGTGATGGTTGAGGAACAGGAAGGGATCCACCTGTTCGACGTCCGGTCCCGGCAGCGGCCGGCGGGTGACGAGATCGGCGATGTCGTCGCGATGGGCAGGGTGGACGGCGAGAACGCTACGCATGAAGGACCCTTCCGGCTGGCTACGCACTTCCGCCTAATATAGGCCACATTCGGAAACGGGCAACTTGCATCGATCGGCATCTTCAGGGCGAAGCGACACGAGCGTGCCGGCAGAGAAAGGCCTCGGCATAAGGCGCGAAGATCGCTATGAGGCGGTGCGCGGCACTTCTCAAGGCAAACTGGCTGGCGCGCCGGAAGGCGGGAACGATATGCAAGACGTGATGCGATCCGGTTCGAGAAAAATCGCCCTGAGACTCCTGCCGCTGCTGTGTCTCGGCTATGTGGCCGCCTATCTCGACCGCATCAACGTCAGCTTCGCCGCCCTGCAGCTGAACGAGGACCTCAGCCTGTCGCCGGCCGCCTACGGTCTTGGCGCCGGATTGTTCTTTGCCGGCTACGTGCTGTTCGAGGTGCCGAGCAACCTCATCCTGCGGCGCGTCGGAGCGAAGCTGTGGATCTCCCGGATCATGATCAGCTGGGGCGTCATCTCTGCCCTGACGGCCTTCGTCCACAACGAGGCCACGTTCTATCTCTGCCGCTTTCTGCTGGGCATCGCGGAGGCGGGCTTCCTGCCGGGCGTCATCCTCTACCTCAACCAGTGGCTCCTGCCGCGGGACCGCGCGCGGGCGTTGTCCGTGCTCGCGTCCTCGACGGCGGTGGCCGGGCTGGTGGGCAGCCCGTTGTCGATGTGGCTCCTCGGCATGGACGGCCTCTGGGGCTTGCGCGGCTGGCAATGGCTGTTCGTCCTCGAAGGCCTGCCGGCGGTCATCCTCGGCGCGGCCATTCTCCTGACGCTGCCGAACACGCCGATGGCGGCGAAATGGCTGACCGACGGGGAGAAGTCCGCCCTGCAAGACGCACTGGACAAGGAGGCGGGCTATTTCGAACTGCACCGGTTCAACCTGATCGGACGCAGCCTGTTCTTGAAGATTGGCCTTCTGGGGATCGTCTACTTCTGCATGGTGCTGGGCATGTACGGCGTTGCCTTCTGGATGCCGCAGATCCTGAAGGACACTCTCGGCGGCGCGGACCTGACGCTGCTCGGCTGGTATAATGCCATCCCGTTCCTGGCGGCGATTGTCGGCATGCTGGCGATCGGGTGGAGCTCCGACCGTCTTGGCGAGCGGAAGCTGCATGTGATCGGCGCGCTTGTCCTGGCGTCGGTCGGCTGCATCCTCGCCGGTGAGGCGACCGGCCTCATCGGGAGCCTCATTGCGTTGTCGCTGGCGTTGATCGGGCTCTGGTCGGTGATCGGTCCCTTCTGGGCCTTCACCACCGCGCGCATGGGCGGCCTCGCCGCGGCCGTCGGCGTGGCGCTGATCAACTCGATCGGCAACACCGGCGGCTTCTTCGGGCCCTACGTCATGGGTTGGCTGAAGAGCGCCACCGCCGACTATCGGGCCGGGCTCTACGTCCTGGCGCTCGTCCTCGTCGTCGGCGTGGTCTCGATGGCGCTGGTGCGCGGCGACAGGGCGGCGGAGACGGCCATCAAAGCCTGAGGGGAGGCTGTTCGTCAGCCTGACCCCACCGGTCGAGGACGTTGGCGATGCGCCGCTCAAAACGCGTCACTCGCTCGGCTGCCGGCTTCTCGGCCGAGTGAAGCGACAGCATGTTGAAGCGGACGCCACGGGCGCAGGCGCCGAGGATGGCGATGCGCAGGATGCGTCGCACCGGCTGCCACAGCACCAGCGTGTCGATCCACCAGGGCGAGCCGAGCGTGGTGATCGCCAGCACGTGTGTAAGCTTGAGGCGAGGTTTGATCGGCCCGAAGTTGCTGGAATGGTCGAAGGCGATGCCCGGCGACCAGATGCGGTCGAACCAACCCTTCAGGATGGCCGGAAAGCCGTACCACCAGGTGGGAAATACCAGCACCAGCGCCTCGGCCTCGGTGAGTCGCGCCGCCTCGCCCGCTACGGCCGAGCTATCGAAGGCGTCGGCGTAATAGCTGCGACGCTCGGCCTCGGTCAGCGCGGCGTCGAAGCCGGCACCATAGAGATCCTCCACCGTCACCTCATGGCCGGCCGCTTCGAGCCGCTCAATGGCAAAACGGGCCAGCGACCGGTTGAGGCTGTCCGGCAGCGGGTGGGCGACGACGACGAGGCATTTCATGGACGGGACTCGGGAGGAGGAAGATGCGCGAACTTGGCATGTTCATGCCGGCGCGCCTACCCGATTTCCGAACAGGCCCCGAGTCTTGCGGATCTTCGGTCGAGGTCGGTCCGTTGTTGCCGCTCATGCCGCAGGTGTGATCGCGCCACCGATTGACAGCGACCGGAAGCTATTTATCTTGACGTCGAGACAAATGAGGTGATCATGAACCGGCCGTCCGATATCGCGCTCACAGCCCTGGCTCCCCTGATCTGGGGCAGCACCTATATCGTGACGGTGACCTTCCTGCCGGGGCTCGATCCGCTTCTGGTCTCGCTTCTCCGGGCCTTGCCGGCCGGGCTGCTGCTGCTTCTGGTCACCCGGCAACTGCCGACGGGCCTCTGGTGGCCGCGCGTCTTCGTGCTCGGCGCGCTCAACTTCTCCCTCTTCTGGTGGATGTTGTTCATCGCCGCCTATCGGCTGCCCGGCGGCGTCGCCGCTACGGTGGGCGCGATCCAGCCGTTGGTGGTGGTGTTCCTGGCACGCTTCTTCGTGGGCACGCCGATCATGTCCGTCTCGATCGTCGCGGCGGTGGGCGGCGCCTTGGGTGTTGGTCTGTTGATCTTGCAGCCAAGCGCGGAGCTCGACGCCATCGGAATCATGGCGGGGTTGTTGGGCGCCTTGTCGATGGCGCTCGGCACCGTGCTGACACGGCGTTGGCAGCCGCCGGTGCCGCTGCTCACCTTCACGGCCTGGCAACTGACGGCGGGCGGCATCCTGCTGTTGCCGGCGCTCATCGGAAACATGCCGGCGCTCGCCGCCTTCACGACCGACAACCTGATCGGCATCGCCTATCTCGGCCTGATCGGCGCCGGCCTCACCTACGTCGTCTGGTTCCGCGGCATCGCCCGCCTCAATCCCAACCTCGTGGCGCAGCTCGGCTTCCTGAGCCCGGTCACGGCCGTGGCCCTCGGCTGGCTGTTTAAGGACGAGACCCTGTCGCTCGCGCAGTGGCTCGGCATCGCCCTGATCTTCGGCAGCATCATGCTGGGGCAGAGGGGACTGAGACGGGGGAGGCAGGAGTAAGGACGCCGTTCAGGAAGATGGAACCGCTTCTTATGGGGCTGTGTCCTGAAACAGGTGCTGCAGTTCGTCAGGCAACTCCTTTGCCGCCGCCTGCAATGCCTTCCAGGTGTCGGGGGGATTCCCTCGCTCAAGCATGGCCTTGAACACCGTATAGGGATCCGACCTGCTGCCCCTGGCCCTCAGGGTGGTCTCGTCATTCACCCAGGCGAACACAATGATGCGGCTGCCGCTGTCGTAACGGAAGAAAAGCCTGAAGCGCTGTCCGAACTTTGCTCTGGACCAGTGGCGGTAATCGGGGCCCATGGTGTTGCCGATCCGATGGTCCGCGTGTCCGGGTTCCTGAGGAACGACCTGCAGCACCAGTTTGGCGATGGACGCGAACACGCGGACGTTGGCATTGGAACGGAAGCCGACGGGGTCGGCGGTGCGTGCCCGGTTGACCGCGTCAGCCAGCGTCTTGATCTGGCCGAGCATCATATCATGGAAAAGCAGCGTCCAGCCGTTGACGATCAGAGGCACACATCACCTTCGATCGGCTCGTTCAGGTCGACCTCGACGTCCTCAAGGGCGTGTTGGAGGCTTTCGACAAGATCGTGGGGAAGCGTGCCGACAGTGCCTTCCGTTGCAATATCGTTGGCTATCAGACGCAGAAAAGCCTCGATGGCAGGATCGCTGTGCTCAGCTTCCACCTGCTCGATGGTGATACGACGGCCTTCCGCGCGCAAGAGGATTTGTCCGCCCTTGGCGACTCCCAGAAGTTGCCGAACGGCAAGCGGGAGAGTTGTTTGTCCCTTCCTGGTCACCGCGCAGGTTTTCTCGATGACGGCCGGTGCGTTCATAACTCATCTCCTTCGCCTTGTTCGGAAAGGTAGGGAATTTTCATTACCACGTCAAGGTCATCAGCGGCATTGCGAGGGAGAACAACTGTCGCTGGGGGTGCCTTTAGGGAGACGGGACAATCGTTCCCTGATGAAAGAGCATCTGCCAACGGCCATCGATCCGTTTCCAGATCGAGCTGCGCAGCGTGGTCCTTGCCGCCGTTCCCTCAGGGAGATGGCGGCTGCTGCGGTAGGTCACGAGCACGAGGTCGGACGATATCTCGCGAGCGACGAAATCATGCACATCCGGGACGAGAGCTGCCTCGGCCATGGACTCCTCGGCCAATGCCTTGATGATGGACGCCTTGTCGTAGACCCGACCCGAGCTGCCGAACTCGATGAAGTCATCGGCCAGCAACGCTTGCACGGAGTCCTGCGAGCGTCGAACCTCCGGACGGTGCAACTTCTGCTCAAGATGTCGAAAGACTTCTGCGTCCGGAGCGCTCGCTGCCATTCTCGTCCTCTCGACACGTTCCGGGTTGGCATGAGGCGGATCGCCTACTTCCCCCACCGTCCGCGCTTCTTGCCTGCCACCGTCCCCGCCGCCGTGCTCGGCGGTGGGCGCTTGGGCGGTTCGCTACCCATCGGCACCTCGGTGCGGCCGACGGTCATTTCGTCGAGGTTGTTCTTGCGAATGCGGGAGGGCGGCGTGTTGGCGGACTTGCCGTATTTCTTGCCGCCTCCGAAGCCACCGCCGGCGGCGTCGACGTCGCTCTGGCGGGCCATGGGGTCTTCGGCAATGGTCAGCTCGGCCGCCTGAAGGCGCTTCAGTTCGTCGCGCAGGCGCGCCGCTTCCTCGAACTCCAGGTCGGCGGCGGCCTTGCGCATCCGCCCTTCCAGGTCGGCCATATAGGCCTTGAGGTTGTGGCCGATCATCTCGCCTTCCTCGGCGAGGCCGGTATCGACGCGGACGTGATCCTGCTCGTAGACCGAGTTCAACACGTCGCCGATCGAACGCTTGACACTTTCCGGCGTGATGCCGTTCTCGGCGTTGTAGGCCATCTGCTTTTCGCGGCGGCGGTTGGTCTCGGCGATGGCCCGCTCCATGGAGCCGGTCATGTTGTCGGCGTAGAGGATGACCTTGCCGTCGACGTTGCGGGCGGCGCGGCCGATGGTCTGGACCAGCGAGGTTTCCGACCGCAGGAAGCCCTCCTTGTCGGCGTCGAGAATGGCGACCAGCGCGCATTCGGGAATGTCGAGACCCTCGCGCAAGAGGTTGATGCCGACCAGCACGTCGAAGGCGCCGAGGCGCAGGTCGCGCAGGATCTCGATGCGCTCCAGCGTGTCGATGTCCGAGTGCATGTAGCGGACCTTCACGCCCTGCTCGTGCAGGTATTCGGTGAGGTCCTCGGCCATGCGCTTGGTCAGCACGGTGACCAGCGTGCGGTAGCCGGCGTTGGTCACCTGCCGCACTTCGCCGAGGAGATCGTCGACCTGGGTACGGGCCGGGCGGATCTCCACCGGCGGGTCGATCAGGCCGGTGGGGCGGATCACCTGCTCGGCGAACACGCCGCCCGACTGGTCGAGTTCCCAGCCGCCGGGCGTGGCCGAGACGCAGACGGTCTGCGGCCGCATGGCGTCCCATTCCTCGAAGCGCAGCGGGCGGTTGTCCATGCAGGAAGGCAGGCGGAAGCCATATTCGGCCAGCGTCGCCTTGCGGCGGAAGTCGCCGCGATACATGGCGCCGATCTGCGGCACGGTGACATGGCTCTCGTCGATGAACACGAGGGCGTTGTCCGGCAGGTACTCGAACAGGGTCGGCGGCGGCTCGCCGGGCGCGCGGCCCGTCAGGTAGCGCGAATAGTTCTCGATGCCGGCGCAAGAGCCGGTGGCCTCCATCATCTCCATGTCGAAGGTGCAGCGCTGTTCGAGGCGCTGCGCTTCCAGCAGGCGGCCGTGGGCGTTGAGCTCGACCAGTCGGTCGCGCAGCTCGGCCTTGATCGACTTGATGGCCTGGGCCAGCGTCGGCTTGGGCGTCACATAGTGCGAGTTGGCGTAGATCTTGACGAACTTCATGTCGGCCGACTTGTGGCCGGTCAGCGGATCGAACTCGGTGATCGCCTCCACCTCGTCGCCGAACAGCGAGATGCGCCAGGCGCGGTCCTCCAAGTGAGCCGGGAAGACTTCGATGGTGTCGCCGCGCACCCGGAAGGTACCGCGCGCGAAGCCGACGTCGGCGCGCTTGTATTGAAGGGCCACGAGGTCGGCCAGGAGCTGACGCTGGTCGATGCGGTCGCCGACTTCCAGGCCGAAGGTCATGGCGGTGTAGGTCTCGACCGAGCCGATACCGTAGATGCAGGACACCGAGGCGACGATGATCACGTCGTCGCGTTCGAGCAGGGCGCGCGTCGCCGAGTGGCGCATGCGGTCGATCTGCTCGTTGATGGTCGATTCCTTCTCGATATAGGTGTCGGTGCGCGGACCGTAGGCTTCCGGCTGGTAGGAGTCGTAGTAGGAGACGAAATACTCGACGGCGTTGTCCGGGAAGAAGCTCTTGAACTCGGAATAGAGCTGGGCGGCCAGCGTCTTGTTGGGGGCGAGAATCAGGGCGGGGCGGTTGGTGGCGGCGATGATGTTGGCCACCGTGAAGGTCTTGCCCGAGCCGGTGACGCCCAGGAGCACCTGCGTCTTGTCGTTCTGCTCGATACCGGCGAGGAGGTCGGCGATGGCGGTGGGCTGGTCGCCCTTCGGCTCGTAGGCGGACGACAGATTGAAGGTGATGCCGCCTTCCGACTTCGGCGGCCGTTCCGGACGGTGCGGCACCCAGGGCTGGCCGTCGCGGAAGATGTCGCGGCCCTTCTGGATCATCTCTTCCAGCGCCTTGACCGTGGCGGTGACGCCGCCGAGCGGCAGCGCCTGGGCCTCCTCCATCGACACGGACATGCCGGAAACGGGGTTGAGGCCGCCGGCGGCGCGCACCTTGGGATCGGTCGAGCCGCCCAGCGAACCGCCGCGCGACGACTTGCGCGAGGTCAGCTCGGCCTTCGGCTTGCGCTTGCCCGGCTTGGCGATGGTCTCCTCGACGACCCGCGACTCGGAGGGTTGGGGCTTGGCGGCATCGTCGGAGACGTCCTTCAGCCAGTCCGAGAAGGAACCCTTCAACGGCGTTCCCTCGAACGGCGCCTGCGGCATCTCGGAAAATCCGGGCGCCGGATCGTTATCGGGGGCGGAGGCGGGCTTGCGGGGTGCCATGAGCAGACTCGTCGGTTCCTGAGCGAACGAAGAGCTTATCACATTGACTGCGGTCAGAGCATGGCAGCAGGGCGACAGCTGTTGGCGGTTGGGCGGCGATTTCCAATCGGGATGAAGTGTGGTTTATGGCGCTGGCGTTGAGACGGGGGAGTTCGGCCATGAAGAAATTCGTCATCGACCAGGGCAGCGGGCGCCTGGGCAACCAGATGATGCAGCTGATGGTGGCCAGCCGGCTGGTCGAGACCCTGCCCGATTTCGAGGTCTTCGGCTACCACATGCCGGAGTGGCGCCTGTCGAAGCCGGTCATCGTCGGCCAGCCCTACGTGCCTTTGCTGGTTCGGGGCGGCGCCGTTTCACCCGATCACGTGTATCGTCTCTGTCGGTCGGGGCTGGCGACCTCCGTGATGATGCGGTCGATTACGGTCGACTATCGGCGCTTCCTGTCGCGCGAGGACGCCAATGCGTTGTTCCGGCCTCTCCCAGAGGAAGACGCACCGGGGTTCGACGACGCGCATATCGTCATCAACATCCGCGGCGAGGACATCCTGTTCGGCAAGTCCGCCGACTATGGGCCGATTCCGCTCACCTATTATCGATCGATCATCGAGGAGACGGGCAAGACACCGGTCTTCATGGGGCAACTATTCGACGACTATTACAGCAACATGATCCGGGCGGCGTTTCCGGACGCCATCTATGTCCCGCACACGACGCCGATCCGCGACTTCCAGATCATCCGCAACTCGCAGAACATCGTCGTCAGTCTCAGCACGTTTTCCTGGCTGGCGGCGTGGATGTCCGACGCCAAGCGGATCTACATGCCGCTGATCGGTGGCTGGAACCCCGAACAGCGTCCGGACGGCAACCTGACGCCGGCCGACGATCCCCGTTTCGTCTACGATCTCTTCCCGATCCGCAAATGGAAGGCGACGCCCGAGCAGATCGCCGGGCTGACGACCGAGAGCGACTTCCGCCGCGTCACGGTCGCCGAGATCGACAGGTTGCGCGCTGGCGCCTCGGGCAAACTCCTGCCCAAGCGGCTGCGCAAGACGACGCAGCTCTACCTTTATCTTCTGATGCACCTCGCCGGCCGCGCCTTCGACTGAGGGCGATCAATCGTTGCGGCAAACGCCGTTCACCCACTTGCAGGGCGCGCCGGGCTTGCCGACGGCGCTGCCGTATTTCGGCTTGGCATCGGTCGGCGACGGCGTTGTCGTGCCCGGTGCCGCCGGCTGGGCGGAGCTGGCGGACGACTGGCCGGTCGGACCGGCTTGGGGTGTTGCCGACGGCTGGGTGACCGTCGCCGGAGGTGAGGACGGCTGGGTCGCCGGTGGCGTGCTGGCGACGACCGGTGGTCGCGCGCCTGCCGGTGGCGCGGTGTGGACGCGCGGCTGCTCGGGGTAGATGCCGACGTCCGGCTGGGGCAGGGCCGGCATCGGCGGGCCGACCACCACCGGCGGCCGGTAGACGTAGCCCGGCGGCGGCTCGATGTAGACCTCGCCCTGGTAGACGTCAGGCGGTCCCCACTCGGGCTCGCGGTAGACGGGCGGCGGGTTGGCGTAGACCGGCGGCTCGCGATAGATCGGCGGCGGCGTCAGCACCGGCGGCCGCAGGATGCGTCGTTCGGGCGACCAGTTGCGGACGGTGCCGAGGTAACGCGAGGCGATCCAGCCTCTTGTCCGCCCGTAGCCGACGTCACACCAGCTGTCGTCGTTGAGGCAGCCGTAGATCTCGACCGGTGCGCCGGGCGGCAGCACCATGATGGCATAATACTGCGCGCCCGGCCCGGTGCGGAGATTGACGGCGACCAGCACTTCGGCCGGCGCGGCCTGCGCGCCGGTCGTCGAGGAGATCAGGCAGGCCAGGCAAAGCGTCGCGGCCAGACGTCGCATCCTCATCGCGTTCTATCCTCGGTCACGGGCGTGGCCCTCGCGAGCCACGATCGTTCATATGGTTTCAACGGTCCCAATCCCGGCGATCGCGGTCCCGGTCCCAATCCCGACGAACCCAGTCGCGACGATCGCGGTCCCGGTCCCGATCCCAGTCCGTGCGCGGACGGTCGCGATCGTGGTGCCAGTCGGGACCGGGGCGACCCGGGCGCGGACGATGTTGATACCACGGACGGTGGGCATAGTGGTTGTCCCAGTAGCCGAAATTGAAGGTCAGGAACGGCACCGAGGCATAGGGACGCGGACGATAGGCCGGGCCGCGGTAGAAGGTGGAGAGATAGCGCGACGACACCCAGCCGCGCTCGCGACCGTAGGAAACGTCGCACCAGGTGTAGCCCCGCAGGCAGCCGTAGAGGTTGACCGGGGCCCCGGCCGGCAGCACGAGGATCGGATAATACTGCGTTCCCGGGCCGGCCCGGAGGTTGACGTTGGCCGTGACGCGGGCGGGTGCCGCCGAGGCCACCGCCGGAGCCGCAATGGTCGCGGCGGCGAGCACGGCAATCGACAGAAGGGGTTTCAACATGGCTCTTGCTCCTGGGTCGATCCGGGCGACCGGACATTCAATGGTCAACCTTATCCCACCCTTGCCTTGAGCACGGGCTGAACTGGTCATTCATGAACCGTTCATGTCCGCTTCAACGCTCGATTCGAAGTCTGGGTTGCACATGCGGCGGCAGTGCGGCTGGCGACGACAATGGCGAATTTCCTTGCCGGCGGGGCGGCATGTGATCTAGCTCTCGCGCCATGAATTATCGCCACGCCTTTCATGCCGGGAACTTTGCCGACGTGCTGAAGCATGCCGTGCTTGCCCGCATCCTCGACTATCTCGGCCGCAAGGACGCCGGCTATCGCGTCATCGACAGCCATGCCGGCATCGGTCTCTACGACCTCGCCGCCGACGAGGCTCTCAGGACGGGCGAGTGGGAGGGCGGTGTGGCTCGCATCAGGGCGGCGCGCCTGTCGCCGGCGCTCGGTGACTGGCTCGCCCCCTGGCAATCGGCGCTTCGCGCCGTCAACGGCGGCGACGATCTTCTCGTCTATCCCGGTTCGCCGGCCATCGCCACGGCGCTCGGCCGTCTGCAGGATCGCTATCATTTCAACGAGCTGCATCCGCAGGACGCGGCGACGCTCTCCGCGCTCTTCGCCGGTGACCGGCGGGTGCGCGTCGGCTCGGAGGACGGCTATGTCACCGTCCGCGCCCAGTTGCCGCCGCGCGAGCGACGCGGCGTCGTGGTCATCGATCCGCCCTTCGAGGAACCCGGCGAGTTCGACCGCCTGCTGCGCGCCGTTCATGACGCCCGCAAGCGCTTCGCCACCGGCTGCCTGCTGATCTGGTATCCGATCAAGGACATTGCCGCCGTCGACGCCTTCCTGAAAGGAGCCGCCGAGGCCGGCTATCCGCGCCTCGTCGCCATCGAACAATGGGTGCGCGAGCCGGGCGGCGACGGGCCGCTCTCCGGCGCCGGCGTGCTCTGCGCCAACCCGCCTTTCACACTGGCCGACGAGACCGAGGCGATCCTGCCGGAGCTGACCCGTCTTCTCGCCGTGGACGAGGGCGCGGGCGGTCGCGTGCTGAGACTGGCCGAGGACGGCTGATCGGCCGGGGGCTCGGCTCTTCTCCCGGTTTTCCGCGAAGAAGCGGTAATAATTTCTCAATGTGCAAGGAGTAGACGCGGTAGGACAAGGAGAAAGCCGCGTCCGCCGAAGCGAACCCATTCGCGTATCGGACGGCGTGGCTTGGTTGGCGTTCCGCCTTGGCGGCGCACCTCCATCTGGCAGGAACAGCCGGGCCGCCGGGACTTCCGGGGCCGAGCGGTTCAACTGACGGCCGCGGACAGCGGCCACGATCCAGAACGCATTGCGGCCTTCGCAACGCCCGCTGCGCTTGACGCGCGGCCGGGAGGCTTGGCGAACCAGGCGCGACACAAACACTACCGGGAAGCGGTCAGATGGGACGATCTCGTGTTGGCATCCAGCTCATGGGCGAGCCCCAGGCGGAGGTCGACGTCTGTCTCGCGGGGTTGCTGTCGCACGGTTTCGAGGCGCGCCGGATGTCCCCCGGGGAACGCGAGATCGCCAAGGCGGGCAAACAGGACATTCTGGTGTTTGCCGGCAAGTACCGACCGGACCAACATGTTCCCGCCCGCCTTTCCGATCTCGCCGGTTCGCTGAAACCGCGGACGGTCCTGTTCCTCAGCGACATGGACCCGCGCAGCTTCGTCGCCTTCGAGCAGGCGGGCTTTTCCTTCATCAACATCACCACCGACATGAGCGCGAAGAGCCTTGTCGGCCTGATCGCCCAGGTCGATCCGCACGCGGTCTACCAGGCGTCCAAGGCGGCGGCCTTGCGGTCGTCGGTGTCGAACGGCATCGCCGATGCGGTCGTCGATCTGTTCGGTCGTCTCAGGGTCAACCCCGTGGCGCCGGCCCTCGAAGAGTCGGCGCGCCAGCGCCGGGCGATGACCGAGCTGATCGGCAAGTCGCCGATGTCGGTGTGGATCGACCTGATCCAGAACTACCACGACGGCACGGCCCAGCATTGCGCGCTTGTCTCCGGATACACGCTCGCCTTCGCGCGGGCGCTCGGCGCCGGCGAGCGGCAGACGGGGCGCCTGTTCGACGCCGCCTTCTTCCACGACGTCGGCAAGGCGATGATCCCTCTGGAGATCCTCGACAAGCCGGGCGCGCTCGACGCGGCCGAGTGGGAGATCATGAAGCGGCATGTCGTCCACGGCTACGACATTCTCTCCCGCGACGCGCACACCAGTGGCGAGATCGCCCGCGTCGCCCGCGATCACCACGAGTATCTCGACGGTTCCGGCTACCCGCAGGGCAGCCGCGCCGGAGAGATCGACGATATTACCCGCATCATCACCATCTGCGACATCTTCGCGGCGCTGACCGAGAGGCGAGCCTACAAGCCGCCCAAGCCGGCCGAGGAAGCCTACTCGATCCTCCGGTCGATGGCCGGCGCGAAGCTCGATCCGGATCTGGTGCGTGTGTTCGAGAAGGTGGCTGCCGAATGCGATGGCGGCCATCGGCCCGTCCTGTCGGCCGCCTGACGGGGCGAGGCGCAAGGCGCGGAAAGGTTGTTCGGTTCGACCGGGGAAACAAGATGCTGAACCTCAGGGCACTCATTGTGGACGACTCCGCGATCGTCCGAACGCAACTGCGGAACGAGATCCGGGAAATCGTGCCGGACTGTCACGTCTTCGAGGTCGAAAGCGTCCTCGAAGCCGGGCGGTTCCTGCTGCGCGGCGTACCCGACGTGCTGTTCCTCGACCTCAACATGCCACATATCAACGGCATCGAGCTGCTGAAGAAGTTCGATTCCGTGCTCGGCGGGCGCCGGCCACCCATCGTCGTCTCCATCTCCACCGACATGCGGCAGGCCACGCTGGAGGCGCTGAAGGCGCGCGGCGCCTATGCGCTGCTGCCCAAGCCCTTCGACAAGTCGAAGGTGGCGATGATGCTGCTGCGCGTCGTCAAGATGGTGCAGTCGCGCCGCGTGCTGATCGTCGACGACAGCGCCACCGTCCGCTCGGTGGTCAAGCGCATCATCAAGCACAGCCGTTTCAAGCTCGACGTCGAGGAGGCGGCCAACGGCGCCGACGCCATCCGCCAGTTTCGGAGCGGCTGCTTCGATCTTGCCTTCATCGACGTGGAGATGCCGGGCATCGACGGCCTCGAGGCGGCGGGCGAGATCCTGTATTCGTCCGGAGATGCGCATGTCGTGCTGATGTCCGGCAAGGCTGACGAGGCGATCCGTCGCGCGGCGGCCCATATCGGCGTGGACTTCTTCCTCAAGAAGCCCTTCTACGCCAGGGATGTCGATGAGGTCCTGCACAGTCTCTACAGCGTGGCCGAAACGGAGTTCGTCACGACGCGGGAGCCGGACGTGTTCGAGGAACCGGAAACCAACATCGTCTATCTGTCGTGATCGGCGCCGGAGAGTGCCCGACGTCGAGCCGACGGCTTCGCGCAAGCTACCCTGGGTAAAGATGGCGCGGTAATATTTATCAAGGACAGATTAAACATTCTTAAGTAAATTTTTATTAGCCTGGAGAGAATTCGTAGCAGGAGCCGAAATGAACCGTCTGACCGTCAGCCTCACGCTGAGAATAACCATCGTCGTGCTCGTGGCCGGCATTCTGGTCCAGGTGGGGATCGACGCCTGGACGTCTTGGCAGAGCGCCCGGACGGCGGCGCGCATCGAAACGGTTTCTCGTGCCACGACGCAGATGTTCCAGGCCTTGCCGAACCTCAGGATCGATCGAAGCAGCACCGTCAGAGCCATCAAGGCCGAAGAAGGGCTGGAAGGTTTCGTCAAGCAGGTGAGCGATGCCCGGAGTGCCGAGATGCCGGCCATCGAGGCGGCCATCGCGACGCTCCAGGGCGCCGACCTTCCCGATGGCGCGCAGCTCGCCGGGTCGCTTCGCGGCACGTTCGACGCGCTCAAGGCGCTTCAGGCCAAGACCGACGACGCCTTCAAGCAGGACAAGGCCAGCCGTCAGGCGTCGCTTGCCGACGACTACACCAAGGCCGCCACGGCGATGATCGACCAACTGTCATCGGCGTCTTCCAGGATCGCCGAGGAAGTCCGCCTGGCCGACGGGCTGATCGACCGGTTGCTCGACATCAAGGCGCTGGCCTGGGTGATGCGCAACAGCGCCGGTGACGCGTCCGGTCTGACAGCCAACGCTCTCGGGCCGATCGGTGTTCCCGAAAACGGCCTGGAAACCTACTTCACGCACATGGCGTCCGCCCAGGTGGCGTTCGCGACCATCAAGGACATGTCGTCGGGCGTCGACCTGCCGCCGGCCTTTGCCGAAGCGGTGGCCGCCGCCGATCGGGAGTATTTCAGCTCGGGCGCCATCGAGCGGCAGACCAAGCTTTTCAAGACGGTCATCGCCGGCGAGACGGCCGACACCGACACGCTGGGCTGGAGCACCTATAACGCGCCGCGGCTGATGTCGCTGCTCAACGTCGCCAATGTCGCGCTCTCCATCGCCGAAACCAAGGCCATCGAGGTCAACAGGCAGGCGACGCTGTCGCTGTGGACGAACCTCGGCCTGTTCGTCGGCGCGCTAGCGCTGGCCATTGGCGTCGCCATTCTGGTGCAGCGGCGCATCATCCATCCGCTCGACGTCATCGGCGACCGCATGATGGCGCTGTCGAGGGGCGAGTTCTCGATCGAGGCGCCCTACACGGAGCGCAACGACGAGATCGGCGCGCTCGGCAAGACCATGGCGGTGTTCCGCGACAGCATGCAGGAGACCGAAAGGCTGCGCGCCGAGCGGGCCGATCAGGAACGCCTCGAACAGGAGCGCCGCGCGGCTGACATGAACGCGCTGGCGCTGCGCTTCGACGAGGCGGTGGGCGATATCGTGACCATGGTGGCCTCCGCTTCCACCGAGCTTCAGCTGTCGGCCAAGTCGCTGACCTCGCTGGCCGACTCGACGCAGAACCAGTCGGCTTCGGTGGCTGCCGCCGCCGAACAGGCGTCGGCCAACGTCGCCTCGGTGGCGTCGGCGACCGAGGAGCTGTCGTCGTCGGTGTCGGAAATCGCCAGGCAGGTGGAAAAGTCGTCGGAGATCGCCTCGAAGGCGGTGAGCGAGGCCGAACACACCAACGACAAGGTCAAGGGACTGGCCGCGGCGGCCGAGAAGATCGGCGCGGTGGTCGAACTCATCAACAATATCGCCGGCCAGACCAACCTTCTGGCGCTCAACGCCACCATCGAAGCGGCACGGGCGGGCGAGGCCGGCAAGGGCTTCGCCGTGGTCGCTGCCGAAGTCAAGCAGCTCGCCGACCAGACCGCCAAGGCCACGGCCGAGATCGGCGCGCAGATCGGCGCCATCCAGGCGGCGACGACCGAGGCGGCGGAGGCCATTCGCGACATCGGCGCCACCATCGAAACCATGAACGACATCTCCAAGTCGATCACCGGCGCGGTGGACGGGCAGAACGCCGCCACGGTGGAGATCGCCCGCAACGTTCAGGAAGCCTCGATCGGAACGGGCACGGTATCGGAGAACATCACGTCCGTTACCATGGCGGCCAGCGAATCGAGCAGCGCGGCGACCCAGGTGCTGGCCTCGGCGTCCGAGCTCAGCAAGAATGCCGAGCGGCTGCGGCACGAGCTGACGACTTTCCTCGGATCGATCCGCGCCGCGTGAGGCGTTGGGGCGCCCATTCCGGCGCGACGCGGTACTGAACCGAACCCGTGTTCCCGGCGGACATCGTCTGCCGGGAAGGCGCGAGGGGCGGCCAGCATGGTCCGGAAACATCTTCCTGTGTCGCGGAAGTATCTCAGTCCTTTGAATCTACGTAGTTTCTTTGAACGCAGCGGCATCCGCTCCGATCAAGATCGCGGTATGGTCTCCTGCCGAGCCGAAAGCGCGACGCGCCGAACCGGGTGTCGGTGGAGATCCTTCCAATGGCAGACGATCAGAAGCACTTCCGAGTCGTGTCGAGCATCACCCTCGGCGTGGCCGACCTCCCTCGTGCCCGCGCCTTCTACGACGCCCTTGGCTTCGTGGCCGACCCGGCATCGAACGACGAGTACGTGATCTACGCACTCGAAAATCTGAAGCTTTCGCTCTTTCCAAGGGCGCTGTTGGCCAAGGACGCCGCAGTCGCCGACGACGGTCATGGCTTCGACGGCATCACCTTCGCTCACGGCTACCCGTCCGAAGCCGCCGTCGACGCGGCGATGGCCCACGCGCTCGCGGCGGGGGCAGTTTTGCGCCGACCGGCCCAGACGGTGTTCTGGGGTGGCTATTCAGGCTACATCGCCGACCCGGACGGTCACCTCTGGGAGCTGGTATACGACCCGTTCGTTTAGGGAGCGAAGGCCGGATTCCAGACGATTTCCCAGACGTGTCCGTCGGGGTCCTGGAAGTAGCCGGCGTAACCGCCCCAGAAGGTGTCCTTGGCGGGCTTGAGGATTTGGGCTCCCGCCTTGCGGGCCTCGTCCATCACCGCGTCCACCTCGTCCCTGCCGCCGACGTTGTGGCCGATCGTCACATTGCCGGGGCTCGAGGTCGCCGTCGGCAACCCCGCGTCATGGGCGAGGTCGCCGCGCGCCCAGACCGCCAGCTTCAGCTGCGATTGCAGGTCGAAGAAGGCAACCGCGCCATGTTCGAACTCCTTGCCGACGATGCCTTCCGTCGGCAGCCCGAGGCCGTCGCGATAGAAGGCGACGGCGCGTTCGAGATCGTCGACGCCGAGCGTCAGTACCGAAATGCGTGGTTTCATGTCATCGCTCCTCGCTGTGGCCGCCAAGGGCAGTCACCGACAGATGGCGTCGGGGATGGTCGTCTTCAACGAATGAAACGCTCGGCCGAAAAATCAGGTCGACAAGCCAACGGTCACGATTATTCTCAGTTCCCGAATCCGCCCTCCGCTCGGGCGCCCGGCCTCATGGCCGCTCTCGTGTCGATATCGAGGATCGTCCCATGCGCCTTGTCTCCGCCTTGCTTGCGCTGAGCTGTTCGACCGTGATGGCCGCCGCCGGGGAGCTTCCCGGCTGCGACGACGCATCGGTTCTCTCCACCCTGTCGAGCCGGCAGGCCTGGGCCGAGGCCCATACCTGGAAGGACGGCGTCACCATCGCCGCGCTCGACCGGGTGGGCGAGCGGCGTCTGGTGACCGAAGGCTTCAGCGCCATCGACCGACGCTATTGCGCGGCCCGTGCCGCGCTCACCTCGGCACGGCCGACGACGCTCTACTACGTGGTGTCGGCGGGCGAGGGCTTTGCCGGCTATGGCTGGAACGTCGAGTTCTGCCTCAGCGGCCACGATCCCTACCGGGTCTACGGTGCCGACTGCCAGGTCCTGAAGTGATCGTCCGCCTGGTTCGGCTGCTGGTCCTGCTGGCCGCGTGGCCGGTTGCCGCGCTGGCCGGCGACGCGCCGGGGCGGTTCGATTTCTACGTTCTGTCGCTCACCTGGTCGCCGAGCTATTGCGAGGCCGAGGGTGGCGCGCGGAATGACGCCCAATGCGAGACCGGCCGCCGTTACGGTTTCCTGGTGCACGGCCTGTGGCCGCAGTACGAACGCGGCTATCCCGAGGATTGCCCGACGCGCCTTACGCCGGATTCGGCGGAGATCCGCGCCGTTGCCGACCTGATGCCGGCGCCCGGCCTCGTTCGCCACGAATGGCGCAAGCACGGATCCTGTTCCGGCCTTTCGCCCGCCGACTATCTCAAGACGGTCCGGGCGGCGCGCGAGGCGGTCCGCATTCCGGCCGCCTTTCGGCGGCTCGATAACTATGTCATGGTCTCCCCCGCCGAGGTGGAGGCGGCTTTCGTCGCCGCCAATCCCGGGCTCCGGCCCGGCGGCGTCGCCGTCACCTGCGACGGGCGTCGCCTCAGGGAAGTGCGCGTCTGCCTGACGCGCGGCCTCGGCTTTCGCGCCTGCGAGGAGGTCGACAGGCGGGCCTGCCGCGCCAGCCGGGTGGTGTTGCCGCCGATCAGGTGAGGCGCCAGGCGCCATCGGCCTCGTTCGTGCGGGGCGACCACGCGGTTGCCTTTTCCGGTGGGCCATGGCAGTAACCTAAGCGTTCACACGGACCCGCCTCGCGGGTGGCTCTTCCGGCCGCCGATCCGCCGGACAATCTCTGACGACACGCGCGATTCACTCGCCTTTCCAGGGCGTGGCGTGGCCTGTCGTCTCGGGACGCAGAGATCCAATGACCTTGTTCGAGACCCTCCGGAAGGAATGGCTGTCCAATATTCGCGGCGACATCCTTGCGGGCATCGTCGTCGCGCTTGCCCTCATTCCGGAGGCCATCGGATTCTCGGTCATTGCCGGCGTCGATCCCAAGATCGGCCTCTACGCCTCGTTTGCGATCGCCGTGACGTCGGCCATCGTCGGCGGCCGGCCCGGCATGATCTCGGCGGCGACGGCGGCCACGGCCGTGCTGATGGTGGACCTCGTTCGCGACCATGGCCTGCAGTACCTGCTGGCCGCGACCATCCTTATGGGCCTGTTCCAGATCCTGGCCGGCTTTCTGAAGCTCGGCTCGCTGATGCGCTACGTCTCGAAGTCGGTGATGACCGGCTTCGTCAACGCGCTGGCCATCCTGATCTTCATGGCCCAGCTTCCCGAACTCATCGGCGTTGCGCCGGTGACCTACGTCCTGGTCGCCGCCGGCCTCGCCGTGATCTATCTCTTTCCCTACGTCACCAGGGCCATTCCGAGCCCGCTCGTCGCCATCGTTCTGGTGACCGGCGCGGTCCTGGCGCTGGGAATCGATGTACGGACGGTCGGCGATCTCGGCGAACTGCCGTCCTCCTTGCCGTCCTTCCTCATCCCCGACGTGCCGTTCAACCTGGAAACGCTGCGGATCATCCTGCCCTATTCGGTGGCGCTCGCGGCGGTTGGGCTTCTGGAATCGCTGTTGACGGCGGCGATCGTCGACGATCTCACCGATACCCCGAGCAACAAGAACCGCGAGTGCGGCGGCCAGGGCGTCGCCAACATCGTCAGCGCCTTTCTTGGCGGCATGGGCGGCTGCGCCATGATCGGCCAGTCGGTGATCAACGTGAAGTCGGGTGGCCGGGGACGTCTCTCCGGCCTCGTCGCCGGCGCCTTCCTGCTGTTCCTGATCGTCGTGCTCGGCCCCTGGGTCAGTCAGATCCCGATGGCCGCGCTGGTGGCGGTGATGATCATGGTGTCGGTCGGCACCTTTTCCTGGAGCTCGATCCGCAGCATGCGGCAGTACCCGCCGTCGGCGTCCATCGTCATGCTCGTCACCGTGGTGGTGGTGGTCTACACGCACGATCTCGCCCAGGGCGTCCTCGCAGGCGTGCTGCTGTCCGGCATCTTCTTCGCCTCCAACGTCGCCCGCGTGTTCGCGGTGTCCTCCTCGCTGTCGCCGGACGGTCGGACGCGCACCTATGTCGTTCACGGACAGCTGTTCTTTGCCTCGTCCGATGCCTTCGTCGCCGCGCTCGACTTCAAGGAGGTGGTGGAGCGCGTCGTGATCGACGTCAGCCATGCCCACCTTTGGGACGTTTCGGCGATCGCGGCGCTCGACAAGGTGGTCATCAAGTTCCGCCGCGAGGGGGCTGAGGTGGAGGTTCTCGGCCTCAACGAGGCGAGCGCGACCATGGTCGATCGCTTCGCGATCCACAACGATCCGGACGCCGTCGACAAGGTCATTTGAAAACAGGTAGATAGATCGGAAGGCAGGGCGCGCGACCCGGCCACAGGGAGGGACGAATGACCAAGGTACTCGCCTGCGTGGACGTGTCGGTCTATGCGATCAGCGTGGCGGATCACGCCGCCTGGGCGGCCGGACGAATGGGCGCTTCGGTGTCGATCCTGCATGTCATCGGCCGGAAGGAGCGGGGCGACCTGCTCGACCTGTCCGGCGCCCTTGGGGTGGACGCCAACGCGCAGCTTCTCGACAGTCTTGCGAGGATCGACGAGGAGAGCGCCAAGCTCGCCCAGGAGCGAGGGCGCGCGCTGCTCGATACGAGCCGTAGCCGCCTGACCGAGCAGGGCGTCGCCGAGGTGGACGTCAAATTCCGTCACGGCTCCTTCGTCGACACCGTCGCCGAGTGCGAGGCGGATGTGTCGCTGATCGTCATCGGCAAGCGAGGCGCCAATGCCGACTTCGCCCAGATGCACATCGGCAGCAATCTCGAGCGGGTGGTTCGGTCGGCCAAGCGGCCGATCCTCGTCGCCTCGCGCGAGTGGAAGGGCGTCCGCCGCGTGCTCCTTGCCTATGATGGCGGCCCCAGTGCCCGGAAGGCGCTGGAGTACATGGCGTCTGAGCCGCTGTTCGGCGGTCTGGAGGTCCATGTGGTGACGGTCGGAGACGATACGCCGGCCAACCGTCAGCGGCTGGAAGAGGCCGCGCGGGTGCTCGGCGGTCGCGGGGAAACCGTGGTGTCAAAGCTCCTGCCCGGCGAGCCGACGAAGGTCATCGGCGACTATGTCCGGGCCGAAGGCATCGACCTTCTGGCCATCGGCGCCTATGGTCACTCGGCGGTGCGCAACCTGCTGGTCGGCAGCACGACGTCGGCCATGATCCGCACCTGCCTGATCCCGCTGATGCTGTTCCGCTGACGGCGCCGCCATGCCGCAAGGGGCGCGGCGCGATGCCGGGCGGCGTGTTGGCTCAGGCGGGCAACCGTCTGGTCCGGCATACTGTTTCGGCCTCACCGCTTTTCCGATGTGGCGCGTCGCGCGCCGGTGTCCCTCGTTGCCCGTGAATGCGAAGCCTTCCGGCCTTAGGACGGAAGGGGGTGTTCAGACTGCCTTTCGGACCGCCCATATGTGTGCAATGGTCCTGGCCGGGAGAGATGCCTCTCGTTCGGATCCGGATGAGGCGATTGGGGGAGACATGTCGCGGCGGTCGGTTTTTGCATTCGCGTTCCTGACACTGGCTCTCGGCTTGGCGGCCGACGCGTCGGCGGCGGTGTCCAAGCGGTTCGGCTCTGTCTCGATCGCCTGTGACGAAGCCCGGCATTGCGCCGCCAGCGTGCAGGCGGCCAACCAGGACAAGGCCAGCGTCGTCGTGCTCCAGCGCTCGCCGGAGAGTCGGGCGCGCTGGACGGTGTCGATCTCGACGCTGGGCGTTCTTGCCGACCGCAACCGGCCGGTGGCGGTCTCCGTCGACAATGGCGTCGACATCACGCTCTACCCCGGCTCGGACTACGCGCCCTTCGTCCATCCCTCCGACTACTACATCGTGTCTCCCGCCGCGCTCGGCCGGCTGATGCTGCAGATCCAGCGCGGTCACATGCTGCGCTTTTCGTTCATCGACATCGCCGGCAAGGCGCACACGGACCGCTTTCCGCTCGACGGACTGTCGGATGCCCTCAACGAGATCGACCGCCAGCAGGGGCGCATTCCCGGTGACCGTAGGGCCGGACCGCCGGAAGACCTGCCGGAGGCGCCGGATGTCGATGCCGGCGCCCATCTCTCGGCGGCCGGCGTTCCGCCGCGCCTTCTGGAGCTGCATCTGGCCTCGATCGCCTGTGAGAAGCCTGATGCGGCCGACATCGCCGGCGCCGAGCCGCTGATCGCGCCGCTTGGCGAGACGGCGATGCTCTATGTCATCCCCTGCTATCGCAACGCCTCGGGACTGGCCTCCCGCCTCTACACGATCGACAGAGGCGAGATCGGTGGCATCAATCCGCTCCTCTTCGCCGGCTTTTCCGACCGGCTCGGCTGGTATGGCGTCGACGTGCTGTTCGACGTCGCCTACGATGCGGAGAACCGCCGCCTGGAGGCGACTGGCGCCGATGACAACGGCTGCGCCTTCAAGGCCGGTTGGACCTTCACCGATACCGCTTTTCGCCTCGACCGTCTCTCGGCCGCCACCAGCTGCGGCGGCGGCGCGTCCGGCTGGAAGGATGTCTATCCGGCGCCTTGACCTTACTGGATTTTTGCCATGGCCGACATGATCCTGCGTACCAGTCTCACCTCCCCCTTCGGTCGCAAGCCGCGCCTTGCCGCCGCCGTTCTCGGCCTGTCCGGGCGGATCGAGGTGACGCCGGCCGATACCTTCGACGACAATGACGATCTTCGGGCGCAGAATCCGCTCGGCAAGGTGCCGACGCTGGTGCTCGCCGACGGGGCGACGCTCTACGACAGTCGCGTCATCCTCGAGTATTTCGACGACCTCGTCGGTGGCGGCCGCATCCTACCGAGCGAGCCGGCGGCGCGCTTCGTGGCGCTGAAGCTGCAGGCGCTCGGCGACGGCATTCTCGATGCCGGCGTGCTGCGGCGGCTCGAAACCCTGTTCCGCGACGAGCCCTCATGGTCGCCGCGCTGGCTCGGCTACCAGAGCGGCAAGATGAACCGCGCCCTCGACGTGCTGGAGATGGCGCCGCCGTCGGATACCGACATTCTCGTGGGCGAGATCGCCGTCGCCTGCGGCCTCGGCTTCATCGACTTCCGCCTCGGCGACGACTGGCGGGCCGGCCGGCCGCGTCTTGCCGGCTGGTACGATCGCTTCGCCGCCCGCTGCCCCGGCTTCGCCGAGACCGCGCCGCGTTGAGGCGCCAGCGCGTCCGGAATGCAATCGTCATTGCTCCCCGGCCCGCCGGCTCCCCGGTCCGAACTCCTCGATCACGGCGTCGACGAAGCTGCGAAGCTTGACGGTCGGCCTGCGACCGGCGGGGTAGAGGACGTGCATGGGCTTGGCCGGTCCTTCATAGTCCGGCAGCACGCGCACGAGGCGGCCGGCTGCGATCTCGCCGTTCAATATGCTCTCCGGCCCCAGCGTCACGCCAAAGCCCTCGACGGCGGCGTGCAGCAGGGCCTTCCAGTCGTTGCTGCGGAAGCGGCCGTTCGCCCTGACTTCCTCGGTCTTGCCCGCGCGCGAGAACAGCCATCGGCAGGGGATGCTGGGCGACCAATAGCCATAGGCGAGGCAATCGTGCCCTTCGAGGTCGACCGGCGTTTCCGGCGTGCCGCGTCGCTGAAGATAGGCGGGCGAGGCGCAGGCGATGAGCCGATAGGGCGCGAGCGGATGGACGACCAGCGCGTTGTCGTCGACCTCGCCAACGCGGATCATCACCTCGAATGCCTCTTCCAGCGGGTCGATGAACCGATCATTGAGCGTCAGGTCGACCCGCATGCCGGGGTAGCGGTCGAGATAGCGCGTGACGAAGGGGGCGAGGCTGAAGGCGCCGAAGGTCACCGGCGCGTTGACCCGCAGCACGCCCTCCGGCCGCGACCGCATGTCGAGCGCCAGCGTGTCGGCGGCTTCGGCTTCGGCCAGCACCAGCTTGCAACGATCATAATAGGCTCGTCCCACGTCGGTCAGGCTTTGCCGGCGCGTCGTGCGGTGAAGCAGGGTGGCGCCGAGGCGATCCTCCAGAAACACCACGTGCTTGGCCACCATCTGGGGCGACATGCCCATCGCCTCGGCGGCGGATGCGAAGGAGCCGAGATCGGAGGCCTTCACGAAGACCGCCATGCTGGTGAGCCGATCCACGATTGATCCCTTCTGGTGTTGAATGTAGGTGCGTAGCGCACATTTATCGCCTTTTGGCGATCAATTAAACCTTCATGTGACGGGACACATGGAGAAGAGCAATGAAGATTGGAATCATCGGCGCGGGCTTTGTCGGGCGCGCCATCGGCAAGCTGGCGGTCCAGGCGGGGCATCAGGTGATGCTCAGCAACTCCCGTGGGCCGGAGACGATGTTCAGCCTGCGCCACGCGGTGGGCGGTGAGGTCGGCACGGTGGACGAGGCGGTGGCCTTCGGCGACATCGTCGTGGTCGCCATACCCCTGTCGGCCTATCGCTCCGTGCCGGTCGAGCCGCTCGCAGGCAAGATCGTGATCGACACCAACAACTACTATCACGAGCGCGACGGACGGTTTCCCGAACTCGACGCGCGCGCGACGACGACCAGCGAACTGCTGGCCGGTCACCTGCCGAGATCGAAGATCGTCAAGGCGTTCAACGCCATCACCATGAAGGACCTGGAAAGCGACGGCCGGCCGGCGGGAGCATCCGAAAGACGCGCGCTGCCCGTGGCGGGCGACGACGCCGACGCCAAGGCGGTGGCCATCAAACTCTATGACGAGTTCGGCTTCGATGCGGTGGATGTCGGGCCGCTGTCCGAGGGATGGCGGTTCGAGCGGGGAACGCCGGCCTATTGCGTGCCGTTCGGCAGTGCGGAGCTTGCGAAGGTACTCGCGGCCACGACGCGCGACGGGCCGCTTTCGGCTTAAGGTCACGCCATCCATAGAAAAGGCCCCGGAAGCCGAAGCTGCCGGGGCCATTCCATTGTTCGACCTGAAGACAGATCAGAACTTGTAGCCGATACCGACCTTGACGGCGTTGCCGTCGAGATCACCCTTGTCGCCGTTGTAGTCGCGGCTGTTGGTGTCGGTGTAGAGATACTCGGCACGAGCCGTGATGTTGGTGGTCAGAGCGGCTTCGATACCGGCGCCGACCTGATAACCGACATGGGTGCGGGTCTCGTCACCGGTGCTGTTCTTCATCTCGCCCTGGCCGACCAGGCCGCCGACGGCGCCGTAGACCAGGATGTTGTCGAAGGCATAGCCGGCGCGGCCGCGGACGGCACCGGTCCAGGTGGCCAGCGGGTCGGCGCCACCATAGGCGACTTCGGCTTCACCACCGACGACGACGTTGTTCGGCATCTGGTAGTTATAGCCGGCGAACACGCCGCCAACGGCAGCGTCACGATCCTTGCCGCCAGCCTCGGGCTGGTTGGCCCAAGTGTAGCCGACGTTGGCGCCGACATAGGCGCCGGTCCAGTCGAAGGCGGAGCTGGTCACCGGGGCGGCATAGGGAGCCTGGGGGATCGGCTCGTTGAGGTCGGCAGCGAAAACCGGAGCCGACAGGAGAAGGGCCGAACCGGCGACGGCGCCAAGAAGCAGCTTGCTCATTACTTTCACTCCTTACATCCGGTGCGGTGACACTGGGAGGACGTCCCGCACGCTTTCCATCAGGCCGTAAGCAATTGCTGCCCGGCTGTTCGATGGGTTGAAGATGATGACCAATTGAGGCGATGTCCATGCGAGAATTTGACGAAATCGGGGCAAGACGACGGCGCATTTTGGCTGATGTATTGATGCAACAGTATGGTTACTGATCTGAAACGGTGCATCAATCGAACTTTAATACAAATGAATATTATCACGATTTCGCGATTAGCGGTCACATTCGATTAACCATAAATAGGGCATCTCCCAAGGGTGCGGGCGGGAGCGACGGGATGGACGTTTGGCGATTCGGAGCCGCTACGGCCCTCGCGGGGCCTGCCTCGGCTTTTCTGACGAGCCGATTTGTGGCAGACCGGAGGCAGTCGGATCGTCGGCCCCGCGCATGAGGTCGGGGCCGGACGGGGAGATCATCATGCCATTTTCGGAAATCGGTTCGCTCGTGCTTGTCGGTGCCGGCAAGATGGGTGGCGCCATGCTGCACGGCTGGCTCAAGAAGGGGATGAACCCCAAGTCGGTGTCGATCGTCGATCCGCACATCGGGTCCGAAGCCTTCTCGATGCTGATCGAATACTCGGTCACGCATTACAAGGACGCCGCCGACATCTCCGAGCCGGCCGACGTGGTGATGCTCGCCGTCAAGCCGCAGCAGATGGGCGAGGCACTGCCGGCGCTGAAGCGCGTGGTGGGGCCGTCGACGCTGGTGGTGTCGATCGCCGCCGGCACGACGCTGGCCACCCTCGCGGCGGCGCTGGGCGACGGACCGATCATCCGCGTCATGCCCAACACGCCGGCCCAGGTGGGGCAGGGCATGTCGGTGGCCGTCGGCAACGGCGCCGTCACCGAGGCGCATCGGCGCGTCGTGACCAGCCTGCTCAACGCCGTCGGCAAGTCGGCGTGGATCGGCGACGAGGCGCTGATCGATGCGGTGACCGGCCTGTCGGGCAGCGGGCCCGCCTATGTCTTCCTGCTGGTCGAGGCGATGGCGGCGGCCGGCGAGAAGGCCGGCCTTGCGCCCGATCTCGCCATGCAACTTGCCCGGCAGACCGTCGTCGGCGCCGGCGCACTGCTCGGCGGCGTGCCGACCGACGCCGCGACGCTCAGGAAGAACGTCACCTCGCCGGGCGGCACCACCGCCGCCGGATTGGCTGTGCTGATGGGCGAGGAAGGCTGGCAGCCGCTGGTCGACGCGGCCATCGCCGCCGCCACCCATCGCTCGCGCGAACTGGCGGGCTGAGCGGTGAGCGACCTGATCGGCTACGACGACTTCCTGAAAGTCGACATCCGCGTCGGCCGCATCATCGCGGCCGAGGTGTTCAAGGAGGCGCGGCGGCCGGCCTACAAGCTCCGCATCGACTTCGGGCCGGAGATCGGCGAGCGGCGCTCGTCGGCGCAGATCACCGAGAACTACAAGGTCGAGGACCTCGTGGGGCGGCTGGTGCTGGGCGTCGTCAACTTCCCGCCCAAGCAAATCGGGCCGATGCGCTCGGAGGTGCTGACGCTGGGCGTTCCCGACGCCGCCGGGCATGTGGTGCTGGTGGCGCCGGACAAGGACGCCGTGGTCGGCGGCCGTCTCTACTAAAGGCATTGTGGACACTCTCGCGCATCGGAGGTACTTCGCGCGGACTTTGAATCAATTCAAATTTGAGGTTCTCAGTGGACATCCCTCGAATATTCAACATCACCGAAAGCGCCCATCGCATCCATAATCCGATGACGGCCGACAAGCTCGCCACGCTCGGCGCGGCGCTGCGCCTGGAGCCGGGCGCGCGCGTGCTCGACCTCGGCAGCGGCTCGGGCGAGATGCTCTGCACCTGGGCGCGCGATCATGGCGTCTTCGGCACCGGCGTCGATCTGAGCCGGCTGTTCACCGAGCAGGCGAAGCGCCGGGCCGCGGAACTCGGCGTTGCCGACAAGGTCACGTTCATCCATGGCGACGCCGCCGGCCATGTCTCTGACGAGAAGGTCGACGTGGCGGCCTGCGTCGGCGCCACATGGATCGCTGGTGGCGTCGGCGGCTGCATCGAACTCCTGTCGCAAAGCCTCCGTCCCGGCGGCATCATCCTGATCGGCGAGCCCTACTGGCGGACGCTGCCTGCGACGGATGCGGTCGCCAAGGGCTGTCTTGCCCACTCGGTCTCTGACTTCCTCGTACTGCCGGAGCTCGTGGCGTCCTTCGGCGCTCTCGGCTGCGATGTCGTCGAAATGGTCCTGGCCGACCAGGACGGTTGGGACCGCTACGAGGCGGCCAAATGGCTGACCATGCGCCGCTGGCTCGACGCCAACCCGGACGACGAACTGGCGGGCGAGATGCGCGCCAAGCTCACCTCGGAGCCCGAGCGCTACGCCGCCTACACTCGAGAGTATCTGGGGTGGGGCGTGTTCGCGCTGATGAAGCGCTGACGGGAGGCTCGCGGCCCCTCGTCCTCTCTCTCAGCCCGCCATCGCCAGGCGTCGTCGGGACGGATCGGGGATCGGAACGGCGTCGATCAGGCGTCGGGTGTAGTCCTGCCCGGGGTTTTCGAAGACGGCGCGGCGCGGGCCGTGTTCGACGATCCTGCCGCCGTTCATCACCGCGACGTCGTGCGACATGCGCTCGATGACCGCCATGTCGTGCGAGATGAACAGATAGGCCAGCCCCTCCGTCTCCTGAAGCTCCAGCATCAGATCGAGCACTTTGGCGCGAACCGACACGTCGAGCGCGGCGACGCTCTCGTCGGCGACGATCAGCTTGGGCTTTAGCGACAACGCACGGGCGATGCAGATGCGCTGGCGCTGGCCGCCGGAAAACTCGTGCGGATAGCGGCTGGCCACATCCGGCGTCAGGCCGACGCGGCGCAACAGCTCCGCGACCCGGTCGGCGCGATCGGACCTGTCGCCAATACCGTGGATCGCCATGGGCTCGGCAATGGCGGCGCCGACGGTCATGCGGCTGTCGAGCGAGGCATAGGGGTCCTGAAAGATCATCTGGGCGAGGCGGCGAACCGGCCGCATCGCCTTGACCGAGAAGTCCATCAGCTCTTCGCCGCCGATGGCGACATAGCCTTCGTAGGGGATCAGGCCGAGCACGGCCTTGCCGGTGGTCGATTTGCCCGAGCCACTCTCGCCGACGAGGCCGAGCGTCCGCCCGGCCCTGAGCTCGAAGGAGACGCCGTCGACCGCGAGCTGGCCCGGCTTGCGACCGAACAGGCTGGCGCGGGCGCCGTAGGTGACCTTGAGATTGTTGACGGCGAGGACCGGTTCAAGCGACTTATCGGCTCGCGGCGCCGCCATCGCTTCCGCCGTGACAGCCGGCGGCCCATCGGTGCCGGCGCGGGCGCCGATGCGGGGGACGGCGGCGATCAGCTCGCGCGTGTAGGTCTGGGTCGGCTGTTCGAAAATGTCGACCGCCGAGCCGATCTCGACGAGGCGCCCATCCTTCATGACCGCGACCCGATCGGCCATCTCGGCGACGACGCCCATGTCGTGGGTGATCAGGATGGTGGACGTGCCGAACTCGCCCTTCAATTCTCGCATCAGCTTCAGGATCTGCGCCTGCACCGTAACGTCGAGAGCGGTGGTGGGTTCGTCGGCGATCAGCACCTTGGGCCGGCAGGACAGCGCCATGGCGATCATCACCCGCTGGCGCATGCCGCCCGAAAGCTCGTGCGGATACTGACCGAGGCGCCTTGCCGGTTCGGTGATCTGCACCGCATCCAGCATGCGCAGCGCCTGGGCGCGGGCGGAAGCTTCGTTGCCACCCTGGTGGATCAGAATTGGCTCCAGAAGCTGCTTGCCGATGGTCATCACCGGGTTGAGCGATGTCATCGGTTCCTGGAAGATCATGGCGATGTCGCGGCCACGCACCTCCCGCATGGTCCGCTCGCCGAGGGTGGTGAGGTCACGCTCCTCAAGCTTGATCGAGCCGGAGACGATGCGCAGCGAGGCGCGCGGCAGAAGCCGCATCACGGACAGCGACGTGACCGACTTGCCGGAGCCGCTTTCGCCGGCCAGGCAGAGCGTCTCTCCCGCCGCCAGCTCGAAGCTCACGGCGTCGAGCACGCGCTTTGCCCCGCGATCGGTCAACGCGTCGACGGTCAGCCCGTCGACGCTGAGAACCGGGGCTGCCCTGAAGTCTCCGCTCATATCGGTCACTGGAGCACGATCCTTGGGAAATAGAAGCTCACCACCACGTTCGGCATGTCGACGATCTCGGAAATGCGCAGATCGCCGGCCACTGAACAGAGCATGTAGGCGTCGGCCGGATTGTAGCCGTGCTCGGCGGCGAGAAGATCGATCATCCGGCTGAGCGCCTCGCGCGACGCGGTCAGCAGGTCGGGACCGACACCGGTGGTCACCTCGTAGCCGGCGGCGTCGAGATGGCGCGTCACAGGTCCCGGCGTGGTGAAGCGGGGGCTTTCGAGCGCCTGTCCCTTGAGAATGCTGAGCGTCAGCGTGACGTTCATGGCGCTTTCGATGGCGGTGCCGCAGACCTCGCCGTCGCCTTGGGCGGCGTGCGTGTCGCCGACCGAAAACAGGGCGCCCTCGACCTCGACCGGCAGATAGAGCGTAACGCCCGAGGAGAGATCGCGGATGTCGAGATTGCCGCCGACGCGGCGTGGCGGAACGACCGAATGGACGCCCGGCTCGGCCGGGGCGACGCCGATGGTGCCGGCGAACGGCTTGAGCGGTACGCGGCCGCCGGGACCGAACAGCGAAGGCGCCATCGTGCCGGGCTCGTATGTCCAGACGTGCAGCGCCGGATCGGTGAACTGGTCGGCCAGGAGGCCGAAGCCGGGGATCACCGCCGTCCAGCCGATGCCCGAGGGAACGAACTCGCGAATCTCGACCTTCAGCACGTCGCCGGGTTCGGCGCCTTCCACATAGATCGGACCGGTGACCGGGTTGACCTTGGCAAAGTCGAGGTTGACCACGTCGGCCACCGTCGAGCCCGTGCCGAGCTGACCGCCGGAACTGTCGAGACATTCGAAATGGATGGTCGAGCCGGATTTCGCCACGGCGGCAGGCGCGAAGTCGCGGCTCCAGCCATAATGATGATCGCGGCGATGGATGGTGTAGTCGCAGGCAACGCACATGGCGATTTCTCCCTGTCGCCAGTTGGCGGGGGGGAAGACAAGCCTCCCCCCGCGCTGGCGCGGACTTGCGGTCAAGTCCTTGTTATTGCTTCACATAGATGGCGTCGTAGTTGATGACCCGCGTCGGGTCGATGTAGATGTTGCCCGGTCCGCCCATGCGCTTGGACTTGGCGACGACGCGGCGCTCGTTGAACACCGGGATCCACGGCGCGTCGGCCATCAGGTCGGTGAACACCGAACCCCAGAGCTTGGCGCGCTCGTCCTTCTTGGCCGGATCGGACATCGAGTCGGCCGCGATGGCGCGGGCGTCGAGATCCTTGTTGCAGTACCAGGACCAGTTCCAGCCGCCCTGAACGGCGCCGGCGCAGCCCAGGATCGGACCGTAGAAGTTCGAGGGATCGGGGAAGTCGGCGATCCAGGCCATGCCGCCCGACCAGATCATCGGCGCCTCGCCCTCGGTTCCACCGGCGGCGATGACGTTGGCGTTGGCCAGCGCCTTGATCTCGGCCTTGACGCCGATGGCGGCGAAATCCTGCTGCAGCGCTTGGGCGATGCGCGGGTTGGGATCGGTCGAGGAGGCGTAGAGCGCCGTGGTGAAGCCGTCCGGATAGCCGGCTTCGGCGAGCAGCGCCTTGGCCTTCTCGATGTCGTAGGCGTAGCCCTTGTAGTCCTTGTCGTAGCCGGGCATCAGTGGCGGCAGCGGCTGGTTGGCCGGCGTGGCTCTGCCGTTGACGATGCGGGTGATGCGCTCCTTGTTGACGGCCATGTTGAGGGCCTGGCGTACCTTGACGTCGTCGAGCGGCTTGACGCGGGTGTTGAGGGCGACGTAGCCGGTCTGCAACTGCTCGCCGTCGACGATGATGTCGGCGGCATCCGGGCCGTTCTTGATCTCGAGGAACTTGGCCGGCGGAATGCCGTCACCGGCGATGTCCACCTCGCCCTGCTGCAGGCGCAGCAGCGCCACCAGCGGCTCCTGGCCGACCTCGACGGTGAAGCCGTCGATCTTCGGCGTGTCGGCAACGTAGAAGTTCGGGTTCTTCTCGAACACCAGCTTCTGGCCGATCACCCAGTCCTTCAGCACGAAGGCGCCGGAGCCGACCGGCTTCTTGCCAAAGTCCTGGCCTTCCGCCTCGACCACTTCCTTGGGCACCACCGACGCGAAGTTGATGGCGAGGACGTGCAGGAAGGTGGCGTCGGGACGGCTGAGCTTGAAGATCACCGTCTGGTCGTCGGGAGTCTCGATGCCGGAGAGCCCCTCGGCCTTGCCGCCCGACATGTCGTCGAAGCCGGAGATGGCGCCGAAGAAGCCGGCGCCGGGGCCTTGCGTCTTGGGATTGACGGCGCGCTCGATGGAGTACTTGACGTCGGAGGCCACCACTTCGCGACCGTTGGAGAACTTCACGCCCTTGCGGAGCTTGAAGGTATAGGTCAGGCCGTCCGGCGAGATTTCGAAGCTCTCGGCCAGCGACGGCACCAGGTCGGCCGTTCCGGGCGTGTACTCCATCAGGCGGGAGAACAGGCTCTTGATCATCGACCAGTTCTGCCAGTCGTAGCCGATGGCCGGGTCGAGGGTGGCGATGTCGTCCTTGTAGGTGACGACGATGGTGGCGCCCTTGACGGGCGTCTCGTCGGCCAGCGCGGCGAGCGGCGTCAGCGCCATCAGTCCTGCGATCGCGGTTCTGTGCAGCCAGTGTGTCATGCGGGTTCCCCTTTGTTTCAAGGTCTGTTGTTGTCGTTGGTCGGGCCGGAGGCCCGGCGTCATCAAGGCCGTCGACCGGCCTGGATCCTGTTGTTTCCGGCCCCAGCGGGCCCGGACTGCATTCTTTCATGGGCCTTATCTGGCCCGTATTCTGGGATCGATCAGCGGGGCGACGAGATCGGCGATCAGGTTGCCGGTGACGATGGCCAGCGAAGAAATCAGCGTGACGCCCATGATGATGGGAATGTCGACCTGCTGGATCGCCTGCCAGGCGAGCTGGCCGATGCCGGGCCAGCCGTAGACGGCCTCAACCACCACCACGCCGCCCATGAACTGGCCGATGTCGATGCCGATCATGGCGACGATCGGCAGCAGCGCGTTGGGCACGGCATGGCGCAGGATCACCGTGCGCTCGGCGACGCCCTTGGCGCGGGCCGTGCGGATGTAGTCCTGATTGAGGACGTCGATCATCGCCGAGCGGACCATGCGGGCGTACCAGCCGGCGCCGAGAACGCCGAGGGTCAACGCCGGCAGCACGACGTGGCTGAAGCCGCCGAAACCGGCCATCGGGAACCATTGCAGCGTTGCCGCGAAGACGTAGAGCAGCAGCAGGGCGACGACGAACTGCGGCGCCGACACGCCGATGAAGGACACCGTCATCACCAGCCGGTCGACGGCGCCGCCCCGGTTGAGGGCGGCGATGGTGCCGAGCGTCAGGCCGATCGCCACCTCCACCAGAATGCCGGAGACCATCAGGATCAGCGTCGCCGGCAGGCGGGCGAGGATGAGCGTCATCACCTCGGTTTTCTGGGTGTAGGAGCGACCGAGATCGCCCTGCACGAGGTTGCCGAGATAGTGGACGAACTGGACGATCAGCGGCTGGTCGAGGCCGAGCTCGTGGCGGATGTTGGCCACCGTCTGGGCGGTGGCCGAGCGGCCGGCGAGTTGCACGGCGGGGTCGGCCGGCAAGGCGTAGAGCAGCACGAAGGTGATGGCGGCGACGCCGAACAGGATCATCAGGGCGCCGCCGAACCGGCGCAGGATCAGCTCGATCATCTCACATTCTCCCGCGCTGGGTGGGGTCGAGGATGTCGCGCAAGGCGTCGCCGACCAGATTGAACGACAGCGCCGTCAGCAGGATGGCGATGCCGGGGAAGATCACCAGCCAGGGGGCCGCCGTGAAGAAGCTCTGGCTTTCGAAGATGATGTTGCCCCAGGAGGGTTCCGGCGGCTGCACGCCGACGCCAAGGAAGGACAGCGTCGCCTCCAGCAGCACGGTGGTGGCGATGCCGAGCGTGCCCCAGACGATGGCGGTCGGCACGAGATGGGGCAGGATATGCTTGAAGACGATGCGGGCGTGGCCGGCGCCCAGCGACCGCTCGGCGAGGATGAAGTCGCGCTCCACGAGGCCGCGCGTCTCGGTGTAGACGATGCGCGCCACCTGCACCCAGTTGACCATGGCGATCACCATGGCGACGATCCAGAGGCTGGGGTGGAACAGCGCCGCCAGCACGATGGCGAGCAGCAGGGCGGGAAAGGCCATCATCAGGTCGGTGAAGCGCATCAGCGCATTGCCGGCCGGGCCGCGCAGGTAACCGGCCAGCATGCCGATGCCGAGGCCGATGGTCACGGCCGTGCCGTTGGCGACGACGCCGATGATCAGCGAGGTGCGGGCGCCGAACAGCAGACGGGTCAGCAGGTCGCGGCCGAGCGTGTCGGTGCCGAGAAGAAAGACCGCGTCGGGGCCGATGGGGGCGCCTTCGAGGGTCAGGCCGTCGAACAGTTGCTCGTCCGGGGCGTAAGGCGCGATCAGGGGCGCCGCCAGGGCGCCGATCACCACAAGGAGAACGACGATCAGGCCGAAAACCGCCGTGGGCCGGCGCAGGAACTCACGAAAGATGCGCTGCATCAGCCGGCCTCCGACAGAGGAATGACGCCGGCCAGCATCTCGGCGGCGGTTTGTTCGATGGTGATGCGGCGCTTCATGGCCGCGCGCCGTAGCGCCGCATAGGCGGCCTCCTCGTCACATCCGGACGCCATTTCGATCGCCCTGACGGCGGCATGCACCAGCGGCCGCATGCGAAGCCTCTCTTCGAGCCGCTCCATGCGGGCAGCCGCTTCGGCGGCGCGGGCATGCGCGGTGACGGCCAGCACCAGCGCCGGATAGACCGCGGCGGGCGCTACCGGCTTGGGCAGGATGGAAAGCGCGCCTTCCGAAATGGCCCAGGCCACCCGGCCCGGCGCTTCCGACTGCAGCAGTGCGACCACGGGGATCGGCGCCAGCTCGCCCGACCAGGGCAACAAGCCCGACCAGCCCTGATCGGCGTCCACCAGCACGATGTCCGCCGGCGTTGCCTCCAGGTCCAGCGGCGTCCATTGCACGTTCGCCTCGAGGCCGAGCAGGCCAAGCTGACGGACAAGGCGACCGGTCCCCTCGTCGGGGCGATGGAGAACGACGGCCCTGAGGCCGACAAGGTCGGGGATCACCGTCATGAGACCACCCTCAGGCTGGATCGGCCGCCTTCGCGCGGCGCCGTCATGTAGGGGTCGGCCGCCATGGCCGGGCGGCTGGCGATGATGTCGAAGTTGCCATCGTCTCGGATGCGGCCGAGGTGGAACGGCAGGGCCGCGTGGTTGGTCCGTGGGTCGATGCGCATCGGGCCGTGCGGCGTCTCGAACAGGCGGGCGTGGACCGCCGCGCGCACGGCGGAGGGCTCGTCGCTTCCGGCGCCGCGTACCGCGTCCATCAGCATGTGAGCGGCGACATAGGCGCCTTCGACGAAGGACGAAAGCCGGCGATCCGGGCCGAAGGCCGCGGCGGCGCGTGCCCGGAAGCGCTCGTTCTCCGGCGTCGGCAAGGAGCCGAAATAGCTGGCGGCCGACAGATGACCGGTGGAAAGGCCAAGGCCGATCTCGCCGATCTCGGCCTCGGTGAGATCGCAGCTCACGACGGGGCGCACCTCCGGCCGGAAGGCGGGATCGGCATCGCCGAGCGCCTTGTAGGCCCTGAGGAAGGCATGGCTCGAAGGGCCGATCATGTTGTTGAGGACGAAGTCGGGGCGGCGGGCCTGGATGTCGGCGATCAAGCGGTCGACATCGGTTTCCTCGATGGGCAGACAGCGCTCGCCGACCACCTCGCCGCCGGCCTCTCTGAGCAGGTCGCGGGCGATGCGGTTCATCTCCCAGCCCCAGACATAGTTGGCGCCGATGAGATAGACCCGCCGCCCCTGCCTTGGCAGCAGGTGCTCGAACAGCGGCATCAGGTGCTGGTTGGGGCAGGCGCCGGTATAGATGACGTTCTCGTTGGCCTCGAAGCCCTCGTAGGGGCAGATGTACCAGAGCAGGCCGTCGTGCTTTTCGATGAGCGGGATGACTTCCTTGCGGGCGAGCGAGGTGATGGTTCCGACAATCAGGCGGCATCCGTCGCGCAGCATGGCGCGCGCCTGCTCCAGATAGGCGCGCGGCTCGCCCTCGGGATCGGCGTAGACCGGCTCGAAGGAAATCCCGCCGCTGCGATCGCCCGCCGCCTCGTCAAAGGCAAGCGCCGCCCCGTCGCGGCAGTCGCGCCCTATGGAGCTGTAGGGCCCCGTGCAGGAGAACAAGATCCCGACCTTGATCGTGCCGACCATTGCAAACCTCAACGCAACGACCAATGCGAAAAAGCCCCACGACACGCTCCGGCTCGCTCGAACGAACGCCGAAAGGTCATGGGGCCATGCTGCCCGTTGCTCTGGAAGAGCTCATGTCATGGGCGCGATGATCTGCAGCCCATCAATTAGGCATGAATGCTAACTGAGCTTCTTTGCCGCTGTCAAGGATGGAAAGAGCGGCAGCGATACCCTGCTGTTGGTGCCCTGCCTGTTTCGGGGGCATGATGGCGAGGTGCTCGGGAATTCAGCCGCCTTCGTTCATCTCCTCCACCTGTGCATAGAGCCACTCGACGAAACGCGTCACTTCCGGCTTGGGGCGCAGGCGATCTCGGCGGACGACATAGAGGTCGTCGACGCCGGTGACGACGGTGAACGGCGCCACGAGCCGGCCGAGGCTGACGTCGTTGCCGATCAGCGACAGGTCGCCGATGGCGAAGCCGCGACCGGTCTCGGCGGCGCGCAAGGCCGTGTCCATGGTGTCGAAGATCTCGCCATGCTCGACGTCGAGGCCACTGTTGTCGAAGGCCTTGTTCACCCAGCGCTTCCAGTCGGCAAAGCCGGCGCCGTGCAGGATCTGGCCGCGCCGGATCTGCTCGATCGGATCGAGATGGGCGACGGTCTGGTAATAGGCGGGCGAGCAGACCGGCGTCAGCCGTTCCATCAGGAAGGGCATCATCTCCTCAGGTGGCCACTGGCGCGATCTGTAGAGGATGCCGACGTCGTTCTCGACGTCGCTGGGGTCCATGTTCTCCCACAACACCGATACGCGGACGGTGAGGTCGGGGTTGGCCGTCTCGAAGCTCCTGAGGCGCGGCAGCAGCCAGCGGGCGCCGAAGGTGGGCGGCGTGCGGACGCGGACGACGCCGGGGCGGGCGCGGATCTGTTCGACGCCGCGCCGGATCGCCTCGAAGGCGGTGCCGAGCGACAGCGCCAGCTGTTCGCCCTCAGGCGACAGGCGGACGCCGCGATGGACGCGGCGGAACAGCTCGACGCGCAGATCGTCCTCCAGGGCGCGAATCTGCCGGCTGACGGCGCTCTCGGTGACGTTGAGCTCCTCGGCGGCGCGGTTGAGGGCGCCGAGGCGGGCGACGCTTTCGAAAGCCTTGAGGGCGTTGAGGCTGGGCAGGCGGCTGACGGCCACGTTCGGCACTCCCCGTTTGACGGCTCCGGTTGATTTTCACGCACGTTTCAGCGGCGCGGAGACTCGCGACGTCCGCCTATCGACCAAGGTATCAGCGGCATGCCGCCATCCTGCAAATCCCTTAGATCATGGCCGAAAAAGGCTTGATTTGTCAGAAATATGGCAGGGCGTCACGCAGTTTCACCTAGACGGCGACCTCGCGCGCCCGCCGGTTGGGCGCGTTTGGCAAGAAATTGTTTACGGTTGAGTTTTTGGAACGTCAAGCGGGCGAAAAAGGCGTTTGAAGCGGCGGGGGCGCATCGTCATATAGAGGCCAGACGCAGCTCACGGAGTTTAGTCATGATTTTCTCGATGTCCCTCCGCCAGTGGGCCGGCAACACCTTCAATCCGGGGCAGATCTACCGGCAGTGGCGCAAGCGCAGCCTGCTCAGGCACGACCTGCAGCGGTTGGTCGAGGATCCGTATCTGCTCGACGACGTCGGCTTCTGCCGCGAGACCGCCGAGCGCGAGCTCGATCGCGCCGTCTGGGAGCCGGTGGCCAACCTGCGCCAACCGCCGCACAAGCGCGCCGCCTGACGGATCCAAGATCAAAAGCGAATCGATACGCCCCGGTGCCATCCGCGCCGGGGCGCTTTGTTTGGTGGGCGGTTTCACCAGAGGCCAAGCGCTGACGTCAAGGAGTCCTGCGGGAGAGATTTCTCCATGGCGCCATCCGTCTGAGGAATGCCCTGAGGCGGGCCCTGTTCTACCATGCGGCAGCGATCTGGCGTCGTCTTGAAAACCTCACGCCGGCAGGCGGATGGTGGCCTTGAGGCCGCCGTGCGGGCTTTGGCCGAGTTCGATGTCGCCGCCGTGGCTGCGGGCGACGTCGCGGGCGATGGCAAGGCCCAAGCCGGTACCGGGGACATCCTGGTTGCGCGCGGCGTCGAGCCGATAGAAGGGGCGGAACACCGCTTCCATTTCGTTCTCGGGAATGCCGGGGCCGTCGTCCTCGATGGATATCGACAGCCAGCCCTCGCGCCGCTCGCCGGTCACCCACACCGCCGCGCGACCGTAGCGGACGGCGTTGCCGACGAGGTTGGCGATCAGCCTGCGGAAGGCGGTGGGGCGCAGTGTCAAGTGGCCGTCGCCGGTGAAGGCGAAGTGGGCCTCCCGTCCCACCGGCTCGGCCATCTGGCGCAGGCAGTCGGCAAGCGTCGCCTCGACGTCGAGCGGTTGCGGCGCCTCGTCGGCGTCGCCCCTGGCGAAGTCGACGTAGGCTTCCAGCATTGCCTCCATCTCGGCGACGTCGGCGCGGAGGTCGGCGGTCTCCTCGCCTTCGGGCAGCAGCGCGAGGCCGAGGCGGAAGCGGGTGAGGATGGTCTTGAGGTCGTGGCCGACGCCGGCCAGCATGGTGGTGCGCTGTTCGATCTGGCGCTCGATGCGCCGGCGCATGCCGATGAAGGCGTGGGCGGCCTGCCGCACCTCGCGGGCGCCGGTCGGCGCGAAGCCCTCCACGGGGCGCCCTCGGCCGAAGGCTTCGGCGGCGGCGGCCAACCGTTCGATCGGCTTGATCTGGTTGCGCAGGAAGATCAGCGACACCAGCACCAGGAACAGGGCGGTGCTGACCATCCACACCAGGAAGAAGTGCCAGTTGGCGGCATAGGCGAGGCTGCGCGGAAACTCGACGCGCAGCACGCCGGCATGGACGATCATCCGCACCTCGATGCGGTTGCCGTCGGGCAGGTCGTGGATCGAGAACGGCATGGACAGCGGACGCTTCTGGAGGGCGCCGGCCAGCATGGTGTGGACGATGTCGGCCGAGGCCCGGCGGGTCCGGCCGATCTCGCTGGGCGGAAGCACCTCTGCGGTCAGCCCCATGGCCCGGCCGGTGGTGGCGACGGTGTCGATCCTGACCTCATCGGGGATGGCGGTGTTGTCGGCGATGTTGGCGAGGCCGAGGATGGAGGCGGCGACGGCGTCCGACAGACGCTGGGTGACCAGCATCCAGTGGCGATCCATGAACACGCCGGTCAGCACGCCGAGCAGGATCAGCATCGGCACGACGACGATCAGGAGCGACCGGCCGAGAAGGCCCTTGGGCAGCGTCCGGTTGATGGCGTGGCCGGTGCCGATCCAGGCCCGCCGCAGCACCGTGGGGCTGTTGCGGGCGATGAAGTTGCGGATGTGGCGGATGGCGTCGTCCAGCCGGTCGAGGCCGGCGGCGATGCGGCCACGGGGGGCGGCTGGCTCTGGCGTTTCCGACATCTCGCTCACTCGAAGCGCAGGCGGTAGCCGACGCCGCGCACCGTCTGGAGGAACATGGGGTTGCCGGGGTCGGTCTCGATCTTGCGGCGCAGGCGGTTGATCTGCACGTCTATGGTCCGTTCGCCCACTTCGCCCACTTCGCCGGCGAGCGCCTCGCGCGACAGCGTGCCGTCCGGGCTGGCGGCGAACTGGCCGAGCAGCTGGCGTTCGCGGTCGGTGAGGCGCACCGGCATCTCGCCGTCGCAGAGTTCCTCGCGCTTGGCGTTGAAGACGAAGCGCCCGAAGCGGATCTCCTCGCGCGTCAGCGGCGCCTCGGGCAGCGGCCGGCGCTTCAGGATGTTGTTGAGGCGCAAGAGAAGTTCGCGCGGCTCGAAGGGCTTGGTGAGATAGTCGTCGGCGCCGGCTTCGAGGCCGCGAATGCGGTCGGCGCCGTCCGATCTCGCGGTGAGCAGCAGGATCGGCACGTCCTGCTCCGATCTCAGCGACTGGGTGAGGCTGAGGCCGTCCTCGCCCGGCATCATCACGTCGACCACCAGGATGTCGAACTCGATGGCCGAGATCTTTCGCCGGGCCTCGGCGGCGTCGGCGGCGGCGGTGACGCGATAGCCGTGGCCGCCGAGATACTTGGCGAGCAACTGGCGGATGCGGCTGTCGTCATCGACGACGAGAACATGGCTGGCGCTGTCGGCAGGGGCGATGGAGACCATGGTTCAGCCTTCGCTGCCGGCCGGCGCGCCGGGCGCGCGGGCATCGATCATGTTGCTCAGGAAGTCGCGCACGGTGGCGCGCGAGCCCGGCGGCAGCGTGGCCAGCGCCCTGACGATGCGGGCGTGCTGGCGGGCCGAGAGATCGTTTGCCAGTTGCTCGCCCTTCTCGGAGGCATAGAGCAGTCGCTCGCGTCGGTCGACCGGGCCGGGGCGTTGCTCGATGTAGCCGTCGTCGACGAGCTGCTTCAGCACGCGACCGAGGCTCTGCTTGGTGATCTGCAGGATATCCAAGAGGTCGGAGACGCGAAGGCCGGGGTTGCGCATCACGAAATAGACGACGCGGTGATGGGCGCGGCCGTAGCCGATCGATTCCAGGATGTGGTCGGCCTCGCCGACGAAGTCGCGATAGGCAAAGAACAAAAGCTCGATCAGCTCAAGGTCGAGCTCTCCGCCGCCGCTGCCGCCGGGGTGTTCCGCTTCGGGCTTTTCGGACGGACGAATGGCGTCGGAGGGAAAATTTATGGCAGTCATGTTGACATACTTCGATTCATTTGTTACTAGAATACCCGTCACGACGAAACGATCGTTCGCACGACGCGGTCGCAAGGGACATCCGGCACACAAGGGATCCACTGATCCGCGAGCATAGCCGCTTGTCGACGCCGAGGCAAAACGTGTCCCGTGCAAGAGGTCGCCCGCCATGTCGGGCAAAAGACAAAAGAAAAGGTCTGGGAGTTCAAGATGGCCAGTGTCCCCTTTGACAGCCGCGACGGTGTGATCTGGTACGACGGCAAGTTCGTCGACTGGAAGGACGCCAAGGTGCACATTCTGACCCACGCGCTTCACTATGGCAGCGCCGTCTTCGAGGGCGAGCGCGCCTATGGCGGCGAGGTCTACAAGCTCCGGGAGCACAGCCAGCGCCTGATCGAGTCGGCCGAGATCCTGGGCTTCAAGCTGCCCTACTCCCTTGAGGAGATCGAGGCGGCGACCAACGAGGCGCTGGCCCGTTCGGGGCTTTCCGACGCCTACGTCCGGCCGATCGCCTGGCGCGGTTCGGAAGCCATGGGCGTCGCCGCCCCCAACAATACCATCCACATGGCCATCGCCGTCTGGGAGTGGCCGAGCTACTTCAGCCCGGCCGAGAAGCTGAAGGGCATCCGCTTGACCTGGGCGCCCTACCGCCGTCCGGACCCGATGACCATCCCGTGCAAGTCGAAGGCCGCCGGTCTCTACATGATCTGCACCATCTCCAAGCATGCGGCGGAGGCCGAGGGCTACACCGATGCGCTGATGCTCGACTATCGGGGCTATGTGGCGGAATCGACCGGCGCCAACATCGTTTTCGTCCGCGACGGCGAGCTCTACACGCCGGATCCGGACTGCTTCCTCGACAGCATCACCCGCCAGTCGGTGGAAGCAATCGCCGCCCGCCACGGCATCAGGGTCAATCGCAAGCACATCCTGCCCGAAGAGCTCTCGACCTTCACCGAGGCCTTCCTGGTCGGTACGGCCGCCGAGGTGACCCCGATCTCCGAGATCGGCGAGTATCGCTTCAAGCCGGGCAAGATCAGCGAGCTGTTGATGCACGCCTATCTCGACGAAGTGCAGCCCAAGAAGGTTGCCGCCGCGTAATCGATCCGCTAGAGTTTTTCCGGTGAACTTGGGTTCGCCGGAAAAACTCTATCTCTTTGTTAAGACGCAGTTCCGGACGCAAAACCGGTACCCACTTTTGCTGGAACTGCTCTAGAACGACAAGAACCCCGCTGCGCCTGTGCGCGGCGGGGTTTTTCATGCGTCGATCAGCGATACCAGGTGGGTCCGGTCACCAGCCGCTGGATGGTGAAGACGGCAAGCCCCAGGGCTGCGGTGGCCGCCAGCCAGAAGGGCAGGCCCATGCCCTGGAAGTAGAACAGGAACGGCAGCACGACGGCCAGCGGGATCAGAAGACCGAAAGCAAACAGGAAGAAGAGGCCCCGGGATCTGCGGTTGAAGTACAGGTAACCCTTCTCGGCGCCGCAGGCGGGGCAGACAACGTCGTTCTTCGAAACGGGGCTCAGGCAGTACGGGCAATGCGCCATTTCACGATCTACCTTCGTCTAGAGATAAAATAACAGAAACGGGTCGATTTATCTGTATCCTCGGTCGTGGATCCGGTCCAAGTCATGCCTGAACCGGTCGAGTTCGCCGCGCCGGGAGGCCATCTCCGCACTGGCCCAAGGGGCCTGGAGCACCGCCGAGAGGTGGTCTTCCAGCTCGATCAGTTTGCCGATCAGCTCGCGACGGGCGATCCGTCCATCTTCCGAGGCGGCCGGAATCCGGACGACGTGGTCCACGCTGGCCTGAAACTGTCTCTCGAGAAGGCTCGCTTCCTGCTCGCCGAGACATATCGAGCCGGCGAGCCGAACCCGGTGGGCAAGAGAGAGACATACGGCCTTGATGTCTCGGTCTACCTGGGCGAGCTGCCTGGACAGTATGGTTCCACGCCTCTCCTTTATTTTCGGATGCATGACGTCCTCAATATAGTTTTATGAAACAAAGACGATGAAAGGGATTCGGTATTTGGAACTAGTCGTCTTGGGTAATGCTTCTCAGTATCAGCCCGTGATTACCTGATAGAGCGTGCACTTCGTCAGGTCATTCGGAAGATGCCCGGCCGCCATGCGCCTGCGACTTGCGGTCACACCGCTTCGCACAAAGCCTGTTCACACATATTGCCGGGCCTGTTCCGGCAGTCTGGGACGCGATCGGGTGCATTGCGCCTGGGTGGCGCTACTTCTTCTGCGACGTGAAAACGCGATGCCGGAAGACTGGCTTGAAGGTCATGGCGAATATCCATCTCGTGGCCTCGGGTCGGTAAAACGACCCGAAAAAAGTTTCAAAACAAATACAACGGCAAAACGCCTGAATCCCTTGGCGCTTTCACGGCGCACAGGGCATATGCGATCCGTATATATGACAGGATAGGGCGTTGCAAGGGACAAGATCACCTTCCAGGTTTCTGCCGAGCCGATTGTAACACATCAAGCAACGGATGCCATTTGCCTTCATGCCGCCGAACATGCCAGTAATTTGAGCAGAAGGTCATTCTATACTGAGCCCGAAGCCCCGGCTCTGTTGTGGGCGGGCCGAACGCCGGGGAGACCCAAGCATGATCCCTTCCGATCCCTGGGACAGCGAGACGGCCAGGTCCTACGACACGCCGGGCACCGGCATGTTCGCGCCCGAACTCCTCGGGCAAACCGTCGACCTACTGGCCGCGCTGGCCGGTGGCGGCCGGGCGCTGGAGTTCGCCATCGGAACGGGGCGGATTGCCGTTCCGCTCCACGAGAGAGGCGTTCCCGTCACCGGCATCGAGCTGTCGACGGCGATGATCGACGAACTGCGCACCAAGGTGGGCGAAACCGAAATCCCGGTGATCGTCGGCGACATGGCCAGGGCCTCGGCGCCGGGATCCTTCAGCCTCGTCTACCTCATCTACAACACCATCACCAACCTGCTGACCCAGCGGGAACAGGTCGCCTGTTTCCGCAACGCGGCACGGCATCTCGAGGCCGGCGGGTGTTTCGTGGTGGAACTCGGCGTTCCCGACCTGCGCAAGCTGCCGCCCGGCCAGACCGCCGTCGTCTTCGCCGATGAGCCCGGCTACATCGGCCTCGACACCTACGACGTGCTCAACCAGCGCGTCGTGTCGCACCATTTCCGCTTCGGCGACGGGCGGCAGGCGAAGCTGATGCGGTCCGCCCACCGCTACATCTGGCCGACGGAGCTGGATCTCATGGCCGAACTGACCGGCTTCGAGCTCGAGGAAAGATCGGCGGACTGGGCAGGAACGCCGCTCACCGCCGAGTCCGGCTCGCAAGTCTCCGTCTACCGGCTTCCCGCCCGTTGACGTCGAGGGCGGTCAGCCCTTGGCAGCCGCCTGGCGCTTGAGGACGTCGGCACAGGCGGCCGACAGTTCGCTCTTGTGATCGGCGAAGCACTGGCGCAGTTCGCCACTTCCTGGCGAGATATCGCTGCAGAGACGCTTGTAGTCGGAGTAGCAGGCCTTTCGCATTTCCGAGCGCGACGGAGCCTGGTCGGCTGCGGCCGCCGCCGAAGCGAACAGGCAGACAAGGGCAACGGAGAAGGCAGGTGACAGCATGTTTGTCTCCTTCACCGGCAGCGTCGGCCGGCGCCGACCAC
>JAUVXG010000123.1 GCA_030603685.1 Pleomorphomonas sp.
ATGGGCGAGCCGCTCTACAATTTCGACGCGGTCAAGCAGGCGCTCCACATCATCATGGACGGCGACGGCTTGTCGCTGTCGAAGCGTCGCGTCACGCTGTCGACCTCCGGCATGGTCCCCAACATCGCCCGTACCGGCGACGAGATCGGCTGCATGCTGGCCATCTCGCTGCATGCCGTGCGCGACGACCTTCGCAACGTGCTGGTGCCGATCAACAAGAAGTATCCGCTGAAGGAGCTGATGGACGCCTGTCGCGCCTATCCTGGCCTGTCGAACGCGCGTCGCATCACCTTCGAATATGTGATGCTGAAGGGTGTCAACGACAGCCTGCAAGACGCCCGCGACCTCGTGAAGCTCCTGAAGGGCATTCCGGCCAAGATCAACCTCATTCCCTTCAACCCCTGGCCGGGCACCGCCTACGAGTGTTCGGACTGGGAAACGATCGAGGCCTTCGCCCAGTTCGTCAACGACGCCGGTTATGCCTCGCCAATCCGCACGCCGCGCGGCCGCGACATCGCCGCCGCCTGCGGTCAGTTGAAGAGCGAGAGCGAGCGGCTGAGGAAAACCGAACGGCTCAAGCTGGAGATGGGGCTCACCGAAGCCGATCTCGCCATGCGTGCCATGGTGGCCGGCCACGGAGAGGATTGATGCGGGCGATCGGCCGGATCTTTGCCGCGCTGATCGGCTTCATTCTGGCGGTGACCGCCGCGGCGGTGTTCATGCTGGCCGCTTCGGTCGGCTTCATGCCCGCCGACCCTGCCGACAGCGCGTGGTTCTGGACCAATTTCGGCGTCCACGCGGCCGTCACCGCCAGCTATCTCGGGGCCATGGCGCTCGCCCCCTGGGCGGTGGTCATCCTGGTCACCGAGGTGTTCCGCCTGCGCACCGCCCTCATCTACCTTCTGGCCGGCGGCTTTCTCGGCGTGCTGCCGTCCCTCGGCCTGGCACCGATGATGCGATCCATGGAAGGCGAGCCGCGCCAGATCGCCATCCTCGTCGCTGCCGGTTTCGTCGGCGGCTTCGTCTACTGGCTGGCGGCCGGCCGCATGGCCGGCATCGATGGCGTGTTCCTGACCCGGCCGCGCGAGCCTAGAGACGGGCAGTGACCAGCCGGACCGCGAAGGCGCCCATCACGCCGGCGAAGACGTAATCAATGACTCGCATCGCCTTCGGCCGCGCCTTGAGGAAGGCGGCGACGACGCTGGCCCCAAGGATCAGGGGCAGTGTCGACAGCGTCGACACCATGAGAAACCACAAGCCGAGAAACAAGAGCTTGCCCTGGGCGGCCGGATCACCCGGCTCGACGAACTGCGGCAGGAATGTCAGGAAGAACAGCGCCACCTTGGGGTTCAACACGTTGATGGCAAGCCCCTTGAGATAAAGGCGAGCGGCCGGCTCGGGCGGCAGGGAGCCATGCTCCGGCGCAAAGCGGCTGCCATTCCGGATGGCACCGACGGCAACATACAGCAAATAGAGCGCGCCGATGACCTTCAGCACGTCGAAGGCAAGCGGCGAGGCGGCGAGCAGCGCCGCAAGGCCGAAGGTCACCAGCAACGTGTGCACGAGAATGCCGGTGCTTGTGCCGAGAAAGGCGGCGATCCCCGCCCGCCGACCACGCGTGATTGCGGTACCGACGAACATCGCCATGTCCGGCCCCGGCGTGTAGTTGAGCGCCAGCACGGCAAGGGTATAGGCGGCAAGCACGCCGGCCGTCGGCAGAAATTCCATTTCGCAACGCTCCGCGCTGTGGGGATACCGACACTATGGCTCGCCCCGTCTTGACCGCAAGGCGCGACGCAGCGAAAACCGCCTCTCCCAATGAGGACCCGACCGTTGCGTTCCATCCTGTTCGTCTGTCTCGGCAACATCTGTCGCTCGCCCACCGCCGAAGGGCTGATGCGGAACCATCTCGCCGCCGCCGGTCTTGCCGATCGCATCCGCGTCGACAGCGCCGGAACGGGCGGATGGCACACCGGCGATCCGCCGGACCGCCGCGCCATCGCCACCGCTCGCAAGCATGGCGTCGACCTGTCGCAACTGCGCGCCCGCCAGGTCAGGACGGCCGACTTTTCCGACTTCGACCTGATCGTCGGCATGGACCGGCAGAATGTCGCCGATCTCCGCCGAATCACTCCGAAGGAATCGACGGCGCGCATCGGCCTGTGGCTTGAGGAATCGCTTGGTCTCGCCCGCGAGGTCCCGGATCCCTATTACGAGGGCGACGGCGCCTTCGACGCCGTGTTCGATCTCTGCGACCGCGCCGCCCGCACCTTCGCTGAAAAGCTGCGCGCCTGACGCCGCTCAGGCGGCCAGCGGATAGGCCTCCTCGACGAGATAAGGACCGCCGCCCACCGAGGCGCGCGACGAGTAGAGCACGAAGCGATCGACCGGGAAGCGCGGACCGATGAAATCGCCGTGCTCGGACAGCCAGCGGGCGACATCGGTCGATGTGGTGCCCTTGAAGCGGGCAAGGGTAACGTGCGGAATGTAGCGCCGCCCTTCGGCCGGCAGGCCCAAACGCTGGATGATGCGCTCGTGTTCGGCCTGAAGCTCGATCAACTGGTCGGTCGGCTCCACCTTGACGGCCAGCGAGTGCGGCACCCGGCCCGAGGCGAAGCAATGCAGCCCCCTGAGGCTGAGCTCGAACGGCGGCCGGTAGACGCGGTCGAGCGCCGCCGCCACCTCGTCGGCGGTGCGATGGTCGATGTCGCCGATGAAGCGCAGCGTCACATGATAGTTGCCCGGATCGATCCAGCGGGCACCGGGCAGACCACCTTTCAGGAGCGACAGGTGAAAGCCAGCCGTGGCGGGGATCTCGAGGGCGGTGAACAGCCTGGCCATGGCAACCTCGTCGGCTTTGCCGCCCGGATCGGCCCTCGGGAAGGGAATCGCCGGACCGGGCGGAAGAAGGGCAGTCAAAGGGTCGAACGAAGGCTAACCCGGATGCAAGCCCTTTTGTTCGCTTGGCCGTGCCGCCGGCGCGATTATATACAGGCGAGAGCAGTCAACGGGCCGGAGCCATGCAGTTCGACGACCCCGCCAACGACAACGACGATCCCGACGTCATCTTCGCGCGCAAGATCGCGCGAGGCCTCGCACTGGTGCTGGCCGTCGGCCTCTGCGCCTATCTCGCGGTCACCTACATCCTGCCTGTCTGAACCCGGCCGCTTCGCCATGCGGCGCCGTTCAAGGCGCATGACAGCGGCGGCCGATGATGGTAAAGCCTCTCGGCACTCCGCCCGGCCCCGCCGCGGCGGACTTTCCATCACGTGCCGGCTGCAGCCGGCCAACTCCGGGCACCGATCATGACGCGGGCGAAGATCTATATCGACGGCGAAGCAGGCACCACCGGCCTTCAGATCCGCGACCGCCTCGCCGCCCGTGACGACATCGACCTGCTGGCCATCGACCCGGCCAAGCGCAAGGACATGGACGAGCGCCGCCGGCTGCTCAACGAAGCCGACGTTGCCATCCTCTGCCTGCCCGACGACGCCGCCAGGGAGTCGGTGAGCCTCATCGACAACGACCGCACCGCGGTGATCGACGCTTCCACCGCCCATCGCGTCGCGCCCGGCTGGGCCTACGGCTTTGCCGAGATGACCAAGGACCAGGCCGAAGCGATCGCCAAGTCGAAGCGCGTCGCCAATCCCGGCTGCTGGCCGCAGGGTCTGATCGCCGGCATCCGCCCGCTGATCGACGCCGGCCTCATGCCCGCCGACGCCCCTCTCACCTACAATGGCGTCTCCGGCTATTCCGGCGGCGGGCGCAAGATGGTCGAGGACTATGTCTCGGCCGCCGACCCCTCGCCGTTCATGCCCTATGGCCTGACCTTCAAGCACAAGCACCTGCCGGAGATGTCCGCCTACACCGGCCTCAGCCACGCGCCGCAGTTCCAGCCGGCCGTGGGCAATTTCGCCCAGGGCATGCTGACTTTCGTGCCGCTTCGCCTCTGGTCCGTGGCGCCCGGGCTGACGGCGAAAGCGATTCACGAGGTGCTGGCCGACCGCTATGCCGGCGAGACGTTCGTCAAGGTAATGCCCTTCGAGCCGGCAGAACGGCTGGCCGGCCTCGATCCGCGGGCGCTCAACGGCACCAACGAGCTGCGCCTCCACGTGTTCGCCGATGCCGCCGGCGATGAGGCGCTGATCGTTTCGCTTTACGACAACCTCGGCAAGGGCGCCTCCGGCGCCGCCGTGCAGAACCTCAACCTGATGCTGGGACGGCCGGCCGCGACCGGCCTCGTCCCCGCCTGATTGCCTGGAGCATCGCGCGGGAAAGTGGGAACCGGTTTTCCGCGAGAACGATGCGACAACTAGAAAATGGTCGACATCGCGTTCACCGGAACGCATGTCGCTTCGGGAAAGGAAAGATCATGCAGAAATTCGACGTGCTCACCGGCGTGGCCGCGCCGCTGCCGATCCTCAACATCGACACCGACATGATCATCCCCAAGCAGTACCTCAAGACCATCAAGCGCACGGGTCTCGGCAAGGGTCTGTTCTCGGAGATGCGCTACCGCGAGGACGGCTCGGAGAACCCCGATTTCGTCCTCAACAAGGACGCCTGGCGCAAGGCGGAAATCCTGGTGGCCGGCGACAACTTCGGCTGCGGCTCCTCGCGCGAGCATGCCCCATGGGCGCTGCTCGACTTCGGCATCCGCTGCGTCATCTCCACGAGCTTCGCCGACATCTTCTACAACAACTGCTTCAAGAACGGCATTCTGCCGATCGTCGTCTCGCCCGAAGATCTCAAGAAGCTGATGGACGACGCCGAGCGCGGCTCCAACGCCACGCTGACCGTCGACCTGGTCAACCAGGTGATCAAGGGCCCTGATGGCGGCGAGGTGTCCTTCGACATCGACCCGTTCAAGAAGCATTGCCTCCTGAACGGTCTCGACGATATCGGCCTGACGCTCGAGAAGGCGCCGGAGATTGCCGCCTTCGAAGCGCAGAACGCCACCGTCCGCCCCTGGGCCTGACGCCGGACGCGCTCTCCCCGGCGGGGAGAGCGCCCACCTGAGGCTGACCATGCGCCAGCTCATTTCCACAGGATCGCCCTTCGAGGCCGTCGCCGGCTACTCGCGTGCCGTCGTCGATGGACCCTGGTGCTTCGTCTCGGGCACCACCGGCTACGACTATGCGACCATGACCATGCCGGGCGACATCTCCCAGCAGGCGGAGAACGCCATGGCGACCATCGCCCGGGCGCTTGATGACGCCGGTTTCTCGATATCCGACGTGGTTCGCGTCCGCTATATCATCACCGACGCCGCCCACGCCGACCCGGTGTTCTCCGTGGTCGGACGCTGGTTTGCCGACATTCGTCCGGCTGCCACGATGATGGTCGCCGGCCTCATTCGCCCGGAAATGAAGGTCGAGATAGAAGCCACTGCCCTCCGGAATCCAGCCTGATAGCGCAGAGATCATCGGACCTGGCGAAGCGTTGACCGATTGGTTCGGTCAAGCACTCGTGAGTGGATCGTCGTCCATCGCTGTCGTATTCATTGTGTCAACAAAGAACAATGACAAAGAGGTTGGCCTTGGATACCATCTCATGGCGGGGGACCTTCGGGGGTTTTGCTCGCGGCGTGGCATCCTGCTGCGTCGCATTAGCAGTTGGAAGCAATAGCGCTATTGCAGCCGACGTCGTCGAATTGTTCACCAGCCAGGGCTGTTCCGCCTGCCCACCGGCCGATAAGGTTCTTGCGAGGCTTGCCAAGGACCCTGATACCGTCGCCCTCACCTTCGCCGTCGGTTACTGGGACTATCTCGGCTGGCGCGATACCTATGCCAAGCCCGAGTTCACCCGTCGCCAGAGAGAATACGCCAGGGCGCGCGTCGACCATGCCGTCTTCACGCCGCAGGTCATACTCAACGGCCGCGACGCGGTGATCGGCAGCCGCGAAGACGAGATTCGCGCCTCCCTGGACGTCATGCGCGACAATGGCGAAACGCCGGATCTGGCCGTTGACGCCCGCATCCGTGATGACCGCATCGTCGTCAGTCTGCCGGCCAAGGATTACGACGGCGAAGCTTCGGTGTGGATCGCCGGCTACCTCCCACCCAGGACGGTGGATATCGGATCGGGCGAAAACCGCAACCTCGCCGTCACCTACACCAACGTCGTCGACCGAATGCAGGTGGTGGGCCTGTGGTCGGGCCAAGCCGTGACGCTCGAGTTGCCGCTCGCCGACGTGGCGCCCGAAGGCACCGCTGGCCTCGCCGTCATCGTCCAGGCCCGCAAGAGCGGCCTTCCCGGACCGATCATAGGCGCCACCCGCCTGGCGCTTCAGAGCGGCAGCGGCAGCTAGAGTATCCAGCAAGAGTGGGTACCGGTTTTGCCTCCGGAACTGCGTCTTAAAAAGGAGACAGAGCTTTTCCGGCGAACCCGAGTTCACCGGAGAACTCTAGGATCTCAGCCATCCACGCGGTCGACGCGGCCGGAGTAGCATCCCTGTTTTGCATTGTGCACGTGGATGTACCTTACGGCCGGGTCCGAGAAGAGGCGCTCGATGACCGTTTCGACGCGGCTTCCGTCGATCACGTCCGCATCGACCATCATGTCGTTCCGATCGAATGCCCGAAGCGATAGCAGACGCCTCCGCATGACCTCGGGCACCTCATCGACGGCGTCGTAGGCCTCCGTGGCGCCTTCACGAACGAAGATGGCATGCGAAGCGCGGTAGGGGGTGTCCGCCGGCTGGCTGAAATGGTTGAGGAGCAGGACCGTCTCCCCGACCCTGGCCTCGCGCATTTCCACCCGGTCCGGGTAACCCGGATTCTCGTTGACGACGTAACGCAGCACGCCTCGGGCCGCGAGCTCTTCATCGGGCAAACCATAGAGCGGCTGGTAGGCACGGGGGGAAAGGCCTGTGATGCGAAACGACATGATCGAACTCCGTTGTGATGCGGAGCAGACTCGTGCCTTCCGGGCTCGCAGACCACCCGTTTCTCGCCAGACGCCGGAAAGGTCAGAACGCCCGGAACGTCAAAGTCGTCAGCGTGCGCACGATGCCGGGAATCGATGAAATCTTCTCGTTGATGAACTTGCCGATGTCCTCATGCACCGACGCGTCGACGTAGACCTTCATCAACAGATCGTATTCGCCCGAGGTGGAATAGAGTTCGGAGGCGATCTCAAGGGCGTAGATGGCATCCGCCACGGCATAGGTCTGGCCGGGGGCGCACTGCAACTGGATGAAAACGGGCTTCATGGCCTTCCTCCTCGCCGGTCGCCACGCGGCGCCGGGGCATCACTGCCGACTTCAAACACCACGAGCGCCCCTGCGGCAAGCCCTTCTTGGGAAACGCCAGGTCGTACGCGCCTGCTAGCGAACCCGGCTGTGGGTGAAGAATGGTTAAGCTAGTCCTAATTCCGCCATCGCTGTATGCTTTTGTCAAAGCGGCCCGGACTTGGGCCCAGCGACAGGATGAGTCATGACAGGCGGCGAGGCGGGCGACAACAAGTTCGGCGAAGGCAAGGTTCGGCGTCTTTCCGATGCCGTACGCCGCGTGCGCATTGCCGAGAGCGAGCGCTCCGACGCTTATGCCGACCTGCATGAAGGCGACCGGGCGCGTCTGGAACTGCTGGCCGAGGAACTGGCCGGCGTATTCGCCGAACTCCCCGCCGATGACGCCTACTTCATCTGCAAGGTGGCCGGTTCGACGCCTCCCCGCCTCTGGATCGATCCCACCACGCATGTGGTGATGGCCCGCGATCGCCGGTCCTACCGCCTGCTGAAGGACACCCGGCTCGGCCGTCTGACGCTGCATGAGAGCGCCGACCTCGACGAAGCCGCCGACGCGGTGACCGACTATATCGCCGAACGGCTGATCGAGCGCGAGCGATCCCAGGAAAGCGATGCGCTCGTTGCCAAGCTGCGCACCGTGGCCATGGATCGCCGCGAGGCCGACGAGGCGAACCCCGGACAAGCGGCCGATCGCGGCTCGATGCTGATCTGGGCGCTGATCGTCTTTCTCGCCGGCTTCGCCGTCGGCGCGCTGGGGCTGGTCGCCTACGCCTGGTTCATGGTGCCGGGCTGACGGACGCAGCGCTGACGATCTCCTCGGCGCGCGTCTCGACGAAGCCGCCACCCGGCACGACCTGCATCAGGCGGTGGCGCAGGCGGAACCCTCCATCGACCCTCTCGATGTCGAACAGGTTGAAGCCGGAGGCGGGATGACGACCGTCCGGGCGCTGCGTCGCGGCGGGCGCTCCGATGACCGGCACGTCTCCGGTCGGGCCGGGAATCGACAGCCGTGTCGGCTTGTGGGTGTGGCCGTGCAAGATGAGTTCGGCGCCATGGCGCGCCACGACCTTGCGAAAGCGCGCGGCGCCGGAAAGACGCTTGTGCCACGCCGTCGCCCCCTTCACGGGCGGATGGTGGATCAGCACCACCCGGCAGAGACCGGCCCGGCCGAGCTGGTCGAGGATCTCCGCCAGCCGTTCCTCCTGCTTTTCGGAGAAGCTGCCCGTCGCCATGAATGGGCCCGTCGCAACCGCCGAAGATACCCCGACGATGGCCACGTCGCCGCGCCGGCGCACATAGGGCCAGCCGTCCGCCTCTCCGTCGTCGGCGGTCATATAGGCCGACCAGCTCTTGCGCGCCCGGCGGGCGGCGCCAGGCACATAGGCGTCGTGGTTGCCCGGAACGGCGCTTACGGCTTCAGCCGGCCCGATCAGACCGAGAAAGGCGGACGCCGTGGCAAACTCGCCGGCAAGCGCGATGTTGACGAGATCGCCGGTCACCGCGATGTGGTCGGGCCGCTCCGCAGCGATCGCCGCGATCAACGCCGCCTCGACATCGTCACCGAAGGCGCGCGACCGGTTGCGCCGCCAATTGACGTAGCCGATGATGCGCTTGGATGCGAGATCGCGGATGCGCGCCGCCGGCAGTGGCCCGAGATGCAGGTCGGAGATGTGGATCAGACGGAACATGGATCTTGGGTAGCCGATGCTCACGCGCCGGTAAAGTCGAATGCTCCGCCGTCATGACAAGGGGCGGATCGCCGCACGGCGCCCCGCCCCGAAAGGTCTGCTCACGAAGTTGGTTCACGCCTCGAACCGTTGCGCGTCCGGACCGGACTAACGCCCCCAGAATGTCAGCACGGCGGCGACGACATGGGGATTGTTCGCGTCGACGGCCGACACCCAACTATAACGCTGAGCACGGTTGAAGCGACGGCGGAAGAGGGAAAACATGATAGCCTTCTTCTGAGTTGTTGAGAGAAATCACCAGCGATTTCTCTTTCACACTAAAGCTATAACAAATGCACAATCTTTTTGCCATGAGGCTAAACACTGAGCTTTCCTTTGAGGTAAAAGTGGTTAACCCAAAGTATGACCTAGACGACAGGCTAAACTTCCGGATCGCACAAGTGTCGACTTTCAAGCCTGTCGTCGCATGAGGAAATCGTGAGTGCAACTCGCCTGATCGAAGCGGTGCAACCCCTTGTCGTACAAGCCAGATCCCTGGCGGTCCGCTTGTGGGGTGGCACGACGCTGGGTGTCCGAACCATCGCCCTCACCGAAGGGCGCGTGCTGCTGGTTCGCCATACATACGTGTCGGGCTGGCATCTGCCCGGTGGCGGCGTCAACGCCCGCGAGACGGCCGAGGCCGCCGCTCGGCGCGAGCTTTTCGAGGAGACAGGATACGAGGCTGCGGCGCCGGCCCGCTTCCTCGGTCTCTACTTCAATCCGGCCATGGCCGGTCGCGATCACGTGGCTCTCTATCAGGTGGCGGACTGTGCGCCGCGTCGCGCCTTCCGCGCCAACCGGGAGATCGCCGAGATCGGCGTTTTCGCACTGGACGATCTGCCGGATGGGACGACCACCGCCACGCGCCGTCGCCTTGCCGAGCTGTTCGAGGGGCTGCCACCCGCCGATCACTGGTAACGAAACGCCCGGCCGGGTTGTCCGGCCGGGCGCTCAAGTTTTGAGAAGCTGCGCCGAGATCAGGCGGCGACGACCGCCGCCGTCTCGAGCGCGACTGCAGCCGACTGGATGATGGCGGCGAAGCGGACCGCGGTCTGCACCGCCGAAGCCGGCAAGCCTCCCTCGCGCACCACCTTCTCGTGGCTGTCCATGCACATGCCGCAGCCGTTGATCGCCGAAACGGCGAGGCACCACAGCTCGAAGTCGACCTTGTCGACGCCGGGCTTGCCGATCAGCTGCATGCGCAGCCGGGCCGGCATGGTCCGGTACTCGGGGTTCGAGGTGAGGTGCAGGAAGCGGTAATAGACGTTGTTCATGCCCATGATCACGCCGGCGCCGCGAGCGGCGTCCAGCGCCTCGGCGGGGAGGTGGCTTGCCGCCTCCCCCTCAAGCGCCGCCGCCACCTCGGCATTGCGTGTCGCATGACCGCAAGCCACGAACAGTCCATACTTCTGCTGCGGCGTCAGGCTGTCGTCCTCGGCCATCGCCGAAAGGTTCAGCTTCACGTCGCGAGCATAGGAGGGCAACCTGTCCTGCAGGCTGGCGATCGACATCAGGCAGCCTTCAGCGTGTCACCGCCGACCTCGCGGTTGCACGGGCAGAGCTCGTCGGTCTGCAGCGCATCGAGGACGCGCAACGTATCCTTCGGGTTGCGGCCGACGTTGAGGTTGGTGCCGTAGATGTGCTGGATCGTGTTGTCGGGATCGACGATCACCGTCACGCGGTAGGCAACGCCATCCGGCGAACGGACGCCAAGGCCATCGACCAGCGAGCCGGTGGTATCGGCAAACGACCAGATCGGCAGCTTGTCGAGATCCTTGTGGTCGCGACGCCAGGCCAGCTTGACGAACTCGTTGTCGGTGGAGCCACCGAGCACGACGGCGTCACGATCTTCGAAGTCCTTGGCGAGACGGGCAAACTCGGCGATCTCAGTCGGGCAGACGAAGGTGAAGTCCTTGGGATAGAAGAAGATCACCTTCCACTTGCCGGGGAAGGACGCTTCGGTGATTTCCTCGAATGCGGAAGCGCCCCCTTCGACGTGATTGTTGAAGCCGGGCTTCACGCCGGTGACGGTGAAGGAGGGGAGCTTGTCGCCAATACCGAGCATGTCGAATATCCTCATTGCGAGTGGGTTTGAAACGGACGGGCGGCACTATCGGAAACTCCCGCCCGAAATGCAAGCCTTTCTTAGAGGCATTTTAATGTAGGTCACTTGTATTTGATAATTAAGGGATTTCACGGATATTTGCCACCTAACCGCACTGAAGGGCTCCACACCACCCTATTTACTGGAAGTTCTGACCTCCGACACGCACGCCGGACACTTGTCGCAAGTCCGACAAAGAGCGCCACTTACGTGTCACCTTCGCGCTAAACCTCCGTATCCACCCGATATAATTAGATTTTTCTCGTGGCACATCGTTTGCGAAGCACGGGACGAACTCGTTTCGCCCGGAGAGTGCCATGTCCTCGCAGATCGTTTCCCTCGACAGCCTGACGATCTCGCCCAGCCCGCGGCGCGGCGGTTGCGCCTCGTCGTCCTGCGGTGCCTCGTCCCGCCCGTCCGATATCGACCCTGCCACCTGGGAGAGGATCAAGGATCACCCCTGCTATTCCGAGGAGGCGCACCACTACTTCGCGCGCATGCATGTGGCCGTGGCGCCAGCCTGCAACATTCAGTGCAACTACTGCAATCGCAAGTACGACTGCTCCAACGAGAGCCGGCCGGGCGTGGTGTCCGAAAGGCTGACGCCGGAGGAAGCGGTGCGGAAGGTCGTCGCCGTAGCGGCCGCCGTGCCCGAGCTGTCGGTGCTCGGCATCGCCGGCCCCGGCGACGCCCTGCACGACTGGAAGAACACCCGCGCCACCTTCGATGCGGTGCGCAAGGTCGTCCCCGACATCAAGTTCTGCCTGTCCACCAACGGCCTCGCCCTGCCCGACCATGTCGACGAAATCGCCGAGATGGCCATCGACCACGTGACGATCACCATCAACGCCGTCGACCCGGAGATCGGCGCCAGGATCTACCCGTGGATCTTCTTCGACCACAAGCGACGCACCGGCCTGGAGGCGGCGACCATTCTCCTCGAACGGCAGATGCGCGGCCTCGAAATGCTGACGGCGCGCGGCATCCTGGTGAAGATCAACTCGGTGATGATTCCCGGCATCAACGACGATCACCTTCCGGACGTCAATCGAGCGGTGCGGGCGCGCGGCGCCTTCCTGCACAACGTCATGCCGCTGATATCGGATCCGGCGCACGGTACCCACTTCGGTCTCACCGGCCAGCGCGGCCCCACACCGACCGAACTCAAGGCCCTGCAGGATCGGCTCGACGGCGGTGCCAAGCTGATGCGCCACTGCCGTCAATGTCGCGCCGACGCCATCGGACTGCTCGGCGAGGACCGCGGTCAGGAGTTCAATCTCGACAGGCTGCCCGAGACCGTCACCTACGACCCTGCCCCTCGGCAGGCCTATCGCGCCTTCGTCGCCGCCGAGCGCGGCGACCGGGGCGCCGCCCGCGACGATGCCCTCAGGCGCATCGGTGCGGTGGCCGACGACGTTCGCCTCCTCGTCGCCGTCGCCACCAAGGGCGGCGCCCGCGTCAACGAGCATTTCGGCCATGCCCGCGAGTTCCAGGTCTACGAGGCCGGGCCGAAAGGCATCTCGCTCGTCGGCCATCGCAAGGTCGACGCCTATTGCATGGGCGGCTTCGGCGAGGACGCGACCCTCGGCCCGACCATTGCCGCCCTGGACGGCATCGACACCGTGCTCTGCGCCAAGGTGGGCGACTGCCCGCGCGACGCCCTTCAGGCCGCCGGCATCACCGTCTCCGACGCCCACGCCTATGACTACATCGAGGCCGCCGTCGGCAAGATCTACGCCGAACGCTTCGGCCGAGCCGCCGCCGTCGCCTGAACACTGGAGGGATCGTCATGGTCGCCGGTCCGGTCGCCTATTTCGATGCCAACGCCACCACCCCGGTCGATCCCCGGGTGGCCGAGGCCATGCTTTCGGCGCTGACCGACCTCCATGGCAACCCGTCGTCGAGCCACGCTGCCGGCCGCGACGCGCGCCGCGCCATCGAGGCGGCCCGGCATGAGGTGGCGACGCTGATCGGCGCCGGCCGGCCGGATGAGGTCGTCTTCACCTCCGGCGGCAGCGAGAGCAACGTCGCCGCCATTCGCGCAGCGCTCGCCGCCCGTCCTGGCCGCCGCGAGGTCGTGACGTCCGCCGTCGAACATCCCTCCGTCCACGTGACGCTCGATCGTCTCGCCACGACGGATGGCATCGTCATCCATCGCCTTCCGGTCGACGAATGCGGCCGGCTCGATCTCGACGCCTATCGCGCCGCACTCGGCCCCGATACCGCGCTGGTCACTCTGATGACCGCCAACAACGAGACGGGGACGCTGTTTCCCTTCGCCGACCTCGTTCCGGCCGCCCACACCGTCGGCGCCCTGTTCCACACCGACGCCGTGCAGGCCGCCGGCCGGCTCGATCTTTCGGTAGCCGCCAGCGGCGTCGACATGGCTTCCCTCAGCGCCCACAAGCTGCACGGCCCGAAGGGTATCGGCGCTCTCCATATCCGACACAGAGTACCGTTTGAGGGCCTGGTCACCGGCGGCGGCCAGGAGCGCGGCCGCCGGGCCGGTACCGAGAACGTACCGGGCATCGTCGGCTTCGGGGTCGCCGCCCGGCTTGCACTCATGGATAACCAAGCAACGCGGATCGCCGGCCTCCGGGATCGTCTGGAGAAGGGCATTCTCTCCGCTCTTCCCGGCACGCTCGTCCTCGGCGACCTCTCGGCGCGCCTTGCCAACACCGCCTGCCTCGCCTTCCCCGGCGCGGATGCCGAGATGATGCTGCATCGCCTTGACCGTGCCGGCATCGCTGCGTCCTCCGGCTCCGCCTGCGCGGCTGGCGGCATGACGCCTAGCCGCATGCTGCTCGCCATGGGGCTCAAGCATCTCGCCGGTTCGGTCGTCCGCTTCTCGCTGTCCCGCCTCAACACCGACGCGGATATCGACCACCTTCTCGCCTCGCTGCCCGCGATCGCGCGCGAAGCTGGCATTCTGGAGACTGCGGCATGATCGGCGCCCGCCTCAACGACACCACGCTGCGCGATGGCGAACAGGCACCGGGCGTCGCCTTCACCCGCACCGAAAAACTGGCCATCGCCGAGGCGCTCGCCGCCGCAGGTATCGCCGAGATCGAGGCCGGCACCCCAGCCATGGGCGACGAGGAGATCGACACCATCGCCGCCATCGTCGGCCTGGCCTTGCCGGCACGCGTCGCCGTCTGGTGCCGCATGCGCGGCGAGGACATCGCCGCAGCTGTCCGCAGCGGCGCGCCGGCCATCAATCTCTCCATTCCCGCGTCCGACCTGCAGCTCGCGGCCAAGCTCGGCATCGACCGACGCGAGGCGCTCTCCCGCATCGCCCGCTTCGTGCCGATGGCCCTCGACCTAGGCCTTGAGGTATCGGTCGGCGCCGAGGATGCCTCGCGGGCCGATCCCGACCACCTCGCCGCCATGGCCGAGACGGTGGAGCGATCAGGCGGCTGGCGGCTGCGCCTTGCCGACACCGTCGGCGTTCTCGATCCCCTGACGACGACGAAACTGGTGGCGGATCTCAAGACCCGCAC
>JAUVXG010000194.1 GCA_030603685.1 Pleomorphomonas sp.
AGGCCAGATCGGATGAAACATGGCCAGGGCGAAGGTCGCCGTCGACGGCCGGAATGCGAATGCCAACGGGCGACCAGCGGCAAGGCTCGGCCTTGAGATGAGTGAGCCCGGCAAGCACCTTCTCCCGCTCGCTCTTGAGCGTGTTGACGCGAAGGTCGACATCGGCGCGTCCCGCCAGCGCCTCTCCTTCCTCGACCACGCGATCGCCGAAAGCGCGAGCCAGCGATCCGGCCAGCCACTCGGGATAGTCGCCCTTCACCCAGTCCGGCGCAGAGGCCGGAACGGCGCCCTCGGCAAGTGCGCGACGCTCGTCGTCGGTCAGCGGCGACGGAGCGAACTTGTCTTCCGAAAACAGCGTGTCGAGCTGGGGTACGCTACGCCCCCACAGGCGAACGGCGGCGGCAAGCGCCAGCGCGCGCGGGCTTTCGGAGCCCATGATGGCGGAGAGCGACGCCTTGCGGCGCAACACGTCGAACACCAGATTGCCGATGGCGCTGCGGTCCTTGGAGCCCGCAAAGCGGTGCTTCAGCCCCCAGTCCTTCAGTGCGTCCTGAACCGGTCGCCGCGTGCGCTCGACATCTTCCAGCACCTCGATCGCCGCCGCGATCCTGCCGCCGTCTCTCATGGCGATATCCTTCGGTTACCCGTCCAATCTTGTGGCCGACATATGAATGAGACGGCCGCCGGGGGCAAGCCCGGCGGCCTCTCAACAATGGTGCAGTCTTGTCTTCGAAACCGGTGCCTCAGGCAGCGCCGGGATAGTTCGGGCTCTCGCGCGTGATGGTCACGTCGTGGGCATGGCTCTCGCGCATGCCGGCCGACGAGATGCGCACGAACCGGCTCTTCTCTTGCAAGTCGGGAATGGTCTTGGCACCGACGTAGCCCATGGCGGCCCGAATGCCGCCCACCAACTGGTGGACGACCGAACCGAGCGGTCCCTTGTAGGGTACCTGCCCCTCGATTCCCTCAGGCACCAGCTTCAGCTGGTCGCGCACTTCAGCCTGGAAGTAGCGATCGGCCGAACCGCGCGACATGGCGCCCACCGAGCCCATGCCGCGGTAGCTCTTGTAGCTGCGACCCTGGTAGAGATAGACCTCGCCGGGGCTCTCGTCGGTGCCGGCCAGCAGTGAACCGATCATGCAGGCCGTGGCGCCGGCTGCCAGCGCCTTGGCGCAGTCGCCCGAAAAGCGAATGCCGCCGTCGGCGATCACCGGTACACCGGCCTCTTGCGCCGCCGAAACGCCTTCCATGATGGCGGTGAGCTGCGGCACGCCGACGCCGGCGACGATACGCGTGGTGCAGATCGAACCGGGGCCAATGCCCACCTTGACCGCATCGGCGCCGGCGTCGATCAGCGCCTTGGCGCCGTCGGCCGTCGCCACGTTGCCGGCGATCACCTGCACGTGGTTGGACAGCTTCTTCACCTTGGTGACGGCCTTCAGCACATACTCCGAATGACCGTGGGCCGTGTCGACCACCAGCACGTCGACGCCGGCATCGATCAGCGCTTGCGACCTTTCGTGCCCCTTGTCGCCCACCGTCGTGGCGGCGGCGACGCGCAGGCGCCCCTGTTCGTCCTTGGCGGCGTTCGGGTTGAGGCGAGCCTTCTCGATATCCTTGACGGTGATGAGGCCGACGCACTGGTAGGCGGAATCCACGACCAGCAGCTTCTCGATGCGGTGCTGGTGAAGAAGGCGCTTGGCCTCGTCATGGCTGACGCCCTCGCGCACCGTGACGAGGTTCTCCCGCGTCATCAGCTCGTAGACGCGCTGATTGGGGTCGGAGGCGAAGCGAACGTCGCGGTTGGTCAGGATGCCGACGAGACGCCCGTGGGTGCGACTGCCCTCACCGGCGTTCTCCACCACCGGAATGCCGGAGATGTTGTGACCCTTCATGAGGTCGAGCGCGTCTTTCAGCGTCGCTTCCGGGCCAATGACCACCGGGTTGACCACCATGCCGCTCTCGAACTTCTTCACCTGGCGGACATGCTCGGCCTGGGTCTCGACGTCGAGGTTGCGGTGAATGACGCCGATGCCGCCGGCCTGCGCCATGGCGATCGCCAGCCGTGCTTCCGTCACCGTATCCATGGCCGAGGACAGCAGTGGAATGTTCAGCTCGATGCTGCGGGTCAGACGGGTGCGAACATCGGTATCAGCAGGCAGAACCTCGGAGTGCCCCGGCATCAGCAGCACGTCGTCGAAAGTCAACGCGTGATCGCCACCGGCGGAGGGAACGAAGAATGAGGCCATGACCAACTCCTTGGGCTCGCAGGCGACGAAATGAAAATAAGCCTGTCCGAAATCGCGTTTCGCGACTCGGGGCAAGCACTCATCACCGAATGAAGTTGGCGGTGGTCTCTACCACGGGTGCGGCATTTGGCAAAGGCAAAAGCGCGACTTTGGTATACTTACGCGAAAGCGCGGACGGATAGCCGGTCCGCCTGAATCAATGCATGAAGTGAAGTGCGCCGTGCGAGATGCACCGGAATCGCCATGCGAAGCTCAGGAATCAAAGTCTAAGTCCATCGGTATTTTCATTAATTTTATCAATTATTTCTACGATATTTCTAATGTATTGCTCGATGAAAAGACGCGGATGCACGATCGGCTCGTCGACGTGCTCGTAGGTCCAGGTCAGGTCGTGCGGGACATGCACGGCATAGGCGCCGGCCTCGAGCGCCGGCAAGATGTCGGAGCGCAGGGAGTTGCCGACCATCAGTCCTTTGTCCGCCCCGTCGCCGCGGGCAGCGAACACGCGTGCATAGGTGGATGCGGATTTTTCGGAGACGATTTCCACCGCGTTGAAGAGATCGGCGAGGCCGGACGCAGCGAGCTTGCGCTCCTGATCGAAGAGGTCGCCCTTGGTGATGAGGACAAGCGGATAGCGGTCCGCAAGTGTCTCCAGCGTCTCGCGCACGTCCGGCAGAAGTTCGACGGGGTGGCCCAACATCTCCCGCCCCATGGTCAATATGCCGGCGATCACCGACTGATCCAGGCGGCCATCGCTCACCTCCAGCGCCGTCTCCATCATCGACAACACGAAGCCCTTGATGCCGAAACCATAGACGGGAACGTTGCGCTTCTCGACGGCGAACAGACGGCTCGCCAGGGTCGCCCGGTCGCCGAAATCTGCAAGGAGATCGAGAAAGCGCCCCTCGGTGTAACGAAAGAACTGCTCGTTCTGCCAGAGCGTATCGTCGGCATCGAAGCCGAGGGTGGTGACCGCCGTTTGCACCATGTATCGCTTCTCCCTGAAGCGCCGCTGTTGCCGTCGCCCGGAGCTCCGTTTAAGCACTGTCGTGCGCCCCTGCGAGGACCAGACATGCCGATCCGCGCCGTGCTGTTCGACAAGGACGGCACCCTTCTTGACTATCACCGGACCTGGGGACCCATCAACCTCGCGGCGGCCGAGCTTGCGGCAGCCGGCAATCGTAACCTGGCCGATCGTTTGCTCGCCCTGGGCGGCATGGAAAGGGCGAGCATGGTCACCCGTCCCGGCAGCCTGCTCGCCGCCGCCCACACCACCGAGATCGCCGCCGCCTGGGTAAAAGCCGGCAGCCCCCTCGCCCTCGAAGTTCTGGTCGAGCGGCTCGACGCCCTGTTCACGGCCTCCGCCACCGGTTCGGTCCCGATCGGCGATCTCGACACTTGCTTTTCGATCTTGCGCGCAGCGGGGCTGACACTCGGCATCGCCTCGTCGGACAACGAAGCGTCCATCCGTCTCATGCTGGACCATCTCGGGCTTGCTCATCACATCGCTTTCGTGGCCGGCTATGACAGTGGCCATGGCGTGAAGCCAGGACCCGGCATGGCGCTCGCCTTTGCCGAGGCGCTCGGCCTGCCTCCATCAGAGATCGCCGTTGTCGGCGACAACAGCCATGACATCGACATGGGACGAAGCGCCGGCGCCGGCCTTGTCATCGGCGTGCTGAGCGGAACCGGCGATGCCGCCACGCTGAAGCCGATTGCCGACGCCTGCCTCACCGACATCGGCGAGCTCCCGGATTTCCTCGCGTCCCGCAGTGCAAGCTGAAACGGCGGCATCACCGCGAGTTTGGCGTTGACTCAGACGCCCCACCGCGCGAAGTCTCGGCCGCTTTCCCGCACAGCCAAGGAGTCTCTGCCATGCAGCCCGGACGCGACATTTCCGTCCTGATCGACATCATGGCCCGGCTGCGCGATCCGAAGGCCGGCTGCGCCTGGGATCTGGAGCAGACCTTCGAAACCATTGCGCCCTACACCATCGAGGAAGCCTACGAGGTGGCCGAGGCAATTGCCCGGGGAGACCGTCACGACATATGCGACGAGCTGGGCGACCTGCTGTTGCAGGTCGTGTTCCACGCCCGCATGGCCGAAGAGGAAGGTACCTTCGCCTTCCCTGATGTCGTGGAGGCGGTCACGCGCAAGATGATCCGTCGCCACCCTCACGTGTTCGGACCGGAGGAGGCGCGCACGCCGCACCTCGTCAAGGGACTGTGGGAGAAGATCAAGGCCGAGGAAAAGGCCGAGAAGGCGGCACGCCATGGCAGCGAAATGCCCAGGAGCCTGCTCGACGCCGTATCGGTGGCCATGCCGCCGATGCTGAGGGCCGTCAAGCTGCAGCAAAAGGCCGGAACGGTCGGCTTCGACTGGAACGATCCGCGCGCCGTTGTCGCAAAAATCCGTGAGGAGCTCGACGAGCTGGAAGCGGAGTTGGATCGCGCCGACAGAGAGGAACTCGACAAAGCCGAAGCGCGCGCTTCAATCGAGGCTGAACTCGGGGACGTACTGTTTGCCCTCGCCAACCTTGGCCGACATCTCGATATCGATCCGGAAGCGGCGGTGCGGGCGACCAACGAGAAGTTCAGGAAGCGCTTTTCCTACATCGAACGGAAGCTCGAGGAAGCCGGACGGCGGCCGGCAGAGGCAACGCTCGATGAAATGGAAGCCCTGTGGCAGGAAGCCAAAAGCGAAGGCTGACGACAGTCACGCCCACTTAAAGCAAAACCCGGCTCGATGGCCGGGTTTCACAATCCTCTCGGGGCCGGACCGTCTTCGAGCCTGCGGCTCGTGGTCCGGGGCAACTGGCGAGCGATCCCGATCACGGGATCGATGTGGCGACGCTCAGAAACCGGCATTGCGGAACATCCCACGGTCGACGGCGCGCTGACGGTACTCGAGGTCGATGCGGTCAGTGGCCTCGTTGAGATAGGCGAGCTCGCGTTCGGCGGCGGTGGCGGGGCGAAGGGCGCGAGCGGCCTTGCGAAGGTGAGTGAACATTCTTTCTTCCTTTCGATCCACGAACCGCCGGTTTTGCTTCAGGACCCAGCGATCCGTTCCTCTGTCCTGACAGTCATGAAGATAATACATCCTGTACTTTGGACCAGATCGAATGTTGCATGCCGCGCATGCATCCTGCGAATTGGTCTCAACAGATTTTCTTTTGCAGGGTTTCAGAGAAACTTCATTTCACTTCGGCCCGCCGAGAAAGTCTTAAGAGGTCGTTAACACCCCGGAGGGCGACGCCGATCATTGGGGGAAAGGCCACCTCCCAGAAATGACAAAAGCGCCCGGGCCATCAAGCCTGGCGGGCGCTCGTCATAAGGTCAGGAACTGCGTCTCGGAAGATCCAAGCCCTGGGGTTTGCCTGGTCATCCTCCGTCGACATTGCGCCAGCGTCGAGACACGCTGGCCTTTTGTCTTATTCTTCAGCCACTTATATCAGAGACCGAGGTTCCGGTTGCGACGGAACAGACCACGATCGACTTCACGCTGGCGAAGTTCTAGGTCGATGCGATCGCCAGCCTCATTGAGGTACGCAGCTTCGCGTTCGGAGGCGCTGATGGAACGGATGGCCTTCTTCAGGTTGGCAAACATAGCTGCATCCTTTCTTGGGTGCCGCCGGGATCATCATCGTTCCGGCGTTCGTTTCTTGCTCTTGCAAGACACAGCATAGCTATTTCTGCTGATCGTACCAGCGCGTAGATCGCAACGCCGCCATGCGCTCGACGAGAACCGATCTGAAGAAGAACTATAGGTCGGTTTCAGATAAACTTACGGGCCGGCAAGCAACGGGGATTGTCCGCCCCGAAACGACGAAGCGCCCCAGCCTTTCGGGTCCGGAGCGCTTGGCAGGTCGTGTTCATACAGCACCGCCCCTCAGGACGGGCCGTTTGCAATCAAAGGCCGTAGGGGCCGCGCCGAAACAGACCGCGATCGATCTCGCGCTGGCGGTACTCAAGCTCGATACGGTCGCCAGCGGCGCTAAGATACTGCAGCTCGCGTTCCTCGGTCGTGGGAACACGAAAGGCGCGGGCTACCTTCTTGAGCGGACCAAACATGGCTTTCTCTTCTTTCAACGATACGGTTCTGCGAGGAAGTCGGCCCCTCGAAAAGGGACACCGTTCTCATCGCTTCAGCCGCTTATATAGACTTTCGTCGTAGTGACGCCAGAAGGGGCTGTGCAAGCCAGCCATGCAAAAGGCGGAAAAAACGACACAATTTCTTCACAGACCGTTCAGGCAAGTTTAGCGCCGTCGCACCAGCGCACCTCTGGAGCGTCAACCACCACACCGTCTTCAATCACCATGCCATCGAAGGACGGAATGACCCCGGCCGGAAGATCGGAAACCAGCGTTCGGTAATCCAGATCGTGGTGCATGTGGGTGAGGACGATCAGCTCGGCTCCGACACGGCGACCCGCCTCGACTGCCTGATCCACCGAGAAATGGCTGACATGCGGCTTGTAGCGCAGCGCATCGACGATGAATACCGTGACGCCTTCAATCCGCGGCCAGCTTGCCTCGGGAATGGCGCTGACATCCGAGGAATAAGCAACCGAACCGAAGCGATAGCCGATGCTGACGATATCGCCGTGCGTCTGGACATACGGCAGGACCTCGATGGCCCCACCCTTGCCTTCAATGGAGAATGCCACACCGGCTTCGACGCGATGTTCGGCGACGATGGGCGGATAACCCGATCCCAGCGGGGTTTGGAAGCAGTAGCCGAAGGCTTCCTTCAGTCGGGCCGCCGTTGCTTCATCGGCGTACACAGGCACGCGATGGCCGCTGTTGTGGAAGAACTGCCTGAGCTCGTCGATGCCGTGAATATGGTCGGCATGGGAATGGGTATAGAGCACCGCGTCGGCCTCGCCGACCCCCGCTCGCAGGACCTGTTCGCGGAAATCCGGCCCGGTGTCGACAATGATGCGGGTGACGCCACCCTTTCCGATCCGCTCGACCATCAGGGAAGAGCGGAGGCGGCGATTGCGTGGCTCGTTGGGGTCACAGGCGCCCCAGTCGTTCCCAATGCGCGGCACGCCGGGCGACGCGCCGCAGCCAAGAATGGTAAAGCGCATGCGTTCCGTCATCACGCAAACACCTCGCGCGGCACCTTGGCGAACAGCCGGGCAAAGTTGGCCGTCGTCATCTCGGCCATTTCGGCCGGCGTGGCGCCCTTCACCTCGGCGAGAACCTTGGCGGTGTGCGCCACATAGGCGGGTTCGTTGCGCTTGCCGCGCCACGGCAGTGGCGCCAGATAGGGCGCGTCGGTCTCGACCAGCAAACGGTCGGCCGGCACATCTCTGGCGATGCCCCTGAGGTCGTCGGACCGCTTGAACGTCAGGATGCCGGAGAAGGACACAAAGGCGCCCAGCGCCACGGCCCGCTCCATCAACTCGCGGCCGGAGGAGAAACAGTGGAGCAGGATCGGAAAGGCGCCTTTCCCTGTTTCTTCCTCCAGAATGGCGATCATGTCGTCGTCGGCATCCCGCGAATGGATGCAGAGCGGCAAGCCGGTGATCCGGGCCGCGGCGATGTGCCGACGAAAGACCTCGGCCTGGACGTCCCTGGGCGAGGAATCATAGAAGTAGTCGAGTCCCGCCTCGCCAATCCCGATCACCTTGGGATGGGAGGCCAGCGCCACCAGCTCGTCGACGCCGACGTTCGCCTCCTTCTCCGCTTCGTGCGGATGGGTTCCGACCGTGCAATAGACCTGACGATGGGCCTCCGCGATCGCCCGAACCTTGGCGAAGTCGCGAACGCGCGTACCGATGGTTACCATGACATGCACGTCGGCCGCCGCGGCTCGCGCCAGGAGCGCCTCCGTCTCACCGGCGAAATCGGGAAAATCGAGATGGCAGTGGCTGTCGACGATCATTGGAGCTGAACGCAATAGAACAAGGGATCGTTCCGACATAGCCGCTCGCACCGGCGCTGTCGAGCAGCGGCGAGTGTCGGGCTGATCCGCGCTGCGCGCCGGTCGTCACAAAACTCTCACCTCGGGCAGTTAGATAAACTGCGGTTGCGGCATTCATTCGGCCGCGCAACCGTAAATTTTGCCTGTAGCATTTGACAGCAGCCGGCTGTTTTCGCCAGCCACATTTTCGGGCGCCTTCGGGCGTCCGTTTTTTTGGGGGCCGACGCGGCCAGGGGATCCAGGCTTCTCGACATCTGCTTCTCCGAAAAGTCTGCAACTTTTCGGGCGGATGTGCACCCCTCCCAGCATCCGCTTCTCCGAAAAGTCTGCAACTTTTCGGGCGGATGTGCACC
>JAUVXG010000209.1 GCA_030603685.1 Pleomorphomonas sp.
ACCGAGAGAGCGACGACACCGATGCTGAGGATGGATTTTACGGACATGGAAGATCCTTTCCAGTTGGATCGCGGCCGGACGGCCTGTTCCAGAGACGCGCGGAACGTGTCTTCGGTTCCATCCCGACAAAGAAAAACGCCCGGAAGATCGGCTTCCAGGCGTCATATGGGCAGTCACGCTGACAAAGTCCAAACAGCTTCCGAAACCGCCTCGGCGGCTTCCGGCGCCAAGCGGCGCCGCGCGGAGCGTGTCTTCGAGACACGAAGCGTCTCGAAGACGAAAACGGAGCGAAAGCCAAGGGCTGGAAGCCCGCCGGCGTTTGAGGAAGTAAAAGAAGGAGCTTGGCGATCGCCAAGCTCAATCCTTGGCGCGCTCGACGTAAGAGGCGTCCTCGGTCATCACCACGATGCGGGTACCGACGGAGACGAAGGGCGGCACCATGGTGCGCACGCCGTTCGACAGGATCGCCGGCTTGTAGGATGAGGCGGCCGTCTGGCCCTTCACAGCCGGCTCGGTCTCGGTGACCTCCAGCGTCATGCGCGCCGGCAGCTCGATCGACACCGGAACGTCGTTGTAGACGCCGACATGGCATTCCATGTTCTCGGCCAGGAAGGCGGCGCGGTCGCCGACCACGTCCTTGGGCACGGAGATCTGCTCGTAGGTCTCCATCTGCATGAAGGCGAAGCCATGCTCTTCCTCATAGAGGAAGGTGTAGGGACGCTCGTCGATCTGGGCGCGCTCGACCATTTCGGTGGTCTTGTAGCGCACCGACACCTTCACGCCGTCGTTGATGCGGCGCATGTCGATCTGCGTGGTGGGCGTGCCCTTGCCCGGATGGAAGCTTTCGGCCAGCAGGACGACGTGGAGCTTGTCATCCAGCTCGACGACGTTGCCCTTGCGGATTTGGCTAGCGATGACCTTGACCATGACGTATCGGATATCCTGACAAAAGGGTGGCGTGGCCTCGGAACGGTGGCTCCGGGCGTGCTTCGCGTCTCTCCTGACATTTTTGAAGCGGAAAAGGAAGAGGCGGAATGTACGAAACGGCCGGAGAATCGCCCTGGTGGTCGGTCGAACGGCATCTTGCCCGCCGTCCGTTCCTTGCCGCGCGCGGCAAGATCAAGCGCGCCATCCGCTCCTGGTTCGAGGACGCCGGCTTCACCGAGGTTGAATGTCCAGCCTTGCAGGTCTCTCCCGGCAACGAAGCGCACCTGCACGCCTTCGCCACAGAAAAGGTCGGTCTCGACGGCAGTCGGGTACCTCGCTACCTCCACACCTCGCCCGAGTTCACCGCCAAGAAGCTGCTGGCGGCCGGCGAGACACGCATCTTCGATTTCGCCCGCGTCTTCCGCAACCGCGAGAAGGGCGCGCTCCATTCGTCCGAGTTCACGCTGCTCGAATGGTACCGGGCGAACGAGCCCTACGAACAGCTGATGGACGACGCCGTGGAGCTGATGCGGCTCGCCGCCCAAACGCTCGGCCGCGATGCCTTCGTCTGGCGCGGACGGACGGCCGATCCCTTTGCCGAACCGGAAAGGCTCACCGTCGCCGAAGCCTTCGCCCGCCACGCCGGCATCGATCTTCTCGCCACCCTCACCGACGACCCCGGGGCACCCGATCGCGACGGCCTGGCGTGCCAGGCGGAAGCGCGCGGCTATCGCGTCGTCACCGACGACAGCTGGACCGACATCTACTCGCGCATCCTGGTCGAGAGCATCGAGCCGAACCTCGGCTTCGGACGGCCGACCATCTTCTACGAGTATCCCGTCTGCGAGGCCGCCCTCTCCCGCCCCGTCGCCCGCGACCCCCGCCTTGCCGAGCGTTTCGAGCTCTATGCCTGCGGCGTCGAGCTCGCCAACGCCTTCGGCGAGCTGACCGACCCGGCCGAACAGCGCCGCCGTTTCGAGGAAGAGATGGACATCAAGGCGCGCATCTACGGCGAGCGCTACCCGATCGACGAGGACTTTCTCGCCGCCCTCGCCCACATGCCCGAAGCCTCCGGCATCGCGTTGGGGTTCGAGCGCCTCGTCGTGCTGGCGAGCGGGGCCCGCTCCATCGAGGACGTCGTCTGGGCTCCCGTTTAGCCGTTAGGCCGTGATTTCGACGCGCGTGCCATCGGGCGCGGCGATCACCGCCTCGTAGAAGCCGTCGCCGGTCCAGCGCGGCCCTGAGACGAGGCATCGATCCGCCTTGCAGCGGGCGGCCAGCGCGTCGACGGTGGCCGCACTGCCCAGCGCGACCGCGACGTGATCCCAGCCGGCGCCTTCGGCCTGAGTGGCCGGCTCCACCCACGGCCCGGTCATCAGCTCGACGGCGCCGCCGTCCGGCAGCCGCGCAAAGCGCGACCGGAAGCCCGGCCGGTTGCGGCTCTGGTAGACTTCGCCAACCTCGGCATCGAAGTAGCGCGTCCAGAAGGCGGCGGCGGCGTCGAGGTCAAGGGTCCACAGGGCGACATGGGCAAGACGCATGGGCATTCCTTTCAGTGCTTCGACCCGGTCACGCGGCCGGCGGTCAGCGTCACCAGCAGCATCAGCGCCGTCAGCATCCACAGCGAGGCGGGAAGGCTAGTCAGCTGGGCGACGAAGCCGATGCCCGCCGGCCCCAGCAGAACGCCGGCATAGCCGGCCGTGGTGACGGCGGAGATGGCGAGCCCGCCGGGCATGACCGTCTGGTTGCCAGCCCGGCGGAACAGGATCGGCACGATGTTGGCGAGACCGAAACCCACCAGCAGGAAGCCGAGCATGGCGACGGCGGCGAACGGCGCCAGGAGCACCACCGCGAAGCCGGCAATGCCGGTCACACTGCCCCAGAACAGCGTGGCCCGGTCGCCAACCCGACCGACCACCGCATCGCCGGCGAGCCGCATCACCGTCATGGCGATGGAGAACACCATGTAGCCCATGCCGCCCTGCTCGGCCCCCACCAGCCCGGCGCCGGTCAGGTAGAGGGCGCCCCAGTCGAGCACCGCCCCTTCCACCAGGAAGACGATGGCCGTGAGTATGGCGAGCAGCAAGACGAAGCCGCGCGGCACCGCGAACAGCGGGCCGCCGTCGGCCTTCGCTGCGGTCAACAGGCGCGGCGCGATGACCAGCGTCGCCGCCAGCATCAGCGCAGAAGCGACCAGCATGGTCGGCAACGGCCCGAGCTGCACCGACAGCAGGAAGATGGCGAACATCGAGCCGATGAAGCCGCCGACGCTGTAGAGCCCGTGGAAGCCCGACATCAGCGGCCGTTTGGCCGCCTTCTCCACCTCGACGGCGTGAATGTTCATGGCGACGTCTAGCGAACCGAGCGAGCCGCCGAACACGAACAGCGTCAGGCCGAGCGTCAGCGGCGTCGATACCACCGCCAGAAGCGGCAGGAACACCGCCATGCCCACGGCGCCGCCGATGATGATCGGCTTGCTGCCGTAACGGGCGCTGAGCATGCCCGTCATCAGCATGGCGACCACCGAGCCGATGCCCAGGCACAGCAGCAGCACGCCGAGAACGCCATCATCGACGGCGAGGCGCGCCTTGGCGTAGGGAATGAGTGGCGCCCAGCAGGCGACGCCGAACCCGGCCACCAGGAAGGCGAGACGCGTTGCAAGCCGGGTGGCCGGCCGATCTGCGGATATCATGTTGGCTCCCAAGGCATCCGTCCGGAATCCGTGAGCTTTCCCGGACCGGCGGACGCGCGAAAACTGAAACTCATGGAGGATCACCAGCCGAAACGACCTCGGCCCCGGCTTTGACAAGACCAGCGACAAACGCCTCGGCGGCATCTCGCTCGACCACGAAAAGCGAGAAGCAGCGCGCCGGCCCGATCCGGTAGGGCGCGCGCGCCTCGAACTTGTCCGAGGTGACCAGCGCGACCCGCCGACGGCTCGCCGCCATCACCGCGCGCTTGAAAATGGCATCGGCATGATTGAGGGCGCCGACACCCTCCTCGGCCGAGACGCCGCAGACGCCGATGAACGACAGATCGAAGGCAAGGCGCGTCACCGCCTCGACGGCGACGGCGTCGACCGCCCCGCCGATGGCGGCGTCCACCGCCCCACCGATCATCAGGAGGTCGAGGTCCTGCCGCCCCATCACCGCAGCGGCGACATCCACGGAGTTGGTGGCCACCGTCAGCCCGAAGTCTTCCGGCAGGGCGTCGACCAGCGCAACATAGGTGCTGCCCGCATCGAGAAAGATCAGATCGCCCCGCTCGACCAGGGTCGCCGCGCGCGCCGCCAGTGCCCGCTTGGCCTCGACGCCTTCGCCAAGCCGCGCCGACAACGGCCTGACGGCCAGCGGCAACGCGCCGCCATAGACGCGCCGGCAAAGCCCATCGGCCGCCAGCGCCCGGAGATCGCGCCGGATGGCATCCTCGGATACGCCGAACTCGGCGGCCAGCTGGACGGACGCCACCGACTGCCCCTCGGCGAGACGGGCGGCGATCAGATCACGACGGGCAAGCGGCAGTTCATCGGTCATGCCGCCTTATAACGTGCACAAACGAGAACAACAACACGCATAAACAAGTATGAACCGATTTTATGAATCGGTACATAATTCAGAAGGCGGAATACCGGCGGCCGATCATCGATCGCTTTCGCGAGGTGTGCCTGCCGGGAGGAAGCCGCCCGCCTCTCCGGGGGGAGGCGAGGCGGGCGGCGCATCGGCTCGAGTCAGGGGGAGAGCCTGACAACGGCCGAGGGAGCGGTTTCCAGCTGATCGGCAACGGCTTGCCAGCTATCGGCAAACGGGCCGTAGGCCGTCTTGATGTCGACGCCGACAGGCAGTTCGGGGCATTCGTTCTCGCCGTTCGAACCCCAGTTGACCCAGCCCGACTGACGGCGCTGGACGATCTGGAACGCCCCGGACGCCGCCGACGTCCACCAGACCATGGTCCGCCCCGAAGCGGCATGGAACTCGGCCGTCTTGGAGGCCGGCCCTGGAAATATTGTCTCGTGCGGCACGGCCGACACGTCCACCGGTTCGTCGACCAACGTCCACGCCCGATCGTTGAGGTCGGCCGCGACATGGGCCGCCGCCCGCACCCGCGCAAGGCGCGTCGATATCTCTGCCTCCGGCAATGCCTTTTCCCAGGCCGAGAACAGCCGCCAGTAGAGATCCCAATGCGCTTCGTCCATTCGGTTCAGCTTGTCGCGAAACTCGGCGAATTTGGGACTGTCGATCTTTGCATCCGCCAGCGTGTTGCCCACCATGTCGACCAGCAGCCCCGCGTAAGGGTCGCCGGCGCGGTAGCGCGTACCGCCGTAGGCCGCAAAGCGATCGAACACCAGTTCGCCCGGCCCGCCCTCGAACTCATCGCCGACGGTAATCTTGTTGGTGACCGAACGACCGTTGATCACGGTCTGGAAGTCGTCGACCTCATAACGCCGCTGGAAGTAGGGCGTGCCATGGGTGAAGCGCCAGTCGATGGTAAAGTGCTTGCCACGCAGTTCGGGCAGCAGCCCATCCGGAATAAGTCCATGCATGCGGTAATGATGAAGGAGCGGCCCACGCTCGACGATTTCGATATCGACCTTGGTGTGCTCCGGCGGGTTGATCAGGCCATTCTCCGGCGTGAAGAAGGGGCCGTAGAAGCCGCCGATGGCGTTGTTACCCGATGGCAGCAGCTCGAAGCCATCGGCGAGCCCCTTGAAGTGGCGGAGCCCCCATTTGGAGCCCCCCGTGCCCTCGGCGGTGCCCGAGCAGAGTTCGAGGTCGAAGGCGCCCGTGTCGAGACGAGCAAAGCAGTCCGCCTCCCTCCCCGTCAGCATGCGAATGCCCGGCAGGCCGGCGATCTCCGCATCGGTCATCGGCTCGCCGAGCGTGAGACGGGTCTTCCCCGTGAAACTCAGGCATGCGATGAACGCGGTATGGCCATCGCTGGAGCCGGCCGAAAGGCGCTGGCAGGCGACGCGCGCACCATCGGCGAGGTCGGCCCAGTAGATCGGAGCGGCGAAATCGGCGGGAACGGTGAAGACAACAGGCTCGCTAACGCGCGATCCGTCGAGCGGATCGGCGATATCGACGACGAAAGTCATGGAACATACTCCGGAAGGCGATACTGACGGCCCCTGAGCCTCACTGACGTTGCCGGCCCGGAAATCGAAGCCGGATGCCCGGCCCGGCAAGCATCGGATCAGGCCTCAGGACTGGGACGAGGTGGAACGGGATAGCAGCGGCAGGCGGAAGCTGAACGTGCGCTGCTTGAGACTGTCGATCGCCACGGCCAGGATGATGACGACGCCCTTGATCAGTAGCTGGGTGAAGAAGGGCACGTTCATCAGGATGAGGCCCGTCGACAGCACGCCGAGGATCACCGAACCGATCAGCGTGCCGATGATGCGCCCTCGCCCCCCGGCCAGAGCCGTGCCACCCAGCACCACCGCGGCGATGGCATCGAGCTCGTAGCCAGTGCCCGCCGTCGGCTGGGCGGAGACGACGCGGGCGGCGAAAATGACGCCGGCAAGCCCGGCGCAGGCGCCTGCGAACAGATAGACCGAGGTAATGATCCGCTTGACGCGGACTCCGGCCAGCTTGGCCGCTTCCGGATTGCCGCCGACGGCGTAGACATGACGACCGTAGCGTGTGCGCTCGAGGAGGAACCAGGCCACCAGGTAGACGATGGCCATGACGATCACCGGGACCGGAATCCCCCACAGGTAGCCGTTGCCGATGTCCCGGAAGTTGAGGGCGCTCGACACGATCGGCTGGCCGGCGGTGATGGTGTAGGCCAGGCCTCGGAGGAAGGTCATCGTTCCGAGCGTCACGATGAACGGGGCCAGCCCCATGTAGGCGCTGAGCGCACCATTGATGAGCCCGCAGGCGGCACCCACTACCATGCCGATGACCACGGCCACCGGTGCCGGCACGCCGGCGATGGCCGAGATCACCGCGACGACACCCGAGACGGCGATGATAGAACCGACGGAGAGATCGATGCCGCCTGTCAGGATGACGAAGGTCATGCCGGCGGCCAGAATGGCGTTGACCGATATCGACCGGGCAATGTTGAGCAGGTTGTCGACGCGGGCGAAGTTGGGCGCAAACACCGCCATGAAGACGACCAGAACGACCAGCACCACCAGGATGCCGACGCGGTCCCACCAGCGGGCGAAATCAAAGGGTTCGCGATGAACCGGCTCGCCGGCGCGGCCTGGGTTCTCGGTATCTCTGGTCATTGGGTTCCTCCGTGACCTTGGGCCATCTGATCGTCAGCCGTGCCGGTGGCATGGAACATCACGTCTTCTTCCGAAGTGGCGGCGGAGACGAGTTCGCGAACGATGCGTCCGCCGCGCATCACCAGGAGGCGATCGGACACGCCGATGGCCTCCGGAAGATCCGAGGAGATCATCAGGATGGCTTTGCCGGCGCGCGCCAGCGCGTCGATCATTTCGTAAATTTCGCGCTTGGCCCCGATGTCGACGCCGCGCGTCGGTTCGTCGAGAATGAGC
>JAUVXG010000120.1 GCA_030603685.1 Pleomorphomonas sp.
CAGCACCCGGTTCGGGCACTTTGCGGATGCGGCGAAAGGCAAAAACCGCATAGCCGACGAGGATCAGGGCAGTGACCACGACCAGCCCCTGCGGGCCCATCGCATCCATGCCGATCCCGGTTGCCGCCGGGCCGGCAAGCATGCCGACCGAGTACATGAAGATGAAGGCCGCGTTGGCCGATGCGAGGTCGCTTCCGGACAGACGCGCGCCCAAATGGGTCAGCCCCACGGCGTAAAGTCCGGCCACGAGCCCGCCCCAAAGGCCGATCGTGACCATCAGAAACAGCATGCTCGACGACACGGCGGCGACCACCACGGCCGACACGATTCCACCGACGGCGATGTAGAGCAGAAGGCGCCGCCGATCCATGCGGTCGGACAGCATGCCGAGCGGCAGTTGCGCCACGATGTTGCCCACCGCCACCGCCATGACCAAGAGCGCGGCCACCTGCTCGCTGTAGCCGAGACGAAGTCCGTAGACCGGCGAGAAACTCATCACCGACGATTCGACCGCACCGACCGTGAAGGCGGCAAAGGTGGCGAGCGGCACCACGGTGAGGAAGTGCAGGAAGTTTCCTCCCCTGCCCTCGTGCATCGGCGGGTCGGCCCGGAAGCCGGCGATGATCGGCAGGATGGAAACGGCCATCAGGCCGGTGCCGATGGCGAAGGGCAGCCACCCGTCGGACCCGACAAGACTCAGGATCGCCGGTCCCACCGCGAAGCCTATGGACAGGATGGTGGCGTAGAGGCCCATCACGAAGCCGCGCTTTTCCGTCGGAGCCAGCGCATTGATCCAGAACTCCGAGACGATGAAGGCCGTGTTGAGGCAGAGCGAGAACACGAACCGCAACACAAACCACACGGCGATCGAATCGAAGACGTAAAACAGTGGGAAGGTGAGCGTGCCGAGAACCACCGCCAGCAGCAGCACCCAGGCCGCGCCGAACCGGCGCGTCAGCATCGGAACGAAGGGGGTGCTGAGAATCGCCGCGACGCCGGCGGCGGTCGTCACGAGACCGATCATCGAGCTTGAATGCCCGCGCTGCTCGAGGATGACGGCCAGAAGCGGCATGCCGAGCGAAAGCGAGGTGCCGACCGCTGAGATCGCTCCGATCGCAGCGGCTAGGCCGGCGACGCGGCGCCGGTCGAAACGGTCGTCGGAAAACAATGTCATGCGGGCTGTCCGAAAGAGGGATTAGCCTTCTAGCGGACGCCAGCCGTAAATCCAATCCATGTTGTCGGCGAGCCGCTCGGCGCCGATCAGGCGCATGCCGAGGTTGCGTGCCTTCGCCGTCAATCCGCCCAGATGATAGATGACGCCGTTGCGACGCGCGGCGGCAGCCACCTTGTCGGTGCGCGCCTTGCGCCCTTCGGCGAAGACGCCTAGTCGATCCTCGACGTCATCGCCCAGGCCGGTCGCCAGAACCCCGGCCAAGACGCGCGCGTCCTCGATGGCCATCGCCGCGCCCTGCGCCACGAAGGGCGGCATGCCGTGAACGGCGTCGCCGATCAGAACCACCCGTCCCTTGGTCCACGGCGTGTCGCGCGGCGCCTCGCAGAGAGCCCACTTCCGCCAGCTGTCCGGCATGGCGACCAGCTTCCTCACCGGCTCCGGCCAATCCTTGAACGCAGCCTGGATCTGGACCGGATCGCCCGGCACGTCCCAGCCGTCTTCGTTCCACGCGTCGTCAATGGCGGCGACGAGATTGATCTCGCGTCCGGCATCGATGGCATAATGGACGAGATGCGCATGGCGCCCGAGCCAAAGACCCGTCTCGTTGTGCCGGAAGGACTGGGCGAAGAAGCCCTCCGCTTCGAAGGTGGCCCGCCATGCGGTTCGCCCGGTATAGCGGGCGGGACCGCCGCCGATCACCGTCTCGCGCACCATGGAGCGGACGCCGTCGGCGCCGACGAGAACGCTGCCGGCAAAGCGGACAGGTTCGCCAGCCTCCGTCCCCTCGACGACGACGCCGGTCGCGTCCTCGTCGATGGACGCGATCTGCACGCCGAGATGCAGGGTCACGCGCGGCTCCTGTTCGACGGCGGCCAGGAGCGTGCCTTGGAGATCGGCGCGATGGATCACGATGTAGGGCGCGCCATAGCGCTCGACCATCGCCTCGCCTAGCGGCATGCGCAGGATGAGACGGCCGCTCGCTCCGTCACGGATGCTCAACGCCTCCGGACGGATGCCGGTAGCGTCGAGCGCCGAACCCAGGCCGAGATGAAAGAGAATCGACGACGCATTGGGCGAAAGCTGCAGGCCGGCTCCGACCTCTCTCAGCTCTGGCGCCTTGTCGATCACGGTGACCCGCACGCCGGCTCGCGCAAGGCACAATGATAACGTGAGGCCGGCTATTCCGGCCCCGACCACCACCACCGGTAAGTGATCCGGCATAGCTCCATCCTTGGCGTGGCTCAGGCCGCTTTCGGCTGCCACGCGGCGTCCTTGGGTTCCGACTCGGTCGCCTTAAGCGACGGATCGTAGCGATAGACGGTCGAGCAATAGGAACAGACCACCTCGGCGTCATCCCCCATTTCCAGGAAGATATGCGGATGATCGAAGGGCGGCTTGGCGCCGATGCACATGAATTCCTTCGCGCCAATCCGGATGGTCGTCACCCCGGCGTCGTTGGCGAAATGAGGAACGAAAGCGTCGGCCATGCACGATACCCTTGTTTAAAGTCCTGACTTCGGGAAGCATACCGGCAAGATGACAGCAAGAACAGTCCCTTTGCAGCGAAAGCAGTGGGACTTTTCTCAATGCGCCGGCAGCGCAAGGGAGGTTTGCTCGTGACGCGTTTTTCGACCGCCGATGGCGAGTTCGCCTATCTCGACAAGGGGAGCGGCCAGCCCGTCGTGCTCGTTCACGGCTATGCGTCCAATGCCCGCGTCAACTGGCTCGATACCGGCTGGATCGACAGGCTCGTCCAGGACGGCTACCGGGCGATCGCCCTCGACAATCGTGGACACGGTGGTTCGGTCAAGCTTCACCACGCCGAGGACTATCGTCTCGATAAAATGGCGGGGGACGTCCTGGCGCTGATCGATCACCTCGCCCTCCCACGCGTGAGGGCCATCGGCTATTCGATGGGCGCCCGCATCCTGCTCGACTTTGCAAGCCGCCATTCCGATCGTCTGGAAAAATTGGTGCTCGGCGGCATCGGCGGCACCATGGCGAAGGCCGGCCTCAACCGGGAGCCTATCGCGGCCGCCCTTCTCGCCCCGACATTGGACGACGTCGATGATCCGGTAGGTCGCGGTTACCGCCAGTTCGCCGACCAGACCCGCTCCGACCGGCAGGCGCTCGCCGCCTGCATACGCGGCTACGGCCGCCCGGTGGATGAAGCGGAGGCCTCCAGCGTGTCCGTGCCGACTCTCGTCGCGGCGGGCACCAAGGACGCGGTTGCCGGATCGCCCGCCGAACTCGCCGCGATGATTCCGGGCGCCGAGGTGCTCGAAATCCCCAACCGGGATCATATGCGGGCCACGGGCGACAAGGTTTTCAAGGACGGCGTCTCGGCCTTCTTCGGGCAATGAGAAAGCGGCGCGACCACTGGGGTCGCGCCGCGTTCAACTGTTCCGGCGGTAATGATTGCCGTCCTCACTCCGCCTTTGCGTTCTGCTTCGAGCTGCGCTTGCGCGGCTTGGGCGTGTCGGCCGCCTTGGCGTCGACCTCCTCCACCTTGCGCTTCAGCGCCGGATCGGGCAGGCAGTCGAGCTTGAGACCGAGCTCGCCGGCCTCGTTGGTCTCGACCGACACCTTGACGGTCCCGCCCTTCTTGAGCACGCCGAACAACACCGCATCGGCGAGCGGACGCTTGATGTGCTCCTGGATGACGCGGCCGAGCGGACGGGCGCCCATGTGCTCGTCGTAGCCCTTCGTCGCCAGCCATTCGACCGCCGCGTCGTCCAGCTCGAAGGTGACGTTGCGGTCGGCGAGCTGCGCCTCGAGCTGCATGACGAACTTCTGAACCACCGAGCGAACCACCTCCGGCGGCAGAGCGCCGAACGGAATGATGGCATCGAGACGGTTGCGGAACTCCGGCGTGAACATGCGGTTGATCGCCTCGGTATCGTCTCCCTCGCGACGCGCCCGGTTGAAGCCGATCGGCTCGCGGGAGAGATCGGCGGCGCCGGCGTTGGTCGTCATGATCACGATGACGTTGCGGAACTCGACCTGCTTGCCGTTGTGGTCGGTCAGCTTGCCGTGGTCCATCACCTGCAGCAGGATGTTGAACAGATCCTGATGCGCCTTCTCGATCTCGTCCAGCAACAGCACGCAGTGCGGATGCTGGTCGACGCCATCGGTCAGAAGGCCGCCCTGGTCGAAGCCGACGTAGCCCGGAGGCGCGCCGATCAGCCGGCTGACGGTGTGCCGCTCCATGTACTCCGACATGTCGAAGCGCAGGATGGGCACGCCCAGGATCGAAGCGAGCTGGCGCGCCACCTCGGTCTTGCCGACGCCGGTCGGGCCGGAGAACAGGTAGTTGCCGATCGGCTTCTCCGGCTCCCTGAGGCCGGCGCGGGCCAGCTTGATCGCCGAGGCCAGCGCGGCGATCGCCTTGTCCTGGCCGTAGACCACGCGCTTGAGGTTGGTCTCCAGGCTTTCCAGCACCTCGGCGTCGTCCTTGGAAACCGACTTCGGCGGGATACGGGCCATCGTGGCGATGGTCGCCTCGATCTCCTTGACGCCGATCACCTTCTTGCGCTTGCCCTCCGGCAGCAGCATCTGGCTGGCGCCGGTCTCATCGATCACGTCGATCGCCTTGTCCGGCAGCTTGCGGTCGTTGATGTAGCGCGCGCTGAGCTCCACCGCCGACTTGATGGCGTCCTGCGTGTAGCGAACCTTGTGGAACTCTTCGAAATAAGGCTTGAGTCCCTTCAGGATATCGATGGCGTCGTTGACCGTCGGCTCGTTGACGTCGATCTTCTGGAAGCGGCGCACCAGCGCCCGATCCTTCTCGAAGAACTGCCGGTATTCCTTGTAGGTCGTCGAGCCGATGCAGCGAACCGTACCGCTGGACAGCGCCGGCTTCAGAAGGTTCGACGCATCCATCGCGCCGCCGGAGGTCGCCCCCGCGCCGATCACCGTGTGGATCTCGTCGATGAACATGATGGCGCCGGGGTAGTTCTCGATCTCCTTCACCACCTGCTTGAGCCGCTCCTCGAAGTCGCCGCGATAGCGGGTTCCGGCCAGAAGCGCGCCCATATCGAGGGCGAAGATGGTCGAGTCCTTGAGCACGCCGGGCACATCGCCATCGACGATGCGGCGGGCAAGGCCTTCTGCGATCGCGGTCTTGCCGACGCCGGGATCGCCGACATAGAGCGGGTTGTTCTTCGAACGGCGGCACAGCACCTGAATGGTACGGGCGATCTCGTCGGCCCGCCCGATCAGCGGATCGATCTTGCCCTTCAGCGCCTTGTCGTTGAGGTTGACGCAATAGGCATCGAGCGCGTCGGCCTTCTTCTTCTCGGCCGTCTGCCCGCCGCTCGGCGGCGTCTCCTGCGACGGCGCTTCCTCGTCGACGCCGCGCGTCGCCCGGGTCTCGCTCATGCCGGCGCGCTTGGCGATGCCGTGGCTGATGTAGTTGACCGCATCATAACGGGTCATGTCCTGCTCTTGCAGGAAGTAGGCGGCGTGACTCTCGCGCTCGGCAAAGATCGCCACGAGAACGTTGGCGCCGGTCACCTCGTCGCGGCCGGACGACTGGACGTGGATCACCGCGCGCTGGATGACGCGCTGGAAACCGGCGGTGGGCTTTGCCTCCTCACCGAGCTCCGTCACGAGGTTGTCGAGCTCGGTGTCGATATACTCGACGAGATTGCGCTTCAGCACATCGAGATCGACCGAGCAGGCGCGCATGACCGCGGCGGCGTCGGGATCTTCGACCAGCGACAGAAGCAGGTGTTCGAGCGTCGCGTATTCCTGGCGACGTTCATTGGCGAACGCGAGGGCCTGGTGAAGGGCTTTTTCGAGACTGCGCGAGAAGGATGGCACGATGGACCCTCACTTTTTTTCCATGACGCACTGAAGCGGATGCTGATGACGGCGCGCGAAGTCCATAACCTGCGTCACCTTGGTCTCGGCGACTTCATAGGTGTAGACACCACACTCCCCCACCCCATGATGGTGGACGTGCAACATGATCTGGGTTGCCTCTTCACGCCCCTTGTTGAAGAAACGCTCCAGGATGTGCACCACGAATTCCATCGGCGTGTAATCGTCGTTCAGGATCAGAACGCGATACATGCTCGGTCGTTTGGTCTTGGTCAGGACCTTGGAGGCTACTCCGGTTCCCGAATCCGACCCGTTCCCACTCTCCCCGTCATCGTCGTCGGCCGACAGGACCGAACGGCGCGTCTTGTCCTCCATTCTCCCCTCGGTCCATCGGTTGGGCATGAAGCGAGTGTCGAGCAGATCGAAAGACAGATCCGCCGGTGCCATTCCCGTCACGTCAACCTGAACCGCCTCGACCACCTTTTCCCTCCGATTGCTTGCCCCGATCTTGCGGGCCTTGGGGTCATATTGAATCAGGGACAACGGGGGCGCAATTCCAATCTGGATTCAGGGTCGACACTCCACGCACTTGTGAGAGGCCTGTCTGTATCTGGTAAGGAGTTTCGCTTAGGTCAAGACGCGATGCAATATGGTGAATCGCTGGCAGCCCCCTGCTTTTCGCATGACGGCGTCTCCCCCGCCCGGTGGCTCCTCAAAAATGCGGAGTCCAATTTCGGGACGGTGCAAATCTGGAAAAGTCGATTCAAACTTTACGGTTCCGTAACCGCGTTGCCGCTAATTTTGCGACCGTTGCCCGTTGGGCGCACGGGATTGGAGAGAACAGGTCGAGTGGGCTTCGTATCCGGCCGACGAGCGAGGAGCGAACCCCAGAAGTTGGCGTTGTGAGGGCGGTCCATTGTCGAGTTTGCGTAGTCTGGTCTCAAAGGTTCTGCACCAAATGGCGGCCCCGGCGGCGGCCGCGCTCATCGTGGCGGGCGTCTCGACCGCCGCTGTTGCAGCGAAAGGGGTGCCGAGCCAGGTTGTTCCCTCGAAATATGCGGCGATCGTCGTTGATACGGCCACCGGAAAGGTCCTCTACCAGGCCAATCCGGACGCCCGGCGCTACCCCGCCTCGTTGACCAAGATGATGACGCTCTACGTCCTGTTCGAAGAGCTCAACCGAGGTCGTTTCAAGATGTCGACGCCGTTGCGCGTCTCCGCGCTCGCCCAGCGCCAGGCGCCGACCAAGCTAGGTCTGCGCGCCGGCGAGACGATCACCGTCGAAGATGCCATCAAGGGTCTCGTCACCCGCTCAGCAAATGATGCCGCTGCCGTCATCGCCGAGAACGTCGCCGGCTCCGTGCCGGCCTTCGCCGAACGCATGACGCGCACCGCCCGCGCCATCGGCATGACCAACACCCGCTTCCGCAACGCCAACGGTCTGCCCGATCCCGGTCAGTACACGTCGGCGCGCGACATGATGAAGCTCGGCGTGGCGCTGCAGGTTCGCTTCCCCCAGTACTATCCGCTGTTCTCGATCCGCTCCTACACCTTCCGTGGGCGGACGATCGGCAACCACAACAACCTGCTTGGCCGCATCAACGGCGTCGACGGCATCAAGACCGGCTATGTCAACGCCTCGGGCTTCAATCTGGTCACCTCCGTCAAGCGCGACGGACGCAAGCTCGTCGCCGTCGTCATGGGCGGCAAGACCGCCGCCCAGCGTGACGCCCACATGGTGCAGCTGATCAACACCTATCTGCCGAAGGCCTCGCGCTCCCGTGGCTATGACGACGAACTGGTCGCCGACGTCATGAATGCGCCGAAAGTGGCCGCTGCTGCCGTGACGGCGGCCCTGCCCCCGCATCCCACGCCGCTGCCGCGACCGATGATGGCCGGCATGGATGCCGTCGATCCGGATCCCGCCGTCGTCGCCTCGATGGCGCCCGTCCCCCCGGTCGCTCCGGACCCCGTGCCCGTACAGGTCGCCGAAGCGCCGATGCCGCCGGTAACGCCTCCCTCGCCCGAGCCCGTCAGCCTCGCAACGGAGACGCTGCCGACCAGCCTCGCCAACGCCCACCTGCCGTCCTCCGCCGCCGAAGCCTTCGCCGACATCGGTCCGGCACCGCAGGGCGATCCGATGGCCGACCTTGTCGCCCGCGTCGACGCCCATTCGCGCCGCGCCGCAAAGACCGTCGAGGTCGCATCCGCCACCCCGGCCGCCGTCGTGATGACCGATGCGTCGCCCGCTCGCCCCCGGAGCGGCTGGGTCATCCAGATCGGCGCCGTCGGGTCGGAGGCCGCCGCCATGGACCTTCTCGACACGGCAACGTCGGCCGCTCCGGTGCTTTCCGCCGCCAACCCCTTCGCCGAACCGGTGAACAAGGGCGGTTCGACGATGGTGAGAGCCCGCTTCGGCGGCTTCGAGAACGAAAAGGCCGCCAACCGAGCCTGTGCGGCCCTGAAGAAGAACGACTTCGCCTGTTTCACAATCAGGCTCTGACCGCCCTTTCGGCGGTCGGAGCGACCCGCGCCCAACCCGCAAGATACCTCTTCGTCTTTCGTGCGGCGCGGCAAGCACAGTCAGTCAACGGCACCCACTGTTTTGCGTAACGGGAGCTAGACATGTTTGGACAAAAGCCGGTCCTTGGCCTGGTTGATACGTACCGCCAGGAAAGTGGAACCGCCCTGGTCGGGGTGCACCCGCTTCATCAGCCGGCGGTGGGCGGCCCGGATATCGGCCTCTCCGGCGCCTTGCTGAAGCCCAAGGATCTCGTACGCCTCCTGCTCGCTCATGGCGCCCGGATTCGTCGCTCGACGGCCCCCCGCTGCGGCCTCACCTTGCACGTTCTCACGCCATCCGGGCATTCGGCGGTCGAGGTAAATCTCTAGGGTCGCACGGCTGCGGCGATCCCTCGCCGTCTCGGCGTGGAGGGCGGACAGTTCGGTCGCTCCCATGCGGTTGAGATCCCGTCCGCGATAGGCACCCGCGGTGACCCGACCACCGATGGCCTCGCCATCGACCACCACCTCGACCATGGGCGATCGAAAGACCGGCTGTCCGCGTCGTCGGCCCCGGGCCCGAAGCAGGCCCGCCCGATGGAGAGCAATCAAGGCGGCGACGCCGACCGCAGCAAATGCCAACCGGCCGATTACGGCGAGCGCCGCGACAACGCCAAGCCCCGCAAGCAAGGTGTAATTGCCCAAGATGGAGTCGATGTCGCTCCGAAGGCGGGCGCCGCGCCAGCGAACCAACCAGGCGCCCAAGGCAAGAAGCAGTACCAGCGTGAAGGCCACATTCATGGGAAGGCGCGTCCGGGTTGCGGGGTGTTCGATGCTTCATTTCGAACTTTGCCGGCTGGAATGCAATGGCGATGGGCGCCGTCGGACTTTATTGGCGGAGAAGACCACGCCGCGCTTGAAGCGCCATGCCTTTGCCGCCATTTTGCCTTTGAGTGGAGTCGGCGGGCGAGGCATCTCGAACGCCGCTACTGTTTGCGCGCTGCCACAAACCGACGACGGGATGCTTCGCACATGATGCTAGGCCAGCCGACCCTCCGACGCCTCGCCATGAGATCCCTTCTCGGAGCGGCGCTGGTCACCCTCGCCTTCGTCGGGCCGTTTCCGGCGATGGCGCGCGGCACCGCGACGGAGCAACCGGACAACGGACTGCCGGTGGCCTCTTCGCTCGAGGGCAATTATCTGGCCGGACGCTTTGCCGGCAGCATTGCCGACTACCGCGCGTCGGCCGACTACTTCGCCTCGGCCCTGCTCGACGCACCCGACGACACGTTTCTGCTCGAGCGTGCCTTGTCGCTCTACATCGCCGCTGGTGAACTGACGGAAGTCCGCGCCTTCGCCGAACGGCTGCGCGACCTTGATGCCGACAGCCCGATCGCCGCCATGACCATCGGCATCGACGATTTCGAGTCCGGTCGTTGGGACGAGGCGATCGCGTCCTTCCAGCACGCGCGCTCCGGACCGCTCCTGACGCTGGCCGTGGAAGTCCTCTCGGCCTGGGCCGAACAGGGCGCCGGCAGGACCGACGAAGCGCTCGCCCGCCTCGGCAAGCTTGACGGCGAGAAATGGTACCTTTTCTTCCGCCACTATCACGCCGGCCTCATTGCCTCGGTCGCCGGCCGCGGCGAGGTGGCGGCCGAAGAGTTCAAGGCAGCCCTTGCCATCGATGACGGTCCGGTTTCTGTGATTGACGCGGCGACCCGCGCCTTCGCCCGCAACGGCGATTTCGAGACGGCCAAGGCCACCATCGACAAGGCTCTTGCTTCGGCGCCTGGACATCCGCTGCTCAAGGATGTCGCGGCCATCGTCAACGCCAAGCGCCGCCCGGCCCCGCGTGCCCGCAACGTCAACGAAGGCGCGGCGGAGATCCTCTCCGGCCTCGGTTCGGCCGTGGTTCGGGAGGACGCCAACGATTTCGGCGTCATCTTCCTGCAGCTGGCGCTGGCGCTCGACCCTGGCGACGACATGAGCCGCATCACGCTCGCCGAAAACTTCGAGCGCCTCAGTCGGCCTGCGGACGCGATTGCCATTCTCGACAAGGTGCCGGCTCACTCGCCGCTCCGGCGAAACGCCGACATCATGATCGCCTTCGACTACAACGCGATGGATCAGGTGGACGAGGCGCGCGCCACTCTGAAGCGCGTCATTCGCAAGAATCCGAAGGACAAGGAGGCCCTGAACGGCCTCGGCAACATTCTGAGGACGCGCAAGATGTTTGCCGAGGCGGCCGACATCTATACGCGGACCCTCAAGGCCATCGGCGACAAGCCGCAGGCCGAGGACTGGCAGGTGTTCTACAACCGCGGCATCGCCTACGAGCGGACCGACCGCTGGCCGGAAGCCGAAGCCGATTTCAAGAAGGCCCTCGAGCTCAGGCCCGATCAACCCCTGGTGCTCAACTATCTCGGTTACTCCTGGATCGACAAGGGCATGAACCTTGAGGAGGGCATGCGGCTGATCGAGAAGGCCGTCAGTCTCGCCCCTTCGGACGGCTACATCGTCGACAGCCTCGGTTGGGCCCACTACAAGCTCGGCGACTACGATCTGGCCGTCGAGGAGCTGGAGCGGGCGGTCTCGCTGATGCCCTCCGATCCGACCATCAACGACCATCTCGGCGACGCCTACTGGCAGGTCGGCCGCCGGCTCGAGGCGCGCTTCCAGTGGAACCACGCCAAGGCCAGCAAGCCCGAACCGGAGGATCTGGCCAAGATCGAGGCCAAGATCGAACACGGCCTCATCGAGGATCACGTCGGCAAGGCCGCCGAGGTTGTGGAGCCGAAACCCGACCGGGCAACGCCCTGATAGACACTTGGGATCAAGGGCAATGCCGATCGTCGAAGAGGCGCGCGCCAAGGTCAATCTGGCGCTGCACGTCACCGGACGCCGGCCTGACGGCTATCACGACCTCGACATGCTCGTCGTCTTCGCCGACATCGGCGATAGCCTGACGCTGGCGGCCAGCGAGGAGGACCGCTTCCTCATCGACGGCCCGATGGCCGCGGGCCTGTCCGCCGATTCCGGTAACCTCGTGTTGCGCGCGTTGAACGGCTTCCGCGAGATGACCGGCTGGATGGAGCCTCTGTCCATCCGGCTGACCAAGCGCCTGCCCGTCGCGTCCGGCATCGGCGGAGGTTCGGCCGACGCGGCGGCCACGTTGCGCGGGCTTTGCCGGCTGCACGACGTCCCGGCCGATGATCCCGCCCTCGCCACTCTCGCCCTGTCGCTGGGAGCGGACGTGCCGATGTGCATCGTCAGCGGGCCTGCGCGCGTCAGTGGCGTCGGCGAGCGCATCACACCGTCGACCGGGCAGCTTTCGTTCGGGCTTCTGTTGGTCAACCCTGGCGTCGCCGTCTCGACGCCCCAGGCGTTCCGGGGCCTTGAGCGCCGCGACAATCCGTCGCTTCCGCCACTGCCGGCCTTCGATGCCCTGAGGCCCTTCACGGACTTCCTGAGGCATCAAACGCGCAACGACCTCGAGCCGCCGGCACGGGCCATCGCTCCGGTCATCGGTGACGTGCTCACCGCCCTCGCCGATCTGCCGAGCATCCGGTTCGGCCGCATGTCGGGATCGGGCGCTACCTGCTTCGGCCTGTTCGACGACAAGACCTCGGCAGAGAGGGCCGCGCTGAAGCTTGCGCGCGAGCATCCGGACTGGTGGATTGAACCGGCAGCGGCCACTTTCTAGAGCATTATCGGAAATTCCTAGAGATCGACGGCCACATCCTCGGCGGCGATCACGCGATGGATGCGCTCCTCATCCACCGCCTCTTCCCCGAAGGGCGCCACGGGCCAGTCCCAGGTATCGAAGGGAAACGGCGGAGTGACGCCGCACAGAAGGTTGCGGTTCTCGACGATCACGCCATCGCGCCGCCGCCGCACGTAGGCGACGTCGGTCACGATGACCGTCTTGCACGGCAGCTGCGCCAGCCCGTCGAGATGGCCGGCGACCAACTGCGTCACCGCGTCGTCAGGCATGATCCGCGCGTTGCCGTCCTTCTCGCGCAGGCGGGCCGCCGCGCCCACGGCGATCTGCGATAAAACGTTGGCCGAGATCACGAGATCGACCTCATCGATCTTGCGGAGGAAACCCAGGGGGTCGAGGCGAACGCCGAGATCTTCCTGACCGGTCGCAAGCTTGATGCGCGACTGCTCGGCGAGCCGGTCGTAGCCGGATATGTCCCGGGTGAGGAAGGTGACGTTGGGGTAGCGACGAAGGAACACCTTCAGCCGAACGGTCGGCAGGTGAACGATATCCACCAGCACGACCTTGTTGAACATGCTGGACAACCGCGCGATCGGCACGTCTCTGAGCAATCCCGATCCCAGCACCACGGCCGTGCGACGAACGGGGACGCCATCAATGGCGCGGTCGATCGCCGCTCGTGTCCGCGCTTCGTGGTCGGCCCAGGCGGCATGCCGCCGACTGGCACGCGCCCGAAGGCCGATGGCGTCCCGGACGGCGCTGGGGCGGCTCCTGGGTGAAATCAGGCGGGTGACGGCAAACAGGAGGGCCTCGGCGAGCATGCGCGGTATCCGGCTGATTCTTCACGCGGAGTCACATCCGCAAACCTTGCGACATTTATGAGCGACACCCGCCGTCTCCGGAACGCGCGCCGCCCGAAACTCAGGCGATTTCGCCGCAGACCACCGGTACCGGCGTCCCCGTCGTGGCCGGAAACGACGATGGAAGTCCCTTCAGGCGCCGCGCCGCGAGATAGGCGAAAGCCTGCGCCTCGACGAAATCGGCGTCAAAGCCGACGTTACCGGCCGGAACCACCTCGACGCCGGACCGCTCGGCGATCATTCGCACCATCACCGGATTGCGGGCGCCGCCACCCGACACGATGACCGTGCGGATCGGCGCGCCGGCGAGGCGCAGACCGGCCGCAACCCCTTCGGCGGTGAAGGCGGTAAGCGTGGCCACGCGATCGGCGAACGGCAAACGGGCGGCCGCATCGGCGCGGAACGTGTTGCGGTCCAGCGACTTGGGCGCCGGCGTCTCGAAGTGCGGATGGTCCATCAGCTGGCCGAGCACGCTCTCGTCCACCCGCCCCTGCGCGGCTATGGCGCCATCGACATCGAATCGGGCGCCGGTGGCGTTGAACACCAGATCGTCGATCAGCGCATTGCCAGGACCGATATCGAAGGCGATGAGCTCACCATCCTCTCCGATCAGCGTGACGTTGGCGACGCCGCCGATATTGAGGAAGGCCACCGGCGGGGTGAGCCCCGCCTTGCGAGCCAGCGCCCGGTGATAGACCGGCACGAGCGGCGCGCCCTGCCCGCCGGCCCGGATGTCAGCCGACCGGAAATCATGGACCACGGGCAGGTTGAAGCGCTCGGCCAGCACGCTGGCATCGCCGATCTGGGCGGTAAAGCCCCGGTCGGGAGCGTGATGCACCGTCTGGCCATGGAAGCCGATCACCTCGGGGCGGATGCCCTTCTTCTCGGCGGCGATCAGCAGCACCGCCACCACATGCGCATGCGCGTCGGTGACGACGGTTTCCGCTTCGGCAAGCCGGCCAAAGCGATCTTCGCGGGCGGACATGCCGACCGCATCCTTCAACGCCGCCCGCAGAACCGACCGTTCCTCATCCCCGTAGGGCTGGAAAAGCGTCGGCCCGAACTCGGCGATCCCCTCTCCATCGGTGCGGATCAGCGCCGCGTCGACGCCGTCCATCGACGTGCCGCTCATCAGTCCGAGTGCCCACATGGCCGAATCGCCAGACATTTTTGACCTCATACCCCGTGAAATCCGGTTTCGATCCTGATAGGAAGCCCAGCGGACTGATACGTCAATTCGGGTCCGTGGACAAACCAAAGGTACAGAAAGATGAGCGGCTTCAAGTCGGATTTCCTGCGCACGCTCGACGAGCGCGGCTTCATCCACCAGATCTCGGACCCCGAGGGTCTCGACGCGGCGTGCATGAAGGGTCCGATTACCGCCTATGTGGGCTACGACGCCACGGCGACTTCCATCCACATCGGCAACCTCATCACCGTCACCATGCTGTACTGGCTGCAGGAGACCGGCCACCGGCCTATCAGCCTGATGGGCGGCGGCACCTCCATGGTGGGCGACCCCTCCTTCCGCGATGACCAGCGCAAGCTTCTGTCGCCGGAGACCATCGCCGACAACATTGCCAGCATCAAGAAGGTCTACTCGCGCATCCTGCGCTACGGCGACGGCCCGACCGACGCCATCATGGCCAACAATGCCGACTGGCTGATGAAGCTCAACTACGTCGAGTTCCTGCGCGACGTCGGTCGCTTCTTCTCGGTCAACCGCATGCTGTCCTTCGACAGCGTCAAGCTGCGGCTCGACCGCGAGCAGTCGCTGTCCTTCCTCGAGTTCAACTACATGATCATGCAGGGCTACGACTTCGTCGAGCTCAACCGCCGCTACGGTACCGTGCTGCAGATGGGCGGCTCCGACCAGTGGGGCAACATCGTCAACGGCGTCGATCTCAGCCACCGCATGGGTGGCCCGCAGCTCTATGCGCTGACGACGCCACTTCTCACCACCTCGTCGGGCCAGAAGATGGGCAAGACCGCCAACGGCGCCGTCTGGCTCAACGGCGACCTCTTCAGCCCCTATGACTTCTGGCAGTATTTCCGCAACACCGAGGATGCCGACGTCGGCCGCTTCCTGAAGCTCTACACCACCCTCCCGATGGACGAGATCGCCCGGCTCGCGGCCCTCGGCGGCGCCGAGATCAACGAGGCGAAGAAGGTGCTGGCGACCGAGGTTACGGCCATC
>JAUVXG010000193.1 GCA_030603685.1 Pleomorphomonas sp.
ACCGGCGGCGACGGCGCCGACGTGGTGATCGAGGCGGTCGGCCTGCCGGCCACCTTCACCCAGGCCGTCGACCTCGCCTGCTTTGCCGGCAGGATCGTCTACATCGGCTACTCCAAGGCGCCGGTCACCTACGACACCAAGTACTTCAACATGAAGGAGCTCGACATCCACGGCTCCCGCAACGCCACCATCGACGACTTCAAGGCGGTGATCGCCTATCTTGAGGGGCTCGATCATGCCCCCGACGACCTGATCTCCAAGGTGTTCCCCTTCAGGGACGCCGACAAGGCCCTGCCCTACTGGACAGAAGCCCGCGCCTCGACGCTGAAGATCCTGATCGAGTGCTGAGGGCGAGGAATCCATCATGAACAGCATCGACGCATCCGCCCTCAACGGTCGTCCCCGGCCGCGAGCCCGCATCCTGCAATGGGGCGAAGGCAACTTCCTGCGCGCCTTCGTCGACTGGAAGATCGACCGCATGAACGAGGTCGGCGGCCTCGACTGGGGCGTCGTCGTCGTCCGGCCGATCGCCGAAGGCAACCCGCACTGGCTCAACGAACAGGACGGGCTCTACACCGTGCTGTCGCGCGGCGTTGCCGACGACGGCTCCAAGGTGTCGGAGGCCCGCGTCGTCGGCTCGGTCTTGAAGGAGATCGGCGCCCACCAGCATTGGGACGAGGTGCTGGCGCTCGCCCGCGACCCGGAGATCACCGTCGTCATCTCCAACACCACCGACGCCGGCATCGCCTACGTGCCGACGGTGAAGTACGAGGATGCGCCGCAGGCCTCCTTCCCCGGCAAGATGACGCGCCTCCTGCACGAGCGCTGGAAAGCCTTCGGCGGCAAAGTCGACGCCGGCTGGCAGATGATCGCCTGCGAGCTGATCGACCACAATGGCGACGAACTCAGGCGCATCGTGCTGCGCCACGCCGAGGAGTGGAACCTCGAACCGGCCTTCATCGCCTGGGTGAAGGAGGCCAACGCCTTCTACAACACGCTGGTCGACCGCATCGTGCCGGGCTACCCACGCGCCGACGCCGAGGCCATCGAGCGGGAGCTTGGTTACAGCGACCGCTTCATGACCACCGGCGAGCTGTTCCACTTCTTCGTCATCGAGCGCCAGCCCGGCCAGCCGGAGCTGCGTCTGCCGCTGGCCCAGCATGACCCTGATACCGTCGTCGTTCCCGACGCCACGCCCTACAAGGCGCGCAAGGTGGCGATCCTCAACGGGGCGCATACCGCGCTCTGCGCCCTGAGCCTGATCTCAGGCGTGGCGACGGTGGGCGAGGCGGTGACCACCAGGGTGGGCGCGAAGTTCCTCGATCGCCTCCTCAACGAGGAGGTCATTCCCTTCCTGAGCCTGCCCAGGGACGAACTCCAGGCCTTCGCTGACGCAGTGCTGAGGCGCTTTGCCAACCCCTACATCCGTCACCTCTGGTACGACATCTCGCTCAACGGCCTCGTCAAGTACCAGACGCGCGATCTCGACCGCCTCCTCGCCTACATGGACCGCCACGGCAAGCCGGCGCCGTTGATGACGCTGGCGCTCGCCTCCTGGCTGGTGTTCTACCTCGGCCGCTTCAACGGTTCGGATGCCTATCCGCCGCGCGACAGCGCCGACATCATCGCCAGGGTCAAGGCGATCGGCGCGCTCGACGACGGCACTCCGAAGGGTCGCGAGGCGATGGTTGCCGCCTATCTCGGCGAGAGCGCCTTCTGGGGCCGGTCGATCGACACGCCGGCGCTCAGGGCCGCCGTCCTCGCCGACTTCGCCGACCTCACCGCCGAGCCGATGAGCATCGAGCGGCTGGGCCAGCTGATCGACGCCCGCTGAACGAACCCACTGACGGGGGCGGCTCTCTGCCCCCATATGCCAGAGACGGCCGGCGCCCTCCCCGCGCCGGCTCCCTTGCCTCAGACCCCAGGACGAGAGCCATGCCGCGCGTTCTCAAGATCCACCCCGATGACAGCGTCGCCGTCGCCCTCGAGCCGCTGGAGGCGGGCACCGACATCCCCGCCTTCGGCCTGACGCTTCGCGACGACGTGCCGCAGGCGCACAAGTTCGCCCTGAAGGACATCGCCGTCGGCGACAAGGTGCTGAAGTATGGCGCGGTGATCGGCCTCGCCCGCGAGCCGATCGCCAAGGGGACGCATGTCCACGTCCACAATCTCAAGACGGCGCTCGGCGACATCCTCGACTATCAATACGCCGGCAATGTCTCGGCCCGTCCCCAGAACGGCGGCCCTGTCCCCACCATCTCGGCCTATGAGCGGGTAAACGGCGACATCGGCATCCGCAACGACCTCTGGATCGTGCCGCTGGTCGGTTGCATCAACGGCCTTGCCGACAACATCGCCAAGGCGGTGGAGAAGGAGGGCATGCTGCCCGAGGGCTCCAAGGTTACCGTGCTCTCCCATCCCTATGGCTGCTCGCAGCTCGGCGACGACCTCGCCAACACGCGCGGCATCCTGCAGAACTACGTCGCGCATCCCAATGCCGGCGGCGTGCTGGTGCTGGGCCTTGGCTGCGAGAACAACACCAAGGCCTACTTCCGGGAAGGACTGGAGCTGCCCGACCCCGACCGCGTCCGCTTCCTGACCAGCCAGGAGGCCGGTGACGAGAGGACCGAGGCGCTGGCCCTCTGCCGCGAGCTCGCCCAGAAGATGCAAGAGGACAAGCGGACTGAGGTTGGCGCCGATCGCCTCCGCATCGGTCTCAAGTGCGGCGGCTCGGACGGCTTCTCCGGCATCACCGCCAACCCGCTGCTCGGCGCCTTCTCCGACTGGCTGACCGGCATCGGCGGCACCACCGTGCTGACCGAGGTGCCGGAGATGTTCGGCGCCGAACAGCTCCTGATGGAGCGCTCGGAGAGCCGCGAGGTGTTCGACAAGACGGTGGCGCTGATCAACGACTTCAAGCGCTACTATGTCGACAACAACCAGCCGATCTACGAGAACCCCTCGCCGGGCAACAAGGCGGGAGGCATCTCGACGCTGGAGGAGAAGTCGCTCGGCTGCACCCAGAAGGCCGGCCTCTCCACCGTGCGCGACGTGATCGGCTACACCGGCAAGATCCGCAAGCCCGGCCTCAACCTCCTGTCGGCGCCCGGCAACGACGGCGTCGCCGTCACCGCGCTCGCCGCCTCGGGCTGTCACATGGTGCTGTTCACCACCGGTCGCGGCACGCCGCTTGGCGGCGTCGTCCCCACCATGAAGATCGCCACCAACTCCGACCTTGCCAGCCGCAAGCCGCACTGGATCGACTTCGACGCCGGCCCCATCGCCACCGGAGAGACCACCGTCGAAGGCCTCCGAGACAGCTTCGTCGACGCCGTCCTCCAGATCGCTTCCGGAAAGCCGACCAAGAACGAGACCAACGACATCGGAGAGATCGTCATATTCAAGACGGGAGTCACCCTGTGAGGTGAACCCTCAACGCTGCAGGGCGGCGAGCTTTGCAGCGAGGCCGAGAAACAGCGCGCCCAGCGAGCGGTCGAGCCATAGGCCCAGCCGCGTGCTGGCGCGCAACCGTGCCGTCAACCAGGCGCCGCCGAGCACCACCAACGGCTCGACGGTCGCGGCAACGACGATGATCAGCGCACCATGCAGCAGGAGTTGCAGCGGCACCGGCCCCGCGCCGTCGACGACGAACTGCGGCAGGAAGGCGAGAAAGAAGATTGCCACCTTGGGGTTCAGGATATCGACCAGCACGCCCTGCAGAAAGACGGCCGACAGGCGGCTCTCGGCCTCAGCCGTCTTGACGTCGAAAGTGCTCGCCTTCGATCGCAGGGCCGAGATGCCGAGGAAGGCGAGATAGGCGACGCCGGCCCATTTCACGACCGAGAAGGCGGCAGCCGAAGTGGCGACAATGGCCGACAGGCCGACCGCAGCGAAGACCACGTGGCAGAAGGCGCCGGCCCACAGGCCGAACATGGCGGCAAGCCCCTGTCGGCGTCCACCGCGCGCCGTGTGGCCGAGAATGAAGGCAATATCCGGCCCCGGCGATACGTTCAGCAGGAAAGCCGCCGCGAAGAAGGTCGCCCAGTGCGTCAGGTCGTATGCCAGCATGTCCGTCCCCGCTTCGTCAGTCCTCCTTGCCTTACCCGCTTGGCGGCGGCAATGCATGCCCAAACAGTTGCCTTACGCCCGCCGTCGCGCCGGCACATGCCGGGTTGCCCGGGCGGGAACGTCGAGATCGGCGGCCACCTCCGGCTCCAGCGGCAAGGGAGCGTTGGCCGGATGTGGCGACTGGTAGATGGGATCGGGCAGCCCGCCGCCCTTGTCGGTAGCGCGGACCGCCTCGCCGGGCGGGGTCAGCGCCGCCGCCGCGTCGTCGGCCGCGAGATGACCGAGCAGACGCGTCAGGTTGACGATGCGGTCGGCCACCACGTGGATGACGCCGCTTTCCGACTGCATGCGGCCGGTGACCGACACCATGCGAGAACCCAGCACAATGGCCCGGTGCGCCTCGAACACCTTGGCCCAGACCACGATGTTGGCGATGCCGGTCTCGTCTTCGAGCGTCAGGAAGATGGTGCCCTTGGCCGTTCCCGGTCGCTGGCGCACCACAATGAGGCCGGCCACCGTGACGCGGCGACCGTCGGCGGTGCGCGTCAGATCGTCGCAGGGCATGGCGCGCAAGCGATCGAGATGGGCGCGCAGGAAACTGACCGGATGGGCGCGCAGCGACAGGCGGAGATGGCGGTAATCCATCACCACCTCCTCGCCCGGCAGCATGGGCGGCAGATGCATGTCCGCCTCCGTTTCTCGCCCCGCCTCCTCGGCTGCCAGGAACAGCGGCAGGTTGTCCTTGTCGCCGGACCGCCCAAGGCCGCGCACCGCCCAGAGCGCGTCACGGCGACTGAGGCCGAGCGAGGCGAAGGCATCGGCGTCGGCCAGCCGTTCCAGCGTCGAGGCTGGCAGACCGGTGCGGAGCCAGACGTCGCGGACGGAATCGTAGCCCCTGTCACGGCGCTCGGCGACCAGCCGGCCATCAGCCTCCTTGAGGCCCTCCACCTCGCGGAAGCCGAGGCGGAGGGCATGGGTCGTGAGAATCCGTCCGGCCATGGAGGCGTGTCGCGGATGCGGGATCACCTCCGGTGCATCGGGTTCCAGCGTTGCATCCCAGTCCGAGAGGTTGATGTCCGGCGGCCGCACGGCGACGCCATGGTCGCGCGCGTCGCGGACGATCTGGGCCGGCGCATAGAAGCCGAGTGGCTGGGCGTTGAGCAGCGAGGCGGCGAAGACGTCCGGGTAGTAGCACTTGATGAAAGCCGAGGCGTAGACCAGCAGCGCGAAGCTCGCCGCGTGGCTTTCCGGAAAGCCGTAATCACCGAAGCCTTCGATCTGGCGGAAGCAATTTTCGGCGAAGGTCCGGTCGTAGCCGCGCCCGACCATGCCCTCCACCATCTTGTCGCGGAAGGTGCCGATGGTGCCCATGCGGCGGAAGGTGGCCATGGCGCGCCGAAGCTTGTCCGCCTCGCCCGGCGTGAAGCCGGCGGCGACGATGGCGATGCGCATCGCCTGTTCCTGGAACAACGGCACGCCCAGCGTCTTGCCGAGCACCTGCGCCAGTTCGTTTTTCGGACCATGCTCGGGCGACGGAGACGGATAATCCACCGTCTCGATCCCCTGCCGCCGCCTGAGGTAGGGATGCACCATGTTGCCCTGGATCGGGCCGGGACGAACGATCGCCACCTCGATGACGAGATCGTAGAAATTGGCCGGCCTCAAACGCGGCAGCATGCTCATCTGCGCCCGGCTCTCGATCTGGAAAACGCCGAGCGTGTCGGCGCGCTGGATCATGGCGTAGACCGCCTTCCGCTCGGGCGGCAGGCTGGCCAGCGTCCAGTGCCGATCGTAGTGTTCGCCAAGCATTTTCAAGGCCTTGGCGAGCGCCGTCAGCATGCCCAGGGCGAGGATGTCTACCTTCAGCATGCCGAGCGCGTCAAGGTCGTCCTTGTCCCACTCGACGAAGGTGCGGTCAGCCATGGCGGCGTTGCCGATCGGCACGGCCTCGTCGAGCCGGCCCGCCGTCAGCACGAAACCGCCGACGTGCTGGCTGAGATGGCGCGGAAAGCCCGAGAGCTCGCGAGCATATTTCAGCACCATGGCAAGCCGCGCCTCGGTGGGGTCGAAGCCGGTACGGCGGGCGTCGTCGTCCTTCAGTCCCCTCGATGGCGAGCCCCAGACCGAGCCGGACAGCGCCGTCACCGCGTCGTCGGTGAGGCCGAACACCTTGCCCACCTCGCGCACGGCGCTGCGGCCGCGATAGGTGATCACCGTGGCGGCGATACCCGCCTTGTCCCGGCCATAACGCTCATAGATATACTGCATCACCTCCTCGCGCCGGCCATGCTCGAAATCGACGTCGATATCCGGCGGTTCGCCGCGTTCGACCGAGATGAAGCGCTCGAACAGAAGGTCGCCGCGCCTGGGATCGACATCGGTAATTCCGAGGCAATAGCAGATGACGGAATTGGCGGCCGATCCGCGCCCCTGACAGAGAATGTCCTGTGATCGCGCGAAGCGGACGATATCGTAGACGGTGAGGAAATACGGCTCGTATTCCAGCTTGGCGATGATGGCGAGTTCGTGCTCGATGGTCTTGCGGATCCGGTCGTCGGCGCCTTCCGGAAAACGCTTCTTCAATCCCTCCTCGATCAACGCCACCAGCGCCTCGGCGGCCGTGGCATAACCCGCGAAGGACTCGCGGGGATATTCATAGCGGAGTTGATCGAGCGAGAAATCGAGCCCGTCGAGGACGCGCACCGTCTCGCTCACGGCCTGCGGCAGGTCTGCGAACAGGCGCTCCATTTCCTCCGGCCGCTTGAGATGGCGTTCGGCGTTCTGTTCGAGACGGAAGCCGGCTTCGTCGATGGTGACATGCTCGCGGATGCAGGTGACGATGTCCTGCAAGGGCCGCCGTTCCGGGGTGTGATAGAGCGGATCGCCGAGAGCGATCGGCTTGAGATCGGCGGCCTTTGCCAGCGCCGCGAAGGCGGCCAGCCGACGTCGGTCGTCGCCGAGGCGCGGCATGGTGACACCGAGCCAGAGCTGGTCGGGCAGGTCGGCGGCGAGCTTTTTCACCTGGGCGCCGAAGGCCGGCAGAAGGCGGCGCGGCGGCACGACGATCAGCCGGAGGCCTTCGGAAAACTCCTTGAGGTCGGTAACCGTCAGGATGCAGTCGCCCTTCTCGGCCCGCATGTTGCCGGTGGTCAGCAGGCGGCAGAGCCGGCCATAAGCGGCGCGATCCTTGGGATAGGCGAGGATATCAGGTGTGCCGTCGGTAAAGACGAGGCGGGAGCCGACGGCAAGCCGCACGCCATACTCCTTGGCCGCCACATGGGCGCGCACGACGCCGGCCAGCGTGTTGCGGTCGGCAATGCCGATGCCGGCATAGCCAAGCTGCCCGGCCGTTCCCACCATCTCCGGGGGATGGGAGGCACCACGCAGGAAGGAATAATTGGTGGCGGCGGCAAGCTCGGCATAGGCGGTCATGATCGCCCCCGAAAACCTTTACGAGGCCAATTTCCGCTATCCCCCCTCTCCCTGGTCCCTCCCCCACAAGGGGGGAGGGGACGCGGCTTAAGTCTACCCATTATTGGAAGGCGCGACTTGACTCGGAAATGGGTCGGGCGGTCCCATCGTCCCCTCCCCCCTTGTGTGGGAGGGACCAGGGAGAGGGGGGAGCCCAGCCTCCTCATGCGAACAGTCCGTGCACGAACCAGCGTGGATGGGTGGTTTCGATCTCGAACAGGCCTTCGCGGAACATCCAGAAGCGGCGCCCCTCGGCGTCCTCGACGCGGAAATAGTCGCGCGTCGGCGCCTCCTGCCGCCACCACTCGCCGGCGATCCGTTCCGGACCCTCGGCGCGCTTCACCTCATGCGTGACACGCCGCCAGCGGAAGCGGAGCGGCGGGCCGTCCGGCACCGAGGCCATCGCCTCCACCGGTTCCGGCCGAGCGAACAGGCGGATCGGTCGCTCGGGCGGGTCACCGGCCAGGACTTGGGTTGCCGGAAAAGCCCCCTCCCCAGCCACGTGAGCCGGCACGGCGCGGCTTGCCCGCTCGGGAATGTGGCTCGCATAGAACTTGAGACGCCGCACCCGGCCCCGGCCGATGCGGGCGCCGACCCGGTCGACAAAGCGCGTCAGTTCCAGCGCCGTATCGGGCCCGGCAAGCGACAGCACCTCCGCATCGCGACGGCTCGCCTCGGTCACCGCGACGGTGACGCAATCGAAGCCATAGCCGGCGTCGAAATCCTCGGCGAGGCTGTCGAGCCGGCGGCAGAGGATGTCCTGCATGACCGTCGCCTCGCGGCTCGGTCGGCTGAGACCGGCCTCGACATGGGCGAGCGCGCCATCGACGCGCCAGAGGCTGAGGCGAAGACGCAATGCCCCCTCGCCGGCCGCCTCCAGCCGCTCGGCCAGCGCGCCGATCAGCGACAGGGCGACGGCGCGCACATCCTCCTGGCGGACGATCGGCTCGAAGAAGCGGCGCTCGGCACAATAGGGTGCGACGGGCAGCCGTGGAGAGAAGGCTTCGTCGGCCAGCCCCAGCGCCCGATCGAGCTGGATGAGCGGAGCACGGCCGAAGCGGGCGGTGAGCGGCGCGCG
>JAUVXG010000084.1 GCA_030603685.1 Pleomorphomonas sp.
CGATCGCCGGGGTATACCGCGTACCGTCATTCTAGAGGAACAGCATGCCCGGCTTCATGGACATGGCAATCGAGGAGGCAAGGTTGGCCGCCGCCCGCGGTGAGGTTCCCGTCGGCGCGGTGATCGTGCGCGACGGTGCCATTCTTGCCGCCGCCGGCAACCGGACGCTTGAGCTCGCCGATCCCACCGCTCACGCGGAGGTCCTGGCGATCCGTGCCGCCGCCGCCAGGATCGGTTCGGAGCGGCTCATCGGCTGCGATCTCTACGTCAGCCTCGAGCCCTGCGCCATGTGCGCAGGCGCCATATCATTCGCCCGTCTGCGGCGCCTTTATTACGCGGCGGCCGACGAAAAGGGCGGGGCGGTGGAACACAACGTTCGCTTCTTTGCCTCGCCCGGCTGCCATCATGCGCCGGAGGTCTACTCGGGAATCAGCGAAAGCGAGGCCGGGCGGCTCCTCAAGGACTTCTTCGCGGGCAAGCGATAGATCACGCCGCGGCGTCGAGGCGACGCCCGACGGCCGCCTTGACCTCCTCGCGGACGCAGGCTGTGGCGGCGAGAATGTCCTTGGCCTTCGTGAAGTCGAGCACGCCGATACCGTCGATCGGCGGACGGATCAACACATCCGGCTGGCGCGACTTGAGCTTTTCGGAGATGAGTGCCTGCATGAGGATCTGGCTGGAGCCGAACAGCGCTTCGCGGGCGCCGGGCGGACGTCCCTTGTCGGATCGCACGGGCATCCCCACGACGTCGACGGCAACCACCAGTCCGATGTCTTCCGGCAGTCGGTCGAAAGGCAACGGGTTGACGACGCCGCCGTCGATCAGCGTCAGTCCTCCGATTTCCACCGGTCGAAAGAGGGCCGGCAATGCAATGGACGCCGCCACAGCCTTTCGCAGCGAGCCGGCTCCGATCTCGACCTCGGCCGCTCCATAGTAATCGGCGGCGACCGTCGAAAACGGGATGGGGAGATCGGCGAACTCGTCGGGAATCCGTTCCGGCAGGAACTCGCCGATCACGGCTTCGGGGTCGAACAGCGGCAGGCCTCCGGCAATGTCGGCAAGGCTGCGGGGACGCAACTTCCAGATCTTGCCCCAGACATCGGCCGGCCGGCCGAGGGCACTGAGTATTTCGTCTTCGATCTCCGCGCCCGACAACCCGGCCGCGGCAGCCGCGCCGATCAGGGCTCCGATCGAGCAACCGACGATGGCTGTCGGGCGAACGCCGAGATCATCGAGAGCCGCGAGCACATGCACGTGAGCGAGGCCACGCGCGCCACCTCCGCCGAGCGCCAGCCCGAGGGGACGGTCTGTTTGCGGCGGAGCGGCATCGGTCATGGCGGCAATCTCGGTTGGTTCGGGGAGCGTGCCGGTTCGATATGGCGTCTTTGCGGCGCTTTGACGAGGCCGACCGGCAAAAAACGGTCGTTCGCCGCTGCCAGCGAGCTTGCGGCGGTGTCGTGCCGTCGCTAGAGCATCTTGAGGAAGACAGGCGAGCCGCCCCGCCGCCCACGTAGGACAGGAAGACGATCGTGAGATATGTGAGTACCCGTGGCAACGCCCCCGTCCTTGGCTTCTCCGACGTCGTTCTCGCCGGTCTCGCCCGAGATGGCGGCCTCTACGTGCCGGAGACCTGGCCGACGCTCGACGCGGCGACCATCGCTTCCTTCGCCGGCCGTCCTTACGCCGACGTCGCCTTCGAGGTGATTTCGCGCTTCGTGGATGGCGATATCGTCGATGTCGACCTTCGGCGAATGATCGATGCCGCCTATACCGGTACGTTCCGTCATCCGGCGGTGACGCCGCTGGTTCAGATCGCCCCCGGCCATTTCCTGCTGGAGCTGTTCCACGGGCCGACGCTGGCCTTCAAGGACGTGGCGATGCAACTGCTCGCCCGCCTCATGGATCACGTGCTCGGCCAACGCGGCATGCGGGCCACCATCGTCGGCGCCACTTCCGGCGACACCGGCGGCGCGGCGATCGAGGCCTTCCGCGGGCGCGACAACACCGACATCTTCATCCTTTTCCCCAATGGTCGCGTCTCGGACGTGCAGCGGCGGCAGATGACCACGGTGGCCGACGGCAATGTCCATTGCATTGCCCTGGAAGGTACGTTTGACGATGCCCAGGGGCTCGTGAAGGGCATGTTCAATCACTTCGCCTTCCGCGACGAGCTCTGCCTCTCGGGCGTCAACTCGATCAACTGGGGTCGCATCGCGGCCCAGGTCGTCTACTATTTCGTCGCGGCCGTGGCGCTCGGCGCACCGGCCCGCAAAGTGTCCTTCACCGTGCCGACGGGCAACTTCGGCGATATTTTCGCCGGCTATGTCGCCAAGAAGATGGGGTTGCCCATCGAGAAGCTGGTCATCGCCACCAATGTCAACGACATCCTCGCCCGCACGCTCGAAACAGGGCGCTACGAGGCGACCGGCGTCGTGCCGTCGACATCGCCGTCGATGGATATCGAGGTCTCCTCAAACTTCGAGCGTCTCGTCTTCGAGGCCTGTGGTCGCGACGCGGGCGTCGTCACCCGCCTGATGCAGACCTTGTCTCAGTCGGGCGCCTTCACGTTGCCCGAGGCAGCCTATGCCGGTATCCGCAAGGAGTTCGGCGCCGGCCGGGCATCGGTCGAAGCGACGGCGGACCTCATCCGCCGACTGCGGAGCGAGGCCGGCTATCTGATCGATACCCATGGCGGCAACGGCGTTGTCGTGGCTGAGGCTTTCACCGGGGAGCTAGTGCCGATGGTGACGCTTGCAACAGCCCATCCGGCCAAGTTCCCCGATGCGGTGGGGGCGGCCACCGGCGAACGGCCAGCCCTGCCGGCGTTCCTGGGCGATCTGATGCAGAGGCCGGAGCGTATGACGGTGCTCTCCAACGACCTCGCCACCGTCGAGGGCTTCATTCGTCAGCGGGCACGGGTTCTGGCCTGAAAGGCGTGGCCGGAGGGAGGGGCTACGCCGTCAAAAGTGAAGAGATGCGTGAAACTTTGTGTTGAGTGGCGCGTCGTTCCATGCAGAGTTCGCAACAAAAGCTGACCTTGGTGTGGAGTGAATTTGACATTTGAATCCTGCCTGACATCATGGTGGGCACAAATGTCGAGTTCAAAAGCTCCACCGGAACAAGGGTCTGCTCGGGGTTCTCTTGGGGCCGACATTTGCCGGGAGACCTGTATCGAGCGAGCGCAAGTGTCGGGCCGAACCACGAGGGAGGAAATGGTCGGATGGCCGTCGAAGTAACCAAGTTGGATAACGGCATCACCGTCGTCACCCACTCCATGCCGCATCTGGCATCGGCGGCGCTGGGCGTCTGGGTGGCGGCCGGATCACGATCGGAGGCGGCTGACGAGAACGGCATCTCCCACCTTCTCGAGCATATGGCCTTCAAGGGAACCAAGAAGCGTTCGGCCAAGGACATCGCCGAGGAGATCGAGAACGTCGGCGGCGAAGTGAATGCCGCGACCTCCATCGAAAGCACCAGCTATTATGCGCGGGTGCTGGCCGGAGACGTGCCGCTCGCCCTCGATATTCTCTCCGACATCCTTCAGAACTCGAAGTTCGAGCCGGAGGAGCTCGATCGCGAGAAGCACGTCATCGGCCAGGAAATCGGCGCCGCGCTCGATGCGCCGGAAGACTTCGTCTTCGACATGTTCCAGCAGGCCGCTTTCCCCGGACAGGCGATCGGTCGTCCGATCCTCGGCTCGATCGAGACGGTGAAGGGTTTCTCCGACGATGCCCTGCGCGGCTATCTCAGGCGTCATTACACCGGCGGCAGGACTGTCATCGCCGCTGCCGGCAAGTTGGGACACCGCGATCTGGTGCGCATGGCCCGCCGCAAGTTCCAGCATTTCGGCGAAGCGGAATCGGTCGCTCCCGAGAGAGCGGTCTATGTCGGCGGCGAGGCGCGCGAGGAACGCGACCTGATGGAAGCGCAGGTCGTCCTTGGCTTCCCCGGCATCGCCTATGGCCATGAGGACTACATCACCGCCCAGATCGCCTCGTCCATCCTGGGAGGCGGCATGTCGTCGCGTCTTTTCCAGGAGATCCGAGAAAAGCGTGGCCTCTGCTACTCCATCTACGCCTTCCACTGGGGGTTCGAGGACGCGGGTATCTTCGGCATATCGGCGGCAACGGGCGAACGAGACGCTGGCGCGGTGGTCGAGGAAACCATGAACGAGATCGCCCGCGCATCGAGAGCGGTCACCGAGGTTGAGGTAAGGCGCGCGCAGTCGCAGCTTCGCGCCGGTCTTCTCATGGCGCTGGAAAGCCCGGTGGCGAGAGCCGGGCAGATCGCCCGCCACATCATGTTCCATGGGCGCATCCTGCCGCTCGACGAGCTGGTGACGCGGATCAATGCCGTGACGCCCCAGAAGATCTGCGAGTTCCTCGAGAAGATCAACGTCGCGCCCAATCCGACGCTGGCGGCCATCGGTCCGATCGCCAAGGTACCTTCGGCGGGTTCGATCGCGGCCAGCGCGGTCTCGACCAAGGCGAGCGCAGCATGACTTTTTTCGGCGTCGTGGCTTCGGGAACCTTTCCGACGCTGACGGACGACGTCGTTTCCCTGCGGTTGCCGGCGGTGTCCGATTATGCCGCCTGGGTCAACGAACGCTCCGAGAGCCATGCCTTCCTGAAGCCATGGGAGCCGACGTGGTCGGCCGAAGATTTGACGCGGGCCTCCTTCAAGCGCCGCGTTCGCCGGGTCCAGCGCGAGGCGGCCGAGCAGACCGGCTTCGCCTTCCTGATCTTCCGCCACGACGACGACGCGCTCCTTGGGGGCATCACGCTGTCCAACATCCGCCGTGGCGTCTCCCAGAGCTGCTGCCTCGGCTATTGGATGAGCGTGCGTCATGCCGGTCGCGGCTACATGCGGCTGTCTGTGGATCTTGTCCTTAAGTTCTGTTTCGACGAGCTGAGGCTTCACCGCGTCGAAGCGGCGTGCATTCCCGGCAACGACCGTTCCCTCGGCCTTCTCGAAAAAGCCGGATTCGTTCGCGAAGGCTATGCGAAACGCTATCTCATGATCGACGGCCGCTGGCAGGATCACGTGTTGCTCTCGCACACGACGGCGGAGGACGAGACGGCCTGATGGAGGGCGCCGAACGGGCGGTTTGCATGGCCGCCGTCCTCGGTTATATCTCTCCGAACGCGCTTTCGAAGGTCGTTGCGCGAAGGATTTGGGGCGGGCGCTGTCGCAGCCTCCGCGCCGTCTGATACGAGCTGCCGCGTGTCCGGCGCGGTTCACGAAACCAAACTGTTCGCCAGTCGAGCTGGAGAGTGTCCTTGGCCTTCGTCCGCGCCGCTGTCGCATTGTTTCTGCTGGTGTTTGCCGCCGGCATGGCCCCCCATCTCGCGCTGGCTGCCGAGCCCATTCTCGTCGAACCCGACGTCAAGGCGCTCGATCTCACCCATGCCGTGGAGTACCGGCGCGATGCCGGCAACTCGATTCAGGTTTCCACGGCCCCCGGGCCCGATGGGGTTGTCCGCCGCATCGAGGTTCGCGCCAAGGGCATCGATTCCAACCCGTCCTGGGTGGTGTTCTCGCTCTCCAACCAGTCGGATCTGCAACTCGACCGGTTGATCGTTGCCCCGCATTTCCATCTGGTCGGCTCGCGCGTCATGTGGCCCGACCTCGGCGCTTCGCGCATCGCGGCGATCACGCCGAGTTCCGGCTTCGCCCCGGAGCGGCAAAGCAGTCAGGACTCCGACGTCTTCCTGGTGACGCTCGACCCCGGCACCGTGGTCACCTTCGTCGTCGAACTCAGAACGCGCGATCTGCCGCAGATCGGCCTCTGGGAGCCCAACGCCTACAAGGACAGCGTCAACGCCTACACGCTCTACCGCGGCATCGTGCTCGGCATTTCCGGCCTTCTCGCCCTGTTCCTGACCATCCTCTTCGTGGTCAAGGGTTCGATGATGTTCCCGGCCACGGCCGCGTTGGCCTGGGCGGTGCTCGCCTACCTCTGCATCGATTTCGGCTTCTGGAACAAGGTGTTCGCCGTCGGCTCGGGAACCGACCAGCTCTATCGCGCCGGGTCGGAGGTGATGATCGCCGTCACCATGGTGATCTTCCTCTACGCCTATCTCAACCTCAATCGATGGCACGTGCGCTACAGCCACGTGATGCTGATCACGCTTCTGGCGTTGACCGGTCTGTTCGCGCTCGCCCTTTACGATCCCTCGATCACCGCCGGCATCGCCCGCATGGCATTGGCCGCGCTCGGCGGCGTCGGCTTCGTGCTGATCGTCGCGCTGGCCTTACGCGGCTATGATCGGGCGATCATGCTGGTGCCGACCTGGCTGGTGTTCCTCGCCTGGCTGGCCGGAACGGGCCTTGCCGTGTCCGGGCGCCTCGTCAGCGATCTCGCCCAGCCGGCGCTCGCCGGCGGCCTCGTGCTGGTCGTCCTGCTGCTCGGCTTCACCGTCATGCAGCATGCCTTTGCCGGTGGCGCCATCACGCAGGGGCAGGTGGACGACAGCGAGCGCAAGGCGCTGGCGCTCACCGGTTCCGGCGACATGATCTGGGACTGGGACGTGCTCGCCGACCAGATCGTCACGTCGGCCGAGGCCGAGGAGAGCCTCGGCCTCAAGCGCGGTCGCCTCGAGGGGCCGGCGCGCGACTGGCTCGACTATCTGCATCCGCAGGATCGCGAGCGCTTCAAGGCGACGCTCGATGCCGTCGTCGAGACGCGCAAGGGCCGCCTCAGCCAGACCTTCCGCATGCGGGCCCAGGACGGCCATTACCAGTGGTTCCGTCTGCGCGCTCGGCCGATCCTCGGTTCGGACGGCGAGGTGATCCGTTGCGTCGGCACGCTGCTCGACATCACCGACATGAAGCTGGCGCAGGAACGCCTGCTGTCCGACGCCATCCACGACAATCTCACCTCGCTGCCCAACCGCGAGCTCTATCTCGACCGGCTGGCCTCCGACCTGGTCCGGGCGAGAGCCGACAACCAGCGTCGGCCAGCGGTCTTCCTCGTCGATCTCGATCGCTTCCGGCAGGTCAACGAGACGCTCGGTCTTTCGGTGGGCGATACCATCCTTCTGACCCTGGCACGCCGGCTTGGGCGCCTCGTCAAGCCGCTCGATACCCTGTCGCGCCTCGAGGGCGACCGCTTCGGCATCGTGCTGGTGTCCGAACAGGCTTCCGACCGGCTGGCCGCCTTCGCCGATACCGTGAAGCGGGCGGTTCGCGCGCCGATCGTCGTCGGCGAGAAGGAAGTGTTCCTGACCGCCTCCATCGGCATCGCCGTGCCCGATGCCGACGACAAGGAAGCCCGCACCCTGATGCAGGACGCCGAGATCGCGCTTGCCTTCGCCAAGAAGCTCGGCGGCGATCGCATCGAGACCTTCCGCCCGGCGCTCCGCATCATGTCGGCCGACCTCACCTCGCTTGAACAGGATCTGCGCGGCGCCATCGACAAGGGCGAGCTGACGGTGCTCTACCAGCCGGTCATCCGGGCGGGCGACCGTTCCGTGGCCGGCTTCGAGGCGCTGTTGCGCTGGAACCATCCGCGCAAGGGTTCGATTCCGCCGGCCGAGTTCATGCCGATCGCCGTGCGCTCCGGCCTCGTGGTGCAACTCGGCATGTTCCTGCTCGACCGGGCCGCCCGACAGCTCGCAGATTGGCGTGACCATCTGCCCTTCGGCGATACGCTGACCATGTCGGTCAACCTGTCGAACCGGCAACTGCTTCGCCACGAACTGCTCAATGACGTGAAGGCCATCCTGTCGCGGACCGGGTTGCCGCGCGATGTGCTTCACCTCGAGTTCTCCGAGGGCTTGCTGATGGAAAGTCCGGAGTTCTCGCTGCAGATGCTGATGAAGATCAAGGAGCTCGGGGCAGGCTTTGCCGTCGACGAATTCGGCATGGGCTTCTCCTCGTTGAGCTATCTTCAGCGGCTGCCGCCGGGGACGCTCAAGGTCGACCAGAACGTGTTGAGGAGTTCCGGCCGGCATCGGCAGGCCCTGCTCAGAACCATCGCTTCTCTCGCACACGATCTCGAACTGGAACTGGTGGTGGAAGGCGTGGATCGCACCGTCGACCTCGACGATGTCGCCAACCTTGGCGCCGATTACCTCGAAGGCTACCTTTTCGGGTCGCCGATGAGTGCCGACGAGGTCCGCAAGCTGATGGAGAAGGCGAAGAAGGTGGTCGCCAAGGTGGCGCCGGTCGCCGTTCCCGACGCGCCGCTGCGCGTGCCGGAGCGAGTGCCGGGCGCCTCGACCGTGGCGGTTGGCGAAGCGGCCAGCGGTCCGCCGGCCGCCTGACACTCTCTTTTCGTGCCGCCGCAAGTGTGGGAATAAGGACCGGGAGGCGATTCGTCGCCAATCTCTAGGGTCTGGGACGTTGACGAGAGGATCATGACCGTCATGAGGACCGTTCTTTCCGCCTGCCTTTCCGTTCTGCTCGCCATGGGCTCGCTGCCGGCGACGCTCTCCTCGGCGGCGGCGCAGGAGTTCGTCGATGGCAAGGTGGAGTCCGTGCATGGCGACTGGCAGATCCGGTGCGACCAGCCGGTCGGTGCGCGCGACAAGCAATGCGCCATGGTGCAGAACGTCACCGCCGAGGATCGCGACAACATCGGTCTGTCCGTGCTGATCGTGAAGACGGTCGACAAGAAGGCCAGGATCATGCGCGTTCTGGCCCCGCTCGGCGTCTACCTGATGGCCGGTCTTGGCCTGCGCATCGACGACAAGGACATCGGTCGCGTCGGTTTCGTCCGCTGTCGGGCGCGCGGCTGCTATGCCGAGGTGGTCTTGCAGGACGATCTCGTCGGCCAGCTCGAGAAGGGCGGCAAGGCGCTGTTCATCATCTACGATTCCCCGGAAGACGGCATCGGCATTCCGATCTCGTTGAAGGGCTTCAAGGAAGGTTTCGACGCCCTGCCGTGAGTGCCGCACTTGCGTGGGCCTGCCCGAAACACGACATGTTGCGCGTCCGGAGGCTGGAGCCGCCGGACGTTTGCATTTATGGAGGAAGCGATCCTCCTTAACATGGGGCGCCGCCGCCGATGACCGAACGCCATGATCTTCTCGCCCTCGCCGGTCTCGATCCCGACGCCACGCAGCGCCTTGTTCGTGATGCGCTCACCGGGGCCGATGACGGCGAACTCTACCTGGAACGTTCGGAAGGCGAGGCGCTGACCTTCGACAACGGGCGCCTCAAGACCGCCACATATGACGTCAACCAGGGCTTCGGCCTGCGCGCGGTTGCTGGCGAGGCGGTGGGCTACGCCCATGCCGACGATCTCTCGGAAAAGGCCCTGCGCCGCGCCGCCGACGCCGTGAAGGCGGTTTCCATGGGCTATGCCGGCACGCTCGCCGAGCCGCCGCGCCCGACCAACCGCAAGCTCTACGGCGACGTCAATCCGCTGCTATCGCCGGCGTTCTCCGACAAGGTTGCGCTCCTTTCCGAGATCGACGCCTGGGCGCGTGCACGGGATCCGCGCGTGCGGCAGGTGACGGCCTCGATCACCACCAGCCACAAGATCGTCGAGATCATTCGCGCCGACGGCGTCCACCTCAGGGACGTGCGCCCGCTGGTCCGCGTCAACGTGTCGCTGATCGCCGGCAGCGGCGACCGTCAGGAGAGCGGCTCCTATGGCGAGGGCGGTCGTCTGGCGCTCGACGGCTTCATCACGCCCGAGCGGTGGCAACACGCCGTCGACGAGGCCCTTCGTCAGGCGCTGGTCAATCTCGAAGCCAAGCCGGCGCCGGCCGGAACCTTCGATGTGGTGCTTGGACCGGGCTGGACCGGCGTGCTGCTGCATGAGGCGGTGGGACACGGTCTTGAGGGCGACTTCAACCGCAAGAAGACCTCGGCCTTCGCGGGGCTGATGGGCGAGCAGGTGGCGGCGAAGGGCGTGACCATCGTCGATGACGGCACGCTGCCGGATGCGCGTGGGTCGCTGACCATCGACGACGAGGGCACGCCGAGCCGGAAGACGGTTCTGATCGAGGACGGGCGTCTCGTCGGCTACATGCAGGACCGTCAGAATGCCCGCCTGATGGGCGCCGCGTCCACCGGCAACGGCCGCCGGCAATCCTATGCGCATGTGCCGATGCCGCGCATGACCAACACCTACATGCTCTCGGGCGACAAGAGCCGCGAGGAGATCATCGCCTCGGTGAAGGACGGCATCTACGCCGTCTCCTTCTCCGGAGGGCAGGTCGACATCACCTCCGGCAAGTTCGTATTCGATTGCACGGAGGCCTATCGCGTGCGGAACGGCAAGGTGGGTGAGCCGATCAAGGGCGCCATGCTGATCGGCAACGGCCCCGAGGCGATGAAACGGGTCTCGATGATCGGCAACGACCTGGAGATCGACAGGGGTATCGGCATGTGTGGCAAGGCCGGACAGAGCGTGCCCGTCGGCGTCGGCCAGCCGTCGCTCCGGATCGATCAGGTTACCGTGGGCGGTACGGCGACCTGAACATCAGGCACCGAACAGCCGGCACCGGTTCCCGGTGGCCATCCGATCCGTAACGAGAAAGCAGTATGCGTCCCATCCGCCTCGCCTTGTTCGACATGGACGATGTCGTCTACACCTACACGCGCGCCGATCGCATCGCCCACATTGCCAGCATCACCGGACTCGACCCCATCTTCATCAACGAGCGTATCTGGGGCGAAGGGCTTGAAGCCGCGGCCGACGGTGGCGCCTTTCCGACACCGGAGCTCTATATCGCCTCCTGGCGCGACCGCCTCGGCTATCCATTGGAGATCAAGGATTGGGTCGAGGCGCGTCGGCTCGGCATGCGGCCCATTCCGGGTACGCTCGCTCTCATCGAGCGGCTGATCGCAGCGGGCACGACGGTCGGGGTGCTGACCAACAACGGTCCCCTCGTTCACGCCTATCGGGAAACGCTCGCGCCGGACCTTGCGCGTCTTGCCGGTGATCGGTTCCTGGTATCCTCTTCGTTTGCGACGCTGAAGCCCGATCCGGAGGTTTTTCATCGGGCTTTGGAGCGGTTGGGCTTCCGGCCGGAGGAAAGCTTCTTTACCGATGACATGCCGGTCAACGTGGAGGGTGCCCGCACTGCCGGACTTTTCGGCGCTGTCTTCACCACGCCGGCGGCGCTGGAGGCCGAGCTCGTTTCCCACGGCCTTCTCTGACACGCCCTTGTCAGTAGAAATGACGAGGGTCCAACTTCGCTTCGACCATTGAAATTTCCTCCCGCGCATCCTACCTGACCGGCGGTCGGGAATTTGCCTGGATGATGTCGGCGTCTCGCCGAACAAGGTTGGGACGGACGCCGTGTTTTCGATGGATTTCTTGTCGCTTGAGCTCGCCGCACTGGCTCAGGTCGTCTTTATCGACGTCGTGCTGGCCGGCGACAATGCCATCGTCGTCGGAATGGCGGCGGCGGGCGTCGATCGGTCCATTCGGCGCAAGGTGATTTTCTGGGGCATTGGTGGCGCCGTTGCCCTGCGCATCCTGTTCGCCATCATCACCACGCATCTCCTTGCCATTGTCGGCTTGACGCTGGCCGGCGGCGTGTTGCTGCTCTGGGTTTGCTGGAAGATGTTCCGGGAGATCTGGTCGAGCCGTCACGAGGAGGCGCGGGGTGTCGAGGCGGCCGAGCAGGCACTCGATTCCGCCGCTTGCGACGCAACGCCGGCCTCGAGCGGCAAGACGTTCCGTCAGGCTCTGACCCAGATCATCCTCGCCGACGTTTCCATGTCTCTGGACAACGTGTTGGCCGTGGCCGGCGCGGCGCGCGATCACGTCGGTATTCTGGTGATCGGCCTTCTGCTGTCGGTCGGCCTGATGGGGGCCGCGGCGACGCTGATCGCCCGCCTGCTGCACCGTTTCCGCTGGATCGCCTGGATCGGCCTCCTGGTCATCCTCTATGTCTCCGTCGACATGATCCACCGTGGCTCGGTCGAAGTCTGTACCGGGATCACCGGCGAACAAAGCTGCCAGATTCAGGATCTCCAGGATGCTACGGGCGACATTCTGAACTGAGGCCGTTTGGCCTCGGTCGGTTCGCCTGTTTCTGATCGCTTGAGAGGTTTCACGATGCCGCACGCCGCCGGCGCGCCCGCCGACGCCGCCTATGTGGAAGGATCGGTGTTCCGCCACGTCGTGGCACTGACCGCCCTTGGTTCCTTGGGTTTGATGGCGATCTTTACGGTCGATCTCGTCAACCTCCTCTACATCTCGCTTCTGGGCGACGAGGTTCTGACGGCGGCCATGGGCTATGCAGGCGCCGTGCTGTTCCTGCTGGTGTCGGTCGGTATCGGTTTCTCGATCGGCGTAACGGCGCTGACCGCCCAGCGGGTCGGTGCCGGCGATCGCAGCGGCGCCCGTCGCGTCGCCACGTCCGGGCTGATCATTTCCTTTGCCGCCACCAGCGCCGTGACGATGGCGATCGCCGTCGTGCTCGATCCATGCCTGTCGCTGCTCGGCGCCGCCGGCCGCGAGTTCGAGGTCACCCGGCACTTCCTCTGGATCACCATGCTGGGCATGCCGCCGCTGGCCCTCAGCATGGCCATGGGCGGCGTGCTGATGGCGTTCGGTGCGCCACGCATGACGCTTTGGATCAACCTGGCCGGCGCCGTGGCCACGGCAATCCTGGACCCGATTTTCATCTTTGCGCTGGACCTTGGCGTCACCGGCGCGGCCATCGTCACGGTGCTGATCCGCTTCGTGGCGATTGGCGTCGGCTGGTATGGACTGGTTCCGCGTCTCAATGCGTTGGCGCGGCCGACGGTGAGCAACGTCCGCCGAGACGTCGCTCCGCTCCTGATCATCGCCTTTCCGGCCATTCTCACCAACCTCGCCACGCCGGTCAGCAACATGATGGTCACCGCCTACGTCGCCCGCTTCGGAACCGAGGCGGTGGCTGGCTGGTCCATCATCGGCCGCATCTACCCCCTGTGCTTTGCCGGTATCTTTGCGCTGACCGGTTCGGTCGGCGCCATTTTCGGCCAGAATGTCGGCGCCCGCCGTTTCGACCGGGTCCGCAAGACGCTGGCTGACAGCACGCTGTTCACGGCGATCTACGTGGCAGCGATCTGGTTGGTGCTGTTCCTTGGGACCGATGCCATCAACTGGGCGTTTCAGGCAACCGGCCGGGTGGCGGAAATGATTGCCTTCTACTGTCTGTGGGCGGCGCCGACCTTCATTTTCACCGGTGCGTTGTTTGTGGCCAATGCCGCCTTCAACAATCTCGGCTTCGCTTCTTACTCGACGCTGTTCAACTGGGGGCGGGCGACGCTCGGAACTTTGCCCTTCTGCTGGCTTGGAGTGTGGTACGGCAGCGCAGATGCGGTGATCCTCTGGTGGAGCATCGGCGCCGCACTGTTCGGTTTGCCGGCCCTGTGGCTGGCTGGCCGGTCGATCGACCGCCTCGCCACCAGGGCATGAGCCACTTGCATGAAGGTCGGGTGAAGGTTATTCACCTACCATGTTGAACAGCATGGACACCCCCTTCGGCGGCGGCGAGGCGCAGATCCGCTACCTCGACGGCGATTATCAGATCCTCCGCAACGGAAACTACGTCCGCTGCGCGATCACCGGTCGTCCGATCCTGCTGCAGGACCTGAAATACTGGTCCGTCGAGCATCAGGAGCCCTATATCGACGCCGAGGCGGCCCTCACTGCCTACCGTCGTCATACCGGCGCCCGCTGAATCCAGCTTTCGGGTATCGTAAAATCTGTCGGGGGCCGGGCAGGTCAGCTGAAATGCTTCGCCATCCAGCGTCTGCGGATATCGAGAAGCAGCGACCCCACCGCATGTTCCTCCGCAAAGCGCGCGTGAACGCCGAACACGGCGACCCGATTGCGCGACCAGTTGCTTCCGACGATACCGCGCGGCAGTCGCACGGCATCCTTCTCTGTGGTGACCGGCACGGCATCGAGCATGTCGGCCTCGTCGAGCAAGCGGGTAAGATCCTGGAAGCGATAAGGGTAGTGGTCGGGGAAGGCTCGCCGCGCGGCCAGGCGATAGCCTTCTGCCTCCAGCGAGCGAAAAAACTTCTCGGGGCGACCGATCCCGGCGAAGGCATAGAGCCGTCGGTGCGGGGCGGCCGGCGGCGCATTCGCCACGAGGGCTGCGCGAAACACCGGCTTGCCGGCGCGGGCGGCCGTCCGGATGACGCGCTGGCCCAGCTTGCTTTCGCCATAGATGATGATCGCGTCGGCCAGGAGCATTTGTCGCCGAAGCGGCGCCCGCAAGGGGCCGGCGGGCAAGGGCAGGCCGTTGCCGACGCCGACCGCGCCGTCGACCACCACGAAACTGAAAGTCTTCTTCACCGAAGGGTTCTGGAAGCCGTCGTCCATGAAACAGAGATCGGTGCCCGTTGCCCGAAGCAACGGAAATGCATCGGTGCGCCGCCGCGCCACCACCGTCGGCGCCACGCGGGCGAGCAGCAAGGCTTCGTCGCCGACATCGCTCGCCGTGTGCTTGTCGATGTTGACCAGGATCGGACCCTTGAGGCGACCGCCGTGTCCGCGGGTCAGAAAGCAAGGATCGAGGCCGACCGAGCGCGCCGAGTGGGCGAGCGCGATGGCGGTCGGCGTCTTGCCGGCGCCGCCGGCCACGAAGTTGCCGACGCAAACCAGCGGCAGCGGCGGCTCGGCTCCTCCTGGGCGGTGCATTCGGCGCGCCGTGATGGCGCCATAGACAAGGCCGATCGGGGCCAGCAGCAAGGCGGCGACCCCTTTGCGCTTCCACCAGAAGGCCGGGGTCAGCATGGGTTGCCACCTGACGGTCGCCGCCCGATCAGTGGGGTGATCGCCTCCATGGTGCGACCGACGGCGCCGACCGAGCCCGCGACCACCCGTTCTCCAGCCGCCGCTTGCCTGTGTCTGAGGTCAGGATCGCTGATCAGGCTCAGCGCCGCTTCGGCAAGCTCATCAGGTCCTCGGGCGACCCTGAGGCCACCGGCCTCGATGAAGGCATGGTAGATGTCGAGCCAGTTGGAAAAATGCGGTCCGCTCACCACGGCGGTGCCGAGGCGGGCAGGCTCGATGAGATTGTGGCCGCCGATACCTTCGATGAAGGTGCCGCCCATCATGACGAGGTCGGCGAACTGGAAAAAGGTCGCCAGCTCGCCCAGCGTGTCGGCGACATAGACCTCGGTTTCGGCATCCGGAAGCTCCCCGGCGCCGCGCCTGCGCGTCGCAAGGCCGGCGGATTGGCAGAGCAGCGCTATGTCGCTTCCTCGCACCGGATGGCGCGGTACGATCACGAGCAGCACTTCCGGCCGACTCTCCTTGATTTTCAGGAGCGCCGTCAGGACCACCTCGTCTTCGCCTGGGTGCGTGGAGGCCGCGAGCACCACGGGGCGCTCGCCAACGCCTTGTCTCAGGACGTCGAGATCGGCCGCGCCGACGGTCGGCAGGCCGGCATCGAACTTGATGTTGCCGAAGGTGGCGACCTCGCGGGCCCCGAGGCTGGAAAAGCGGGCTCCGTCGTCATCGGTCTGCGCGAGCACCAGAGACATGCGGCGGAACACCGCGCGCGCTGCCGGTGCCGCCCGTCGCCACCCTGTGAAAGAGCGCGGCGACAGCCTGGCGTTGGCGACGACCAGTGGGATGTCGTGATCGGCGAGGCGACCGATAGCCACAGGCCAGATCTCGCTTTCGACGAACACTGCGAGGTCGGGGCGCCAATGGGCAAGAAAGCGATCGACCGGACCGGCGAGATCAAGGGGCGCGAACTGGTGAATCAGGCCCGGCTGCAGGCGGTGCCCGACCAGCGCGGCGGACGTCGTGGTCACCGTCGTAACCAGCACGCTGTTGCCTTCGGCGATCAGGCGGTCGACCACCGGCATGGCCGCCATCGCCTCGCCGACGCTGACGGCGTGGACCCAGACGAGCGGCCCCTCCGGACGGGGGGCGGAGGGGTGGCCAAGTCGTTCGGCCGACCGAGCCGGGTCTTCCTTGCCGCGGCGCCGACGCGTGCCGACGATGGCCCCGCCGACAGGGCCGGCGAGCCGGGTGAGGGCGATCCACGTTGAAAGAAGCGCGTCTCCGAGATCAGCCATCGGCGGCAAGGTCTTGGTTTTGAGGACCGGGGGTGAACTTTTCAGCGATTCCCGTGCGTTCGTAGGCGTCTTGCGTGATCCGATCAAGCTCCTCGGTAAGGAAGCGCCTCAACCTTTCGACGGCATCGTTGTCGGCATCGGCCGGAACGCGGATCGGCGCTCCATGCCGGAGGGTGACCGGCGAGAAGGGCAGGTCCACCACCATACGATCCCAGTTGTTGAACCGAAGACCGTAGCGCGACACGTAGGCAATGGGGATGATCGGCCGACCGGACAGCCGGGCCAGATGAATGACACCCTTGCCGGATACTTGGGAGATCTTGGGGACGTCGGCAGTCATCAATACGGAGTTGCCGGCTTCGAGCTCTCGCAAGGCTTGCCGGAAGCCGGCAGCTCCGCCTTTCTTGTGCAGGGTACGAGCCCGCTGCGAGCCCGATGCCCGGATGGTCCGGATGCCCTGCGTTCCAACGGCACCGGCCACGACACCGGCCGCGGCGTTGCGGGCGATCATCGGCACGATCGGCAGATCGAGCGGCACGGCGCGCGGCGTCATCATGGCGAGACCGTGCCAGAAGGTGAAGATTGCCGGGGCTTCGGCTCGCGCCACATCGAAGGCGTCGGACGGCACGATGTTCAGCCGGGCGGTGCGAAACACCCCCAGCACATACCAGGCGAGAAAGTGCGACAGCGCGCTGCTGACCGCCGCGCTGCCGAGGAGTTTCCGGTCAAGTCCCAAACGGTGTCTCCGAGGACAAGAGGCGATGCAAGCAGAACGAACTGGCGTTGCGTCCGGTTCTGCCCGGCATCAGGTCGATGGATCCAGCAGCCGATGCAGATGGACGATGAAGTAACGTGTCTGCGCCTGGTCCACGGTTGCCTGCGCCTTTTGCTTCCAGGCGGCATAGGCGGCGGCATAATTGGGGAAGGCGCCAACGATATCGATGGTGTTGAGATCGGCAAACTCCGTCGAGTCGAGCGCCTTCATCTCGCCGCCGATGACCAGATGAAGCAGCTGCTTCGATGTGATTTCGGTCGTCATGCAGTTTCCGCCTTCCGCAAGTGGGCGCCCCCTTCGGGCTGCCACCTTCTTTTCGTCAAGCCCGGCCCGATTTGCAAGGGCGCTCCTCAATAGGGTCCTATGGCCGCCGCCGCCGCCCGCGTCAGGGGGGGCGAGCCGGCGATCAGGCTGTCATGATCGGCGTCGGGCCGGTTGTAGACGATAGGGCCGCCGTCGATCGTCTCGAGTGTCCCACCGGACTCGGCGACGATCAGGTCGGCGGCGGCAAGGTCCCAGTCGTGAGCGCCGCCGCGCGCGAAGGCAAGGTCGAGCGTGCCGTCGGCGACCATGGCGATCCTGAGCGCCAGCGAGGCGACGTACCCCCGGCTCCTCAGCGTCGGTACCGGTCGCGACAGGCGAGAGATCAGAACGGCCGGGCCGGCCACGCGCACGCCGGCGAGACTCGGACGCGGCTGCAGGCGCAGGCGATTGCCGTCGAGAAAAGCGCCACGCCGGTGACCGGCCGTATATAGATGGCTGACCGACGGCTGGAGCAGTGCCGCCGCGACCGGGCGCCCGTCTTCGACCACGGCGAGCGAAATGGTCCACTGGTCGGAGCCGGCGATGAAGCCGCGCGTTCCGTCGATCGGGTCGACCACGAAGACGCGCTTGCAGCCGAGCCGGGCGGGATCGTCCTCGGTTTCTTCCGACAGCCAGCCATAGTCGGGGCGTGCGGCCAGCAAGCGCTCCTTCAGGAAGCGGTCGATGGCGAGGTCGGCTTCGCTGACCGGCGAGTCGTTGGCCTTTTTCCAGACGCGCGGGTCGCGACGAAAGAAGGAGAGACCGATGCTCGCGGCGGCGAGTGCCGCATCGGAGAGAAGCGCCGTGTCTTCGTCGATGCGTGCGCTGTCAGCGGCCGGCAATCGTCAGTCCCCCGATGGCCACCGTCGGCGCGGTGAAGGCCGAGCGGAACTCGATGTCGTCCGCCGGCACCAGTTCGCGGAACATGTCGATGAGGTTGCCGGCAACCGTGATCTCGGCGACCGGATAGGCGATCTCGCCATTCTCGATCCAGAAGCCGGCGGCGCCCCGCGAATAGTCCCCGGTGATGAGGTTGGCGCCGTGGCCGATGAAGTCGGTGACGTAAAGGCCCGTGCCGACCGCCGCGATCAGTTCGGCCGGCGTCTGCTCGCCCGGATGAAGCAGCACGTTTGTCGACGAAGGGCTGGGAGAGCCGGTGCCTCGACCAGCGCGACCGTTCGTCTGAAGACCAAGCTCGCGTGCCGTCGCGCTATCGAGCAGCCATGTCGTGAGAACGCCGTCCTCGATGAGATCGAGCGGCATTGCGCCCACGCCTTCCCCGTCGAAGGGGCGCGATCCCAGTCCACGCCGCCGCAGCGGATCGTCGGTGATCCGGATCTTCGGTCCGAACAGCTGCTGGCCGAGCCGATCCTTCAGGAAGGACGACCGGCGGGCGATCGCCGCGCCGGAAATGGCGCCGATGAGCGCGCCGATCAGGCTGGTGGCGACGCGCGGATCGTAGACCACCGTTGCCGTCTGGGTCGTCACCTGATGCGGATTGAGACGGCGCACGGCGCGGCCACCGGCCCGGGCGCCGACGGTTTCGGCGCTCTCAAGATCGGCCAGATGGGTTTTCGACGACGAATCCCAGTCGCGCTCCATTCCGGTGCCGCTGCCGGCGATGGCCGCGACGGAATGGCCGTGGCCGGAGGACTCATAGGCGCCGGAGAACCCGCTGGAGGTGACCAGCGCCATGCCTCCGCGTGCCCAGTAGGCGCTGGCGCCCGTGGTGTTGGTCACGCCATCGACGGACATGGCGGCCGCCTCGACGGCCTTCCCGCGCTCGGCGAGGTCGGCGGCGGAGACCGGGGTCTCGTCGAGGAGGTCGATGTCGGGCGAAGTGGCGGTCAGCAGCGCACTGTCGGCCAGGCCGGCATAGCGGTCCGGCGGCGCCGCGCGGGCCATGGCGACGGCACGGGCGGCCAGCGCCTCGACGTCAGAACCCAGCGTTGCGGATATGGTTGCGTTGCGATCGCCGACGAAGACCCTCAGGCCGAAATCGTCGTTTTCGGCATGCTCGATCTTCTCGACCTTGCCCTTGAGGACGCTCGCCACCTGGTTGACGGAGCGAACGGCGACGGCATCGGCGGCGTCGGCGCCAGCTGCGCGCGCCGCTTCGACGAGGCGAGCCGCCTGTTGGGTCAGTTGGTCGAGGTCGACGAGATCGCTCATGCGGGTATCCGATCGGTTCCGGGAGTTCCGTGTTTAGGGCTGGGTGTGTCGGTCGACAAGCCTTGAGGCCGCCTTCCTCGTACAGAATTGCGGCAACTCCTTGCCGGCCTTCACTGTCACGTTTTGCCATCAGTCGGGTGAAGTTGGTGATCAACCTTTTGAAGTGCAAGCGATTTCTGGGTGGAAGTCTCGCCATCGTCGACGGGTGGGACGGAGAGCCGCTGTCAACGAAGATTGACCGAGGGTTGACGCCATGCCGCGATTTGGCGCTTCAGATTCCGCTAACCCTCTCAAAAATCGAGAAAAAGTTTACCCAATCCCTTAAGCCGCCGGGGATGACGTTCGACCTATGCTCGCCATGGTTTCGGGACTGAGCGCGAAAAAAGACGTTCGGCCCGACAGGGATAGTCAAAAGATTACGAGTGAGGCGAAGAGCATGACGGGAGCCACTCCCCTGGGCCTGAAGACGGCGCTTAG
>JAUVXG010000195.1 GCA_030603685.1 Pleomorphomonas sp.
AAAGGCTTACGCTCCAGTCTTTGGTCGCGTCCCAAGGACGCGGGGTCATGATCGCGGCCGGGCGATCCAGATGCCGCCAAGGATCATCAGGCCACCCAGCCCCTGGCTCCAGCCGATCGCCTCGCCGAACACGAGGAAGGCGAGGGTGGCGGCGGCGATCACCTCCATGAAGATGACCAGCGACGAGAAGGCGGCCGAGAGATAGCCGAGCGCGAAGGCGAGCAGGCCCTGTCCGCCGATGTGGCTGACATAGGCCAGGGCGGCGAGCGTGGCGAGGCCCGTCAGCGAAGACGGCAGAAGCTTTGGCTCGAAGGCGAGGGCGATGGCGCCGAGGCAGAGCGCGGTGACCGCCGTGGCGCCGAAGGTGACGGTGCCCGTGGTGTGCTGGCGCCGGGCGGCGCGAACCGCGAGGAAGTAGGTGCCGAAGCCGAAGGAGGTGCCGATGCCGTAGATGTCGCCGATCAGCTTGTCGGCGTCGAGCGTGTAGGAGCCGCCGAGCAGCACCGCGCCGCCAATGATGCAGACGATGACGCCGCCCGCCTCGCGCCGGCCCACCCGCTCGCCGATGAACAGGCCGGAGAACAGCAGCACCCAGATGGGCGCCATCGACGACAGGAAGGTGGCGTTGGCGATCGACGTGTTGAGAATGGACAGATGCCAGAAGAACAGGTCGACGGCAAAGAAGACGCCGGCAAGCCAGATGGCCTTCGAACGGAAGGCGGTGATCAGCGCCTTGCCGCCGCCTTCGCTTGCCGCCCAGATGGCCAGTACCGGCACTGCGAGCGCGACGCGCCAGAAGGCGCTGGCGAAGGGGCCGACGTCGGCGAGGCGGACGAAGACCGGCGATACGCCCATGGCGACGGCGCCAAGGCAGAGGGCGATGAAGGCCACGACCTCACCGGGGCGGGCGGACAGCGGCAACGATCTGGCGACGGACATGAACGGACCTGAAGACGGCAGCCGTCGGGCGGGCCGCGGCGAAAGTGCAACGGTCGGCAGGTCGACGGCGCCAGCGGGTGGATCTCGACTTTATCCGACCGATAGCAGCATTTAGGATCGTTCGCCATGCAGGACCCGACGGACGACGCTCCTTTCACATTTCTTCCCGGCAATGAGGCGGGCGGTCTTCTGATCCTCGCCGACCACGCTTCCAACCGGGTGCCGCCGCCTTATGGCAACCTCGGCCTGCCGCCGGCCGAGTTCGAACGGCACATCGCCTATGACATCGGCACCGAGTGGCTGGTCCGGCGCCTTGCCGCCTTCACCGGCGCTCCGGCGCTGCTCACCCGCTTCTCGCGCCTTTTGATCGACCCCAACCGTGGCGAGGATGACCCGACGCTGGTGATGCGCCTGTCGGACGGGGCGATCGTTCCGGGCAACGCCCGCGTCGACGCCGACGAGCGACAGCGGCGGATATCGCTGTTCCATCGCCCCTATCACGAGGCCATCGACGGCCTGATCGATCGAATGCTCGCCACCGGCGTCACACCGGTGATCCTGTCCATCCATTCCTTCACGCCGGCCTGGAAGGGCGTGCCGCGTCCCTGGGACATGGCGATCCTCTGGGATCGCGACGACCGCATGGTGGCGCCGGCGCTCGCCACCTTCCGCGACCGTGGCCTCGTCGTCGGCGACAACCAGCCCTACGACGGCGCGCTCCGCAACGATACGCTCTATCGCCATGGCACGGCGCGCGGCCTTGCCCACCTTCTCGTCGAGGTGCGGCAGGACCACATCGCCAGCGAGGCCGGCGCAAACCACTGGGCCAAGACGATTTTCGAGGTGGTGGCGCCGCTGGCGGCGCGGCCGGAGATGCGCAAGACCGCCTTTTACGGATCGCGCGCCGACGGAGCGCGCGTGTGAATGGACGCTCGAAAACGGTTGACGGGCCCATGAAGTTCGGACTTCATGCGCCCCTCACGGGCGGCGGCCCCGCCCGGACCCAATCACAAGATCGGCAGGACAGTATCCCATGAGCATGGAATCGGCAGAATCGCAGGGCGGCGTCGCGGCGGGTGAGCTCCGGCAGTTCATCGAGCGCATCGAGCGCCTCGAAGAGGAAAAGGCCGCGCTCCAGGACGACATCAAGGATGTGATGGCCGAGCTCAAGGGCCGCGGCTACGACGTCAAGGCGGTGCGCTCCATCCTGAAGCTCCGCAAGCAGGACCCGGACGAGCGCCAGGAGGCGGAAGCCATCCTCGAACTCTACATGAACGCGCTCGGCATGGTCTGATGCCGTTTCCGTCGGGTTTCGACCTTCGGGCGGAACCTGTCGGAGGTAGAGGTTAGGCATTGTCGCGCGGGCCGGCCCATACGGCGCCGCGCGACACAGGGAAACGGAAAGCTTGGCAAAGCCCACCGTTTCCGGCAGCCGTGCCTGACGATGTCCCGACTGCCTATCTCACGCCTTGGCCGTTTCGCGCCGGTCTTGGCTGGTCGTCAGGATCAGGCGCCTGACGCCTGACGCGATGATCTCCGGATGATCTTCCTGGAGATAGTGGGCGCCGGCGCCCACCGGCACGACCTCGCAGTTCCTCAGCTCGGATGCGAAGCGTCTGGCAAAGTCTGGTGAGACCAGCGCCCCTGGATCGCCTGCGAACAGCATCTTGGGATAGGCGCTCTCCCGCAAGGTGGCGTGAGCCTTCGCCAGGATCGTCCACACGTCCCCCGGCTCGCCGGCAATCGGCAGTTCGTTCGGAAAGCGCCAGATCGGCCGACGCGCCTCCGCCGTCGCAAACGGCGCGCGGTAGACGTTCATCTCAGTATCGCTCAACCGGCGCTTGATCGAGCCGGGAAGAACCCGTTCGATGAAGATATTGTCTTCGAGGATCAGTTGTTCGCCGACCCCAGGGGTGCGAAACTGCCTGAACAGATTGCGCGCCGCGGCCTCCTGGTGGAAGTCGTCCCAACCCGCCATCGGACGAATGAATTCCATGAAGGCCAAGCCGCGAACGAAGTCCGGCCGCCTCGCGGCACGTTCGAAGGCCAGTGCCGTTCCCCAGTCCTGCGCGACGAGATAGGCCGACGAAATCCCCATCGCCTCGATGAAGGCGTCGAGATAGCGGATGTGGTCGGCAAAGCGGTAGTCGATGTCCGGCTTGCCCGATTGCCCGAAGCCGACGAGATCGGGGGCAATGCAGTGGGCGACCTCGGACACGTCCGCCATGATGTGTCGCCATATGTAGGACGAGGTCGGATTGCCGTGCAGGAACAGTGCGACCGGCGCATCTTTCGGCCCGGCTTCGCGGTAGGCCATGGTCGTGTCCAGCACCTTGATGGTTGGCAGTTCGATATCGATCGGCATGTTTGCTTCTCCAATCTATAATGCGTACGTACGTATTAAGATGAGGGATGCCACTCCCTTGTGAGCTTGCGACGTGCCAGCACGGCAACCAGATGCCGAACAGGCAAGGCACTTCGCGCGTTATCGAGCATTACCGTGAAACGTCCGGCCCCTTGACTACTAATACATACGTACGTATTGTCAAGCCATGCCGAAGCCATCAAACAAGAACGACATCATCGAAGCGGGAATGCGGGTGATGTTCCGCAAGGGATACCATGGGGCTGGCGTGCGCGACGTGGTCGCCGACGCCGGCGTGCCACAGGGCTCATTCACCAATCATTTCCGTTCCAAGGAAGCCTTCGCCGCCGAGGTGCTCGACCACTACTTCGCCCATACGCGAAGGCTGGTCGGGGAGGCGCTCGACGACCACACGCTGACCCCGCGCGAGCGATTGCTCCGTTATCTCGACATCATCACCGATCGCTTGGCTGACGACGACTATCTGCGCGGCTGCCTGATCGGTGACTTCAGCATCGAAGTGTCGCAGGTCAGCGAGGTTCTGCGCGAGCGGCTCGCGGAGATCTATCGGGCGTGGCTGGTGCCGTTCGAACGCTGCATCGAGGAGGGCCAGCGTGCAGGCGAGATCAACAGCCGGTTCCCGGCAAGGGAACTGGCCGAGTTTCTGTTGACCTCATGGGAAGGGGCGATCCTGCGCATGAAGGTCGAGCGCGGTCCGGAGCCGCTTGAAAGGTTCAAGCGCATCGCCTTTGCGACCGTGTTCGCCGAGCGACCGTGACGTCGCCGCTGTCGCCTTTCGTCGCTCGTTGATCGCGGTGGACCGTGGCTTCCGTCGTTCGCTTGTGCCTCTTCTCCGCGCTTGACAGCGGGCGGGTGTCGGCCTAGCAATCTGTATCGTTTCAAGGAGGCGTCGCGCCGTCCGCCGGTGACCGGTGGCGGAGGGCGCCTTCTTCGTGTGGATCCCATGACCGCCCCATCGATCTCCCCGTCCGTTCCGGCGCCCATTCGGCGCGACCGGCTGACCTGGGCCGCCTACCTGGCGCTTGCCCAGTTCACCTTCTTCCTGAACATTCAGGGCAACATCATCCCCTTCCTGAAGGACGAGTTCGACCTCAGCTATCGGGTGGTGACGCTGCACCCGGCGGCGGTAGCGGCCGGGCTGATCGTCTGTGGCCTCTTCGGCGAACGGCTGACCCGCAGGTACGGCCGTTTGTGGTCGGTGATGCTGGGGCTCGCGGGAATGGCGCTCGGCGCCGTCGCCATCATCGCCGCGCCGCATCCGGCGGTCAGCATCCTCGGCTGCTTCCTGATGGGCGCGGTCGGCTGCCTGGTGCTGATCGTGGTGCCGACGCTGCTTGCCGACTGGCATGGCGCCAATCGCTCGGTGGCGATCGGCGAGGCCAACGGCATTTCCTATGTGGCCTCGTTGACGGCGGCCATGGCGGTGGGTCTGTTCGTGGCCATCGGTTTCGGTTGGCGGGCGGCGCTGCTGCTCGGCGTGGTCCTGGCCGGCCTGCTGCTCCTGTTCCTGCGCGGCGTGCCAATGCCGGCGGCCGCACCGGTGACGGTCGAAACGGGAAATCGCGGGGGCCGCCTGCCGGCGGCCTACTGGCTCTACTGGTTGACCATCATCGCCTTCGTCGGCGTCGAGCAGTCGGTCCTGGTCTGGGCGACGGAGTTTCTTGTTCGCGTCAAGGAGGTGCCGGTGGCCTCGGCGGCGATCGCCGCCGGCGCCTTCTCGCTGGGCATGCTGGTCGGCCGCCTGTCGTCGGCTTTCGTGCTGACCCGCGTAGCGGCGGCGCGTGCGCTCTATCTCTCGGCGATCGTCACCGTGCCGGCCTTCTTCCTGTTCTGGAGCGCGCCGAACCTGCCGGTCGCGGTGGTCGGCCTGTTCGCCGTCGGTCTCGGTTGCGCCTTGCAGTATCCGCTGACGCTGACCAAGGCGATCGTCACCGCCGGTCCGTTCGGCGAGTTGGCGACGGCGCGCGCCTCGCTGGCGAGCGGTCTCTCCATCCTCGTCATCCCCTGGGCGATTGGCGCGCTGGCCGATCGCGTGGGATTGTTGACGGCCATATCGGTGTTGCCGATCCTCACCGTCGCGGCGGTGGCTTTCCTGTTCGTCGGCGAACGGCTCGCCCGCCGGTGATCACTTGGCGCCAAGGCCCAGCGCTGCCTTCACCTTCGGTTCGAGGGTGAGGCTCCGGCCGTCGCCGATCACCGCGAAGCCCTTCCCGGCGCTGGTCAGACCGGCGGAGTAGACCGCCCAGGGAAATCCCCTGTCTTCGGCGGCGGCGCGCGTTGCCTCGATGAGGGCGATCCGTGCTGCCGGATCGGCCTCGTCCTGAAAGATGCCGAACTCGCCGAGCAGCATGCGCTCGGGTGGAACACCATTCTCGCTCGCCCAGTTGCTCACCCGTTGGAAGTCGGCGGCGATGGTGGCCGGGCCGGCTTCGCTGGCGCGATAGCCGTCAAGCGCCTCGCCGACCGCGAGATCGAGCTCCCGGCGGCGCCCCGGATCGGCCACCTCCCTGGCGATGCGGCTCCTTGCCGCGCGCAGGAGCTGCTTGCCGCTTGCCTCGTCGAGCCGGCCGGCCGGATAGGGCAGGTGGGTGAGATAGCGGCCGGGATCGTCGACCCAGGGGCGACCGGCATGACTGACGGCCATGGGGTCGTAATAATGAAAGGTCCAGACGATGTTGGGGTCGTCCGCGAAGGGCGCCGGATCGAGGCGCGTCAGCCCGTCGATGCCGCCCGAACGACCGCCGGTCAGCACCAGCGTCAGCGTCGGCGCCGCCTGACGGGCGGCCTCGCGCAGCGCGGCCAGCTGGTCGGGCCATCGGTCGGCCAGGGGCGTATAGGATCCCCAATCCTGATTGGGCTCGTTGATCGGCTCAAGCAGCGTTCGGTCCGGCGGAAGGGCGGCGAGGCGGCCGGCCAGCCGTGTGACGAGGGCGAGGTAGCGGTCCCACAGAATCGGCGCGTGATCGTCGGTGCCCAGCACGTCCTGCAACCCGTCGGGCCGCTCCTGGTCGACCGGCAGCAGGTGCATGTCGATGATGACGGCAAAGCCGATCGCCTGAAGGCGCTCCGTCGCCGCGACGATGCGTCCGATCAGCGGACCGGCGCCGTCGTCGCCGGCCCAGAGCAGGGCGGCGGCGTCGAAGTTGAGGCGGACGAAGTCGAAGCCCTCGGCCTTCAGGCTGGCGAGCTGACGATCGTCGATGCGTTCCATCCAGTCGGGAAAGTTGTTCCTGTCGAACTCGGGCGCGAGAAAGGCGTCGCGGTCGGTCCACGTCTGCCAGACTTCGAAGTTGATGCCGCGCTTGAGGGCGGGCGCGGCGGCGGCCGGCAGCACGGTGAGGAGCACGAGGCAGACCGCCGCCAGACGGGCGAGAGGCACGGAACGGGGCATCGGGTTCTCCTCCTGGCCGGGCGGGGGCCGGTGACGGGATCATGCCGGGACGCTGCGATCGACGCAACGGACAGGTGCGGTCGTTGACCATCTTCCGTCCGACGCGCCGACGTGAGAGAAGGCAGCCAGAAACTCATGTGATCCGGCGTGGGCATCCCCCTCCGGAAAGACCGGTAGACCCATCATGTTCCTCACCCTGGTCGACTTCGTCGGCTGTTTCGCCTTTGCCCTGAGCGGCGGCACCCGTGCCGTCGAGCGGCGGCTCGATCCGTTCGGTATCGTTTTCCTGGCCTTTGTCGCCGCCACCTTCGGCGGCATCATCCGCGACGTGGTGATCGGCGCCGTGCCGCCGGTTGCCTTTGCGACCTGGCACTATTTCGCCATTTCCTGCGTCGCCGGCTTCTGCTGCATCTTCGCCCACCACCTGATCGCGCGCCTCGCCGCGCCGGTGGCGGTGTTCGATGCGCTGGGCCTCGGGCTCTATGTCGTGGTGGGAACGCGCAAGGCGATGGATGCCGGCCTGTCGCCCTTGATGGCGGCGGTGCTCGGCATGCTTACCGCCATCGGCGGCGGCATCGGCCGCGACATCCTGGCGGCGCAGACGCCGATGGTGCTGCACAAGGAAATCTACGCGCTGGCGGCGCTGCTTGGTGCGTTGGTGGTGTCGATCGGCGATTACTACGATCTGCCGGGCGTGCCGGTGGCCATCGTCGGCGGCGGCCTGTCCATCCTGCTGCGCCTCGCCGCCATGCGTTGGGACTGGAACCTCAAGCCCCCGACCAGCCGCTCGTAAGCGGCTGGCCTGCAGGGAGGGGCGTTCCTCAGCCGGCGCGGATGCCGGAGAGGAAGGTGTCGACCTCGCGCCTCAGGGTGTCGGACTGCCGGGCAAGATCGGTAGCGGCGGCCAGAACCTGAGAAGCCGCGCCGGAGGATTCGGTCGCCGCCTGGGTGATGCCGACGACGTTCTGCGACACCTGATGGGTGCCGATCGACGCCTGACTGACGTTGCGGGCGATCTCCGATGTGGCGGCGCCCTGCTGGTCGACGGCGGTGGCGATCGACGTGGCGATGCGGTTGAGGTGCTCGATCACGCCGGTGATCGTCACGATCGCCTCGGCCGACGACTGCGTGGACGACTGGATCTCGCCGATCTGGCTGGAGATCTGCGAGGTCGCCCGCGACGTCTGGTCGGCGAGCTGCTTGACCTCGGCCGCCACGACGGCGAAGCCCTTGCCGGCCTCGCCCGCCCGCGCCGCCTCGATGGTGGCGTTGAGGGCGAGAAGGTTGGTCTGGCTGGCGATGCTGTCGATCAGATTGACGACTTCGCCGATGCGATTGGCGCTCTCGGCCAACTCGCGCACCCGTTCGGCCGTCAGCTGGGCATCCTTGCTGGCCTTGGAAGCGACGACCGTGCTCTCGTCGGCCTGGCGCTTGATCTCGGCGATCGAGGTGGCAAGCTCCTCGGCGGCGGCAGCGACGGTTTCGACGTTGGTGGACGCCTCCTCGGCGGCGCTCGCCACCGTGACGGACTGGTTGGAGACCTCCTCGGTCGCCGCCGACATCGACTGCGCCGAGGCCTGCAACTGCGTCGAGGCGCCAACCACCGTTTCGACGACGCCGCCGACGGCCGTCTCGAAGGCGTCGGCCATTTCCTTCATCTCGGCGCGGCGACGGGTCTCGGCCTCCGCCTTGGCCTGCTCCTGTTCGGCGCGCATGCGC
>JAUVXG010000031.1 GCA_030603685.1 Pleomorphomonas sp.
GCTGCGATCGAGGTGATTGCCGAGCGCATCCGAGCCCTCACCGAGCGACCCGACATCTCGGAAGTCGCCGGCCGCATCGAGGCCCTGCTCGACGATTCGATCGCGGGCGTGGAGATCACGGCGCCGATCCGCCTGGACGGCGACACCGAGGGGCTGTTCGACCTCTCTCGGCTCGACGTCGAGCGTCTTCGCGCGATGTTCGAAACAGGTAATCGCCAGCGCACCGAGACCCAACGCCTTCGCCGCGCCGTCGAGGCCCGGCTCGAAGAGATGGCGGCTCGCAATCCCACCCGACGCAGCCTCGTCGAACGCTTCGAGGCGCTGGTGGACCAGTACAACGCGGGGAGCCTCACGGCCGAAGCCCTCTTTGCCCAACTCCTCACCCTGATCGGCGATCTCGACACCGAGGACCACCGCGCCATTCGCGAAGGGCTTTCGGAAGAGGAACTTGCCATCTTCGACATCCTCACCCAACCGGAGCCGAAGCTCGGACCGGAAGACGAGGACCTCGTGAAGCGGGTGGCGAAATCGCTCCTGGACAAACTGAAGGCCGAGAAACTGATTCTCGACTGGCGTCTCAAGGAGAGAGCTAAAGCGGCCGTGAAGGCGACCATTGCCACGATCTACGACGAGGGGCTGCCGCCAGCCTACGACCAAGGCATCTTCGACGACAAGGTCGAGCGTACCTATCAATGGGTCTTTGAGAAGTACCCGGCCGAGCAGCCTGGGTGGATGAACTGAGACAGCAAGCGTTTCCCAACGCAGGTAATGCTGTCGAGCGTATCCCATCTCGTTAGTTGCACACCGCTTACGCCTCCCACGAGCCGTCTGGCAGCTTCACGACGACGACGGACTCCCCGATTTGTACCGTGGTCTGCACTTCGAGGTTCGCGTAGCGGTGGCACTTCAGGATATCCGACCAATACCGATCAGGAACGGGGTTTTCGGTTGTTGACCTTTAGTCAAGACGCTCCCACAATGCTCCCACATGAACCCGAGGCAGACGAGAAACGCCAAGGAATCAGAGCGTTAGTGAGCAGGCGGGGCGTATCCAGGTCCCCCAGCCAATCTCTTTTCCCAAGAAATATCAAACGCTTAGGCGGCCTTGATTGGCCCGTCGCGCTTGGATTTTTGGTGTCTCAGCTCAGCAGTTTGTCGAGTCTGAGCGGTTTGTCGGACAATTTGAGTCTGTTTCCGTACCGGCTTCCCAGCGGGGAGGCCTCGGGCAAGTGACCTGAGACGACGAAGACGGCGGTGGTTGGGTTTTGGACGAGTGCCCGTTCGGCAACCTGCCAACCCGTGGGTTCGTTGCCGAGATGCAGGTCCGTGATCACCGCGTCGAAGTGCTGTTCGCCTTGCAGGCGCTCGAACGCCATGGCCGCACTCGTGCAGAGCGTCACCTTGGCTCCGGCTTCCGCCAACAGCTTCGTCGCTTTCGCGGCATCGGCCTGGTCGTCCTCCACCAGCAGTATTCTCCGCCAGGGGACGGACGGCGCGGAGAGGGCGGGCGTCTTTTCGCTGCGCGGCAGGATGAGTCGCACGATGGTGCCGACCCCTTGCTGTGATTCGATCTGAACATCGCCGTCGGACTGCCGGATGAAGCCGTAGACCATGGCCAGCCCCAACCCGGTTCCCTTGCCGTCGGCTCGGGCGCTGAAGAACGGCTCCATGGCGTGGGCCAGAATGCTCGGCGCCATGCCGAGGCCGGTATCCTCGATCGTGAGGACGGCGTCGTGCCCGTCGTCGGATGGTGCGAGGGCGATGGCGATGCGGCCGCTATCGGGAATGGCCTGGGCGGCATTGAGGCAGATGTTGATGATGGCGCTTTCCAGCTGTCCGGCGTCGACGCGAACGAGGAGCTCCTCGTCGGCCGGCTGGACGCTCAGGGTGATATTGTCCCGCAATGTCAGATAGATCAGGTCGGTCAGCCCCTCGACAAGCTCGTTGAGCTCGACGAGTTCGGGTTCGAGGTGCTGACGACGGGCGAAGGCGAGCAGCCGCTGGGTGAGCGACGTGCCGAGCTCAACGGCGCTGGCGATCGACTGGCGCAGCTCGCGGCCGCGTTCGGGAGAGGCGGCTTCCAGCATGTGCACGCTGCTGGAAATGGTCGAGAGAATGTTACCGAAGTCGTGCGCCACCTCGCCGGAGATCTTGGCGAGCCCCTCGATGCGCTGGATCTGCTGCATGCGATCCTGAAACTGCCGGCGCTCGGTCGCGTCGGAGAACAGGGCCACCGCGCCGCCAGCCGGCAGGGCCCTGTCGCGGCGTTCGATGGTTCGGCCATCGGGATCGGTCAGCTCGGCGTAGTCCGACGCGGTGGTGGTGGCGCGCCAGCCTTGGGCCTTGAGCAACTGGTCGAGGTTGACTGGCCCCGCAAGGCTGGACGGTGGCAATCCCAGAACCTCCGCCAGGCGGTCGTTGGTGGCGGTGATGCCGCCCCCGGGAGCCAGCACGGCAACGCCGTCGGACATGCCGAGCACCATGGTCTCCCAAAGGGTCGTCTGGCGGATGCGCTGACGATGCGCCCGGTCGAGCCGGATGGCGTTGGCCCGAAACACCCGAAAGGCGCGGAGCAGCTTGCCGATCTCGTCGCTCTTGCCGTAGCTGCGCGGCAGCGAGCTGGCACGATCGCCGGCGGCAAGGCGCATCATGCCGTCGGCGATGGCCGAGAGGTTGGCGGTGACATAGCGGGCAACGAACTGGGCCGTGAACAGGGCGATGGCGGTGCCGATCAGCATGACGACCAGGATCGTGCTCTTGGCGACCGAAATCATGGTGGTCGTGCTGGTTAGTTCGCTGGCGATCTCCTTTTGGGCTGTGGCGGTGACGGCCGCTGCGTAGGCGCTGACGATCTCGGCACCTATGCGAATGCGCACCAGGGCGTTGGCCGCCGCGATGCGATGGGCGAGTTCCCGCCGCCGGAGCTCGAACAGCCCGTTGTCGCCTTCGGCAAACGCGGCCAGTCTGTTGCGCGCCTCCCGCCCGCTGTCGGTGGCAATGGGCGACAGTCGCTGTTTGAGGCCATGGAACTCGCGTTGGAACTCACCGAGGCCGATCAGGTTCTCGGCCCGACCTGCTCCGAGGAGCGTGGAGGCAATGCGCTGAAGCGTCAGCCAGTCGCCGCCTTCGTAGAGCGATTGCCCGACTGTCCCCGTCCGGAGGGCAAGACTGCGCTCCTCGCGCGCCACTTCGGCGTTGAGGCGCAGGATTCGGTCGAGCAGTGCGGAGCGGGATTGGGTGGCCGCGAGAAGATCGAGCACCGCCTGACGCATCTTCTTGAGATCGTCGGCGATCCCCGGCTGCAGTTCGGGGCGCCCCTCGATGTTGGCGATCAGCGCGATGACGTGTTCCCCCTCCTGATGGACGCGAAAGGGGCTGTCGAGGGCCAGGAGGAACGGCATGCGCGTGGCGAGATCGGCCGCGTCGCTGGACAGGTGGAGCGCGTCGTCCACCTCAGCCAGCGTGCCGGTGTTCAGCGTCTTGAGGCGGTCTTGGCCGCTTTCGAGCGTGATCCAGGCTATGGCGCCGGCAAAGCAGGTCAGCAGGGCAAGGATCGCCAAGGCGGACTGCAGGCGGGTGCGAACCGACAGGCTGGCGAGCGCCTTCACGATTCGCTCCGGGAGGTCGTCACGAAGATGTAGCCCTGGCCGCGACGGGTCTGCAGGTATACCGGCTTGGACGGAACGGTCTCGATCTTGCGGCGCAGCCGCAGGATCAGGACGTCGATGGTTCGATCGACATAGGTGGACAGGTTGCTGCCGAGCTCCTGGAGAAGCTCGACGCGCGGAATGATGCGGTCCCTGTTCCGGACCAGATACTCCAGCAGCCGGTACTCGCCGTTGGTGAGCGGTATCTCGCCGCCATCGGATGCGAGGAGTTCCCGCCGCGTCAGGTCGAGCGTCATGCTGCCGAATGTCTCGATCTGGTGGCCGGAGCGATCGGTGGCCGGCGCCTTCCATCCGGATCGCCTGAGGACCGCCCTCAATCGGGCGAGCAGCTCGCGCGGGTTGAAGGGCTTCATCATGTAGTCGTCGGCGCCCGTTTCCAGTCCTTCTATGCGGTCGGTCTCGGTTCCCCAGCCGGTCAGCATGACGATCGGGATACCGAGGCGGGCCCGAATTTCCATCGCCAGATCGAGCCCGGATTCGCCGGCGAGGTTGAGGTCGATGAGCGCGAGATCCAGTCTCGGTGGCGGGTCGAGGCGGCGGTAGGCATCCGCATCGCGAAGCGGCAGCGTGGCAAAGCCGTTCTCGCCGAGCAGGGCCGTCATCGTGCCGCGCAGCTCGTCGTCGTCATCGATGATCGCGATGGTGGCCCCATCGGAGGCCGGCGGTTCGTTTTCCTCTGTCATGATCCATCAATCACCGATGTGCGGCGTCTCGGAAATTCGCCGTCAGTCGCGGTGCCCCACTTTGAGGAGGGGATTTCGCCGGCTTTGAAATATTGTTCATACAAAACCGGGCGATCGCGGGCATTCCGCGACCATTTGGGTCTGGTCCCGGAAGCGGCCGGCGTGTCACGGTTCGTGAGCCCCGGACGAGGACCGGGTGAACGGGAGGAAAACATGATCCGCCTTTGCACTGTCAGCGCCATCGCGCTGGCGGCCGGTTTTTCTGTGTCCGCAGCCGGCGCCGCCACGCTCAACGTCGTCTGCTCGAACGAGCAGGCTTGGTGCGACCTTATGGCCCAGAACTTCAAGATCGACACGGGCGTCGACGTCGCCATGGTCCGCAAGAGCACCGGCGAGGTGCTGGCGCAGATCCGCGCCGAAGCCGGCAACCCCAAGATCGACGTGTGGTGGGGCGGCACGGGTGATCCGCACATGATCGCCGCCGCCGAGGACCTGACCGAGCCATCCGGCGTCGATACCTCCGAGTTGCTCGGCTGGGCCCGCAACATGGCGGACATGACCGACGGCAAGGCCATCGGCGTCCATGTCGGCCTGCTCGGCATGATCTACAACACGGAAGTCGTGGCGGAGAAGAAGCTCGATCCGCCGGCCTGTTGGCGCGACCTCGCCAAGCCCGAGTACAAGGGCGAGATTCAGGTGGCCAATCCGAAGTCATCGGGCACCGCCTACACCGAACTTGCCACGCTGGTTCAGCTGTTCGGCGAGGACGAGGGCTTCAAGCTGCTCGCCGAAATCGGCGCCAACATCAACCAGTACACCAAGTCCGGTTCGGCGCCGGGCAAGGCGGTGGCGCGTGGCGAGACCACGATCGGCATCGGCTTCATGCACGACATGGTCAACCTGAAGAAGCAGGGCTTCCCGGTTCAGATCGTCGCGCCCTGCGAGGGCACCGGTTACGAGACCGGGGCCGTCAGCGTCATCAAGGGCACGCCGCATCTCGAAGAGGCGAAGAAGTGGGTCGAGTACGTCATCTCGGCCGATGCCCAGTCGGCTGGCCTTGAGGTCGGCGTCTACAACATCCCCTCGAACCCGGGCGCCAAGACCGATCCGGACGCGCCGGACATGGCCTCGGTCAAGCTGATCGACTACGACTACAAGACCTACGGCTCTTCGGAAACGCGCACCCGGTTGCTTGAGCGCTGGGATGCCGAAGTGAAGAACGCCGGCGGGCAGATTCAGGAATAATCGGTCGTCGTTTGGCCCGCTCCACATCGGGGCGGGCCGAAGTTTCCTTTCGGGATGAATGGCATGAAACGCACGGCGGGGCTCTGGCTCCTGATCGGCCTCATCGGCTATGCCCTGTTGCCCTGGTATCTCGTGGGCGACCCCGGCTTCTGGCGCTTCGGCTGGCTGGCCGATCCGGTTCTTCTTGGACCGTCGGCCCTCGTGTCGCTGTTCCAGGGGCGATGGTGGCTGGCCGCGCCGCTGGTCGGCTTCGCGGCCGCCGGGTTGACGCTCGGGCTCTGCGCCAGGCAACTTGCCGTGGCGCGCGGTCTGGTCGGCTCAGGTGCGCTCGGGCTTCTGCTGATGTTGGCGCAGGGTCTGCTGATCCTCGGTCAGGGACCGCGTTTCGGTTTTCCGTCGGGTGCGAGTCAGTCCGGCATGGGGGCGGGCGCCTTGGTTGTCGCCGCCGCGCTCCTGTTCGTGCTGACGACGGGCATCTCGGGCCTTGGCAAGGGGCGGGGCGATGCTTTCATCTCCGGGCTGGTCGGCGCCATCGTGGCGCTGGTCGGCCTGTTCGTCTTCTATCCTATGGCGTTCATCCTGGTGCGCGCCTTCGAGCTTCGCGATGGCAGCGGCTTCGGTTTCGGCGAGTTCCTGCCGCGCCTGTTTTCGCCCGAGATCTGGAGCGGCGCCTGCATGGTCGGGGCCGGCTGGTGCGGGCCGGCGGTGAACTCGGTCGTCCTGGCGCTGGCGACCGCCGCCGGAACGACCCTGCTGGGCCTTGCCTTCGCGCTGATCGTCACCCGGACCGAGTTCCGGGCCAAGAAGCTGCTCCGGGTTCTGTCCATCCTGCCGATCATCACGCCGCCTTTCGTGATCGGCCTCGCCCTGATCCTGCTCTTCGGGCGCGCGGGTACGATTACCGTCGGCCTCTACGAGGTCTTCGGCATAGAGCAAACCCGCTGGCTCTATGGTTTCTGGGGCGTGTGGCTGTCGCAGATGCTGTCCTTCACGCCGATCGCCTTCCTGGTGCTGATCGGCGTGGTGGAAGGCGTCAGCCCCTCCATGGAGGAGGCGAGCCAGACGCTCGACGCCGATCGCTGGCAGACCTTCCGCTACGTGACGTGGCCGTTGATGCGTCCGGGGCTGGCCAACGCCTTCCTGCTCGCCTTCATCGAAAGCCTCGCCGACTTCGGCAATCCCCTGGTGCTCGGCGGCAATTTCGACGTGCTGTCGACGGAGATCTACTTCTCGATCGTCGGCACCGTCGCCGATCCGGCCCAGGCGGCCATCCTGTCGGTGACCCTGCTGGGATTGATGCTGGCGGTCTTCCTCATCCAGCGCCAGTGGGTCGGCAAGAAGAACTATGCCACGGTGACCGGCAAGGCGGATTCAGGGCGCAATGCGGCCCTCAACCCCGTGCTGCGCTGGACCTGCTACGGCGTTGCCATTCCCTGGGCGATGTTCACCGCGATGATCTACGCGCTGATCATCTTCGGCAGCTTCGTGAAGCTTTGGGGCTACGACCACAGCTTCACTTTCGAGCACTATGTGCGTGCCTTCAAGATCGTGGTTCGCAACGGCGTGCACTTCGTCGGCTCGGCCTGGGACAGCTACTTCACCACGCTGTGGATCGCCGGCATCTCGGCGCCGCTGACCGCCGTGGTGGGGCTCGCAACGGCCTATCTCCTGGTGCGGCAGAAGTTCGCCTTCAAGAGCGCGTTCGAGTTCTCGACCATGCTGTCCTTCGCCATTCCCGGCACGGTGATCGGCGTCGCCTACGTGATGGCCTTCAACTTCCCACCGGTCGAACTGACGGGCACGGCGATCATCCTGGTCATCGTCTTCGTCTTCCGCAACATGCCGGTGGGCGTGCGCGGCGGCATCGCCGCCATGAGCCAGCTCGACAAGTCGCTCGACGAGGCGTCGATCATGCTCGGGGCCAACAGCTTCACCACCTTGCGCCGGGTCATCATGCCGTTGATGGGGCCGGCGATCCTCGCGGCGCTGACCTACAGCTTCGTGCGCGCCATCACCTCGGTGTCGGCGGTCATCTTCCTGGTCTCGGCGCAGTACAACATGGCGACGGCCTTCATCGTCGGCCGGGTCGAGAACGGCGAATACGGCATTTCCATCGCCTACGCATCGGTGCTCATCGTCACCATGCTGGCCTGTATCCTCTTGATGCAACTGATGATCGGTCGGCGCCGCCTGCGCCGTTCCGATCGCGTTGAAGCCCACTGACCCGGGAGCGTTCGTCCGATGTCTGAAAAAGGTTCCGTCCAGTTCGCGGGCGTCAGCAAGCGCTTCGGCGAGGTCGTGGCCCTGAAGCCGCTCGATCTCGACATCCAGCCGGGCACGCTGGTGACACTGCTCGGTCCGTCCGGCTGCGGCAAGACCACCACCCTGAGGCTCATCGCTGGTCTGGAGAGCGCCTCCGAAGGGCGCATCCTGATCGGTGGAGCCGACGTGACGCACCTCTCCGCCACCTACCGGCGGGTGTCGATGGTCTTCCAGTCCTATGCGCTGTTTCCGCACATGACCGTGCTGGAGAACGTCGCCTATGGCCTGACCGTCAAGCGCGTGCCGAAGGCGGAGGCGCATGCGCGGGCCGAGGAAGGCCTGGCCATGGTTGGCCTCGTCGGCTTCGGCGGGCGTCTGCCGTCCGAACTCTCGGGCGGTCAGCAGCAGCGCGTCGCCGTCGCCCGCGCCGTGGTTCTTGAACCGGAGGTGCTGCTTCTCGACGAACCGCTCAGCAACCTCGACGCCAAGCTCAGGCGCCGCGTGCGCGAGGAGATCCGCCAGATCCAGCAGCGGCTTGGCCTGACGGCCATCTATGTGACCCACGACCAGGAGGAGGCGATGGCCGTCTCCGACCGGATCATCGTCATGAAGAACGCCGAAATCGCCCAGGAGGGCACGCCGGAAGATCTCTACGAACGCCCCGCCTCGGCCTTCATCGCCGACTTCATCGGCGACGCCAACCTGATCGACGTCGACGTGACGCCCGATGGTGCGAGCACCAGCGTCGACCTCCTTGGACGCCGGATCGAGCTGCCGCTTGCCACGACGATCCGAGGGGCGGGCAAGCTGGTGCTGAGACCGCATCAGATGGCGATCTCCGCCAGTCCGGCTGCCTATTCGCTGCCCGCCGAGGTGACCTATGCCGCCTATCTGGGAAACCAGATCCAGTACTCGCTGGAAACCAAGGCCGGGCTGCTGTTCGCTTCGGTGGCGCCACGAGCCAGACCCTTCGCCGTCGGCGAGCACGTTCACGTCGGCTTCGATCCGGCGGATCTCAGGATCGTTCCCGCCTAGGGCATCATCCGACCGGAGTGAAACGAGGATCGAAAAGCGGCTGCTCCAGCAAGGACTCCCGGGTCAAGCGACAGCCTTCGTTGCGCCGGGCGTCGGTTTGCGCTTTGCCGAGGCGTTGCCGGCGCGATTCATGCGGCCTTCAGATTCAGCATGTTACACATGCACCGCAGGAATCCCCGATATCGTCGGATCGGAGAGGCGGTGTCCGCCGCGGCAGGTGTTGTCCGGGCGGCTTCCGTGCGAGGAGCTGGAGAGCGACGTGGGTGGCTTGGGCGAGTTTCTCGATATTCCGACCCTTCTCTACACGGTAGCGGCGGCGAGCCTGTGCATCTGCGTCAGTCTGCTCGTGACGTGGTCATCGGTCCGCGGCGAGATCTATATCCTGGCATGGGCGGCGGCCTATGGCCTTGCCATCCTGACGATGGTTCTCGTGGCTTTGCGCGGGCTTGTGCCGCACACCCTGTCCGTGACCATTGCCGATACCATCCTGCTGGCGTCCTTCGGGTTGCTCTGGCTGGGCTACCATCGGTTCGCCGGTTTTGATGGCGGATGGGGGCGCTTGACCGCTGGCCTGGGCGCGCTGATCTGGGCGGTCATGGCGGCCGCCACACCCCTTCTCGACAACATGAATGCCCGCGCGGCCGTTCTGTCGGGCATCGAGCTGGTCTATCTGCTTTTCATCGTCGTCGACCTCGTCCGCCATTATCCCAGGGAGCCCTTGCCATCGGTGGGGCTGACGGCCGTGGTCGTCGGGGTTCACGCGGCGATGCAGGTCTACTGGGTCGTCACGACGATCGTCGCGCCCACCGAACCGACCGCGATCGTTCTGCCCAACAGCTTGTCCATGGGGCTGAGATTCACCGAGTCGTCCCTGTTCGTGGTCTTTCTCGGTCTTTTGCAACTGGTGGTGATCGGGCAGCGCTCTGAGCGGCGCTACCGTATCGCCGCGGAGACCGACTCTCTGACCGGACTGGCCAATCGCGGGCACTACTTCGACCGGGCGGAAGATGCTCTGATCGGTGGTAGGGAGCGCGGTGCTCTGATCCTGTTCGACATCGATCATTTCAAGTCGATCAACGACACTCACGGGCATCCCGTCGGCGATCGGGTACTGATCGAGTTCGCGGCCATCATCCGTGCGACGACGCCGACAGGGGGCATAGCCGCGCGCATCGGTGGCGAGGAGTTCGCCCTGTTCCTGCCGGAAGCGACCACGGACGAGGCGGTCGGGATCGCCGATCGCGTCCGCCGGGCGACGGCCAGCCTTCGTGTTGCTGCGGTGACAGGTACTGTGGGATTAACCGTCAGCTGTGGCGTCGCCGGGGTCCGCGAAACCGGATCGGACCATCAGGCCTTGCACGCGGCGGCCGATCGGGCGCTCTATGACGCCAAGAGAAAAGGGCGTGATCGGGTCTCGATCCAACGGCCGTCGTCGTCAAGCCCACAGGTTTCTCCTGGGACCCCAGTTCTGTCCGTTCGCTAAGCGATGGGTTGATGAAGACGGCCGCTCGCGCCGAATGCGCCTTCAGGCTGGCGTTCCTCGCCGACTTTGGCCGATAATGGCTCCGAAAGCGCCATGAGCTGCGAGGATAGGGCATTCCATGATCGAACTTCGGATTCAGTTGCGGGTGGATGCCGACACGCGCATCGGCCCAGGCAAGATCGCGCTTTTGGAGGCGATCGCTCGCGCCGGTTCGATATCGGCCGCCGCGCGGGAGATGGAGATGACCTATCGTCGCGCCTGGGAACTCATCGACCACATGAACAAGGCGTTCGGCCAACCGCTGGTCGTCGGTCACACGGGCAGTGCCGGCGGGGCGTCGCTCACGACGCTGGGGAGCGAGGTGGTTCGCCGCTATCGCCTCCTGGAAGAAATGGCCGGGGACGTTGCCGCGCCGCATCTGGCCGCACTCGATGCGGAGATCGTGACGCCCACGGCGGACGCGGACTCGGCTGTTGATCTCGACTAAAGAATACTCGAGGCGATTCTGTTGGCTCGCCAATTATGTTCTTGAGAGTATAATTCCGCCCTATTTGGTCCTTGTTGCGGGAATACCCACGTTTTCGGCTGGTTTGAATAGGGGTTGTCAGAATTTATGCTTCGGTACCTGGTTCGAATTCAATTATGTCGGTGAGAACATAATAGTATAGGTTCGTATTTTCTCTGATTTGCTTGGATCGAAGACTTTCGGCAAGGATGGCTCAGGCAGGCGTGGTCGTCACGCCGCCACCATCTTTTTGGCAAGGCCGAAATCACGAGGCATTTGGGGACCTCCGGATCGGCAGTTGGAGGAAGAGCCATGCCTAAAGTCATTCGCATCAACATGACGGACCTCTCGGTCCGCATCGATGAGGCTCCGGAAGCCTGGGCCGGTCTCGGCGGGCGCGCCCTGACGTCGACGGTCGTTGCCGCCGAAGTGCCACCGACCTGCCATCCGCTCGGCCCCAACAACAAGCTGGTGTTCGCCCCCGGTCTGCTGTCCGGCACCGCTGCCGGCAATGCCGGTCGCATGTCGGCCGGCGCCAAGAGCCCGCTGACCGGAACCATCAAGGAAAGCAACGCCGGCGGCACCTGTGGCCGCATGCTGGGCCGCCTCGACATCAAGGCGATCATCATCGAAGGGCAGCCCGCTGCCACCGACACCTGGTACCAGATCCGCATCAGCAGCGAGGGCGCGGTCATCGAGCCGGAAGCCGAGACGGTCGGCATGAACAACTTCGCCGTCCTGGACTCGGTTGCGCGCCGCTATGGCGAGGACAAGGGCGTCATCACCATCGGTTCGGCCGGCGAGAACCTGATGCTGATCTCCAACATCTCGACCCGCGATCCCGAAGGCAAGCTGCGCAGCTTCGGCCGTGGCGGTCTCGGCGCGGTGATGGGCTCCAAGCGTGTCAAGTTCATTACCATCGACCAGGAGGGCACCCGTCCGGTTCCGCTGGTCGACTCGGCCGCCTTCAAGGCCGCCAACATGGTGTTCACCAAGGCGCTCAAGGACCATCCGGTGTCCGGCCAAGGCCTTCCGACCTATGGCACCGCGGTGCTGGTCAACATCCTGCACGAGATCGGCGGCCTGCCGACCCGCAACTTCACGTCGGGCCAGTGCGAACACCACGACATGATCTCGGGCGAGCACATGTACGACACCATCGTCGCCCGTGGCGGTGAGCCGACGCACGGCTGCTCGCTCGGTTGCGTCATCCAGTGCTCGCAGGTCTACAACGACAAGGACGGCAAGTACCTGACGTCCGGCTTCGAATACGAGACCATCTGGGCCTACGGCGCCGACTGCCTGATCGACAATCTCGACCTCATCGCCGAGTGCGACAACGTCATGGACGATCTCGGCGTCGACAGTATCGAGACGCCGGTGATGTTCGGCGTCGCCATGGAGGCCGGCATCCTCAAGTTCGGTGACGGTGCGGAAGTGCTGCGCATGCTGCGCGAGGAGATCGGCAAGGCCACGCCGCTCGGCCGCATCCTCGGCGCGGGCACGGCCATGGTCGGCAAGACCTACGGCGTCGCCCGCGTGCCGGTGGTCAAGGGGCAGGCCATCCCCGCTTATGACCCGCGCTCCGTCAAGGGCATCGGCGTCACCTACGCCACGACGACGCAGGGCGCCGACCATACGGCCGGCTATGCGGTTGCCACCAACGTGCTCAACGTCGGCGGCAAGGTCGATCCGCTGTCCAACGAGGGGCAGGTCGAGCTGTCGCGCAACCTCCAGATCGCCACGGCGGCCATCGACTCCACCGGCCTCTGCCTGTTCATCGCCTTCCCGGCGCTGGACATCGCCGAGTGCTTGCCGGCCACCGTCGACATGCTCAATGCCCGGTTCGGCACCAAGCTGACGATGGACGACGTCGTCGGGCTCGGCAAGACGGTGCTCAAACTGGAACATGAGTTCAACCTGGCGGCCGGCATCGGGCCGGAGCAGGACCGTCTGCCGGAGTTCTTCGAGCTCGAAGCCATCGCCCCGCACAACGTGAAGTGGGACATGGAGCAGAAGGAACTCGAGACGTTCTGGAACTTCTGAGCCGAGACAGTCATGTTGATCACGGTCAAGCTCTTCGCGACCTTTCTCGAGAACCGCTTCAAGGAGGCCCGGCGGGAGTATCCGCCGGGAACCACCGTCGCCGACGTGGCGACGGAGCTTGAAATCGACCACGACCTGATCGGCATGATCTTCATTCACGGGCGCGCGGCCGAACTCGACCGCGTGCTCGATGAAGGCGAAGTTCTGGCGCTCTTTCCCCTCCTCGGAGGGGGCTAGGCTCGTTTCCTCCTAGGGGCGTTTTAGTCGGGAAGCCTGCGCCCCCAACGCGTGCTTTTCGTTGGAGCAGCTGGAACGAACGTGGAGGAGGCCCCGACAAGGGGCCTCCTCAGCCGTTTCTTGAAGTCGGCATGACGGGAGGGCGACCTTGCTTTCGAATGTGGAACTCCAGCGCTACAGCCGGCATATCCTGCTCCGCGACGTCGGCGGTCCGGGGCAACACAAGCTCAAGGCGGCGCGCGTCCTGTGTGTCGGCGCCGGCGGCCTCGGCTCACCGGTGATCGAGTATCTCGCCGCCGCTGGAGTCGGTACCCTCGGTCTTGTCGATGACGACAGGGTCAGTCTCTCCAACCTGCAGCGCCAGGTGATCCATACCACCGCGAACGTCGGCAAGCTGAAGGTCGAGAGCGCGGGCGAGCGCATCGCCGCCATCAACCCCCACGTCAATGTGGAGCTTCATCCTTCTCGTCTCGACGCCGGCAATATCGAAGATCTGGTAAGAGCTTATGATATCGTCGTCGACGGGACCGACAACTTTCCGACCCGCTTTCTGATGGCCGACACCGCCTATGCCCGCCGCAAGCCGCTGGTGACGGCGGGCGTGCTGGAGTTCTACGGTTCGCTGACGACGCTCATGCCTTATGAGGCGGATGCGAACGGTCAACCCAATCCGAGCTGGCGTTGTTTGATGCCCAAAGAGCCGGATACCGCCGCGCTCACCTGTTCCGAGGTGGGTATTCTCGGCAGCGTCGTCGGCGTGCTCGGCACGCTTGCCGCCTGCGAGGTGCTGAAAGTGATCACCGGCGTCGGCCAGCCGCTGATCGGCCGGTTGCTGATGGTCGACATCCGCGACATGGGTTTCGACATCGTCGAGTACTACCGAAATCCGGCGTCCCCCGTCTTCGGACAAGCATGAGGTGATCGCATGGCCGGAGAGATCGAACTCATAGCCTTCATGGGGCTGCGTCAGCTGTTCAAGGATCGCGGCTGGTCGATCCCGCATTTCCTCGAAATCGAAGTCGACATGACCGGCGAGGAACTGCTGCGCTTCCTGTCGATCGACGGCGACAGGGTAGAATCGTTCATCGTCAACCGGTCCGCCATCGCGATCGAGGACGCCGTCATTCATCCCGGAGATCGCGTCGCGCTGGTACCGCCGGGGGTTCCGGGGCCGCACCGTCTGCTGCTCGGCATTCATGGTCAGACGAAGCCGGCGCAGCCTTTCGGCCTGTCCTTCGCAAAAAGCGAAGACGGCGGGGAGGGCGGGGAGCAATGAGCTTCGACAAGCCGGAGCTTCTGGCGCGCACCGTCATGACGACTTGCGTCAACTGCGAGCAGTGCCGCGAGCTGATGGAAGACGCGCCGTGCCAGTATTTCCCGCGCCTGTTCCATCTCGCCGACAGGGCCAAGTCGGGCGGCAGGCCGGTGTCGGGGCAGGATCTGGCCGAACTCGTCGATCTCTGCAACGCCTGCGGGCAGTGTCCGTGCCGCCCCGTTCAAAGCGATATCCGCAAGGCCAAGAACGCCTTCGTGGAACGGGATGGCTTGCCGCTCGCCACCCGCTTCATCGAAAACGTCCAGTTGGTTGGCCGGTTGTGCGGCACCTTTCCCTCGTTGGTCGACGCGGTGATGAAGAACCCGCTGCTTGGGCGGCTTGCCCGACGGGTCGTCGGCGTTCATCCGGATCGCAAGATGCCGTCGTTTCCGCGTGACCGTCTGGCACGGTGGGTCGCCCGGCGCGGTCTTGATCGCCCGACGCAGGCCGAGGGGCGCAAGGTCGCCTATTTCGTCGGCTGCACCGCCCGCTACCTGTTTCCCGAGGTCGCCAAGGCGACCATCGAGGTGCTGGAGAAAAACGGCGTCACGGTCTACGTGCCGGACCAGAAATGCTGCGGCATGCCGACCTATCTGGAAGGCGACAAGCCTTTCACCCTCGATCTTGTCGCGGCCAACCTGCCGATCCTCCAGCAATGCGTGGAAGACGGCTACGACATCGTGACAGCCTGCCCGACGTGTTCGTTCATGTTCAAGTCGGTGCTGGCCCGCGACGCTCAGTTCTCGCCGGCCTATCGCGACCGTATTCGGGCGTTGGCGGTTGAATGCGGCGGCGATACGGGGGACATCGCCGAGGTGCTCACCGCCGAAGTGTCCGGTCCGTCCGGCCGAACCAGCAGCGTCGCCTCCGAGTTTCTGGCGCCTTGGGTGATCAACTACAATCTCGGCCTGCACGCGGAGGCGGATCGCGGGGACGTGGGCTATTTTGCCGGCCGGGACGCCTTCCAGCGGATCAAGGTCGCTGCGCATGTCTTCGAGCTCGGCGAGTATCTCGGCATCCTCGATCGCGAGGGCGCCCTGCGTTTGCCGCCGATGGATTCGCCTCAGAAGCTCGCCTATTTTGCGCCCTGCCATCTCCGGGAGCAGAACATGGGCCGCCCGTGGCTGCGACTTCTCGAAAAGGCGCCGCAGGCCGACTTATCGCCGGTAGGGCAGCCGATGGACTGCTGCGGACTTGGTGGCATCATGGGGTTCAAGACGGACTTCCACGCCGCTTCGCTGGCCATGGGGCGCGGTCTGGTCGATCGGATAGGGGAAGCAGCGCCGGACCGGATCGTTACGGAATGTCTGGCCTGTCGGCTGCAATTCACCCAAATGCAGGAAAGGCCGGTGTCTCATCCCGTCGAACTGCTGGCTCGGGCCTATCGTGCCGAAGATGACGGGCGCGTTGCCGGCGAGGCCGGTTGTCGGGCAAAGTCAGGCGGCGGTTCGTGATGGAACGACGGCGGAGACTGGAGGCTGGGGCATGGTGCAGTTGAGTTCGGACGCCTTCGCATTCGGAGGCGATCTGATGCCGGTCGAAGATGCGCTGGCGTTGATCGCCGCCAGGGTTCCGCCGGTCACCGAGACTGAAAGGGTCGGCCTGATCGACGCCGACGGTCGTTTTCTCGCTGCTGACCTGATCGCCCCGATCGACCTGCCGGTGTTCGACAATTCGGCGGTCGACGGCTACGCCGTTGCTTACGCCGATCTTGCCGCCGATGGGCCCACCGTGTTGCCGGTTGGCGCCAGGGTGGCGGCGGGTCAGGCGGCGCTCGATGCCGTTGCCCGGAAAACGACGGCTCGAATCTTCACCGGAGCCCCCATGCCGCAAGGCACAGATACCGTCTTCATGCAGGAAGACGTGACCGTGGCGGACGATGGCAGCGTCGAGCTGCCGCCGGGGCTCCGCAAGGGCGCCAACTGTCGCCCGCGAGGGGAGGATATCGCCCGGGGAAGCGTGGCCGCACCGGCTGGTCGCCGTCTCGAACCACGCGACATTGCGCTGCTCGCCGCACTCGGCGTTACCTCGGTTGAGGTTCGCCGCAGGCCGCGTGTCGCCGTGTTCTCGACCGGTGACGAGTTGCGCAATCCGGGGCAGGCGCTCGGCGCGGCGGCGATCTACGATTCCAATCGCTTTTCCCTGCAGGTCATGCTCAGGCGTGCCGGATGCGATGTGACCGATCTCGGCATTCTGCCCGACGATCGCAGCGTCACGGCCGAACGTCTCGATGCGGCCGCGCGATCATACGATCTCATCGTGACGTCGGGTGGCGTCTCCACCGGCGAAGAGGACCATGTGCGGGCCGCGATCGCCGCCAACGGCTCTATGGTTTTCTGGCGTCTCGGGATCAAGCCGGGGCGCCCGTTGGCCATGGGCATCATCAACGGCACGCCGCTGGTGGGCCTTCCCGGCAACCCGGTCGCGGTTTTCGTCACCTTCGCGCATGTGCTCCGGCCGTTGGTGACCGTTCTGGCGGGCGGAAGGCCCGCGCCGCTCGTCGCCATGACCGTGCTTTCCGGCTTTGACTACCAGAAGAAAGCCGGCCGGAGGGAGTATGTCCGCGTGTCCCTCGAACGCTCGGATGGGGGTGCGGTGGCGATGAAGTATCCGGTCGACGGTGCCGGTGTTCTCACGTCTCTGACCCGCACCGACGGGATGGTCGAGCTGCCCGAGGCGTGCACGGCCATCCGGATCGGCGATCCGGTTTCCTATTATGCCTACAACCAACTCACCTGACGGTGCCCCGCGGAGGTTGGCCCGATGAATCTGCCAATCAAGAACTACGTCATGAATTGCCGGTCGACGACCGGAGCCGGCTCCGATTGCGAGCGGTGTTCGTCCTCGCCAAGACCACAAAGCTTGGCGCGCGGAGGCTGTCGTTCGATGCATCACGGCGATATTCTGGCGGTGCGATCGCGATTTCTGTCCACGGGCGCGGTGCCCGACGGCGTGCCGACGCCCCTCGTTCGATCTTGGCAACGGAGCAGTCGGTTCGGTTTCGCGTCTCCGACCCTGGCTCGGCAACGCGACAGACTGGAAGACGCGGGGTTGAGAAGCCTCAAGGAGCGCAACGCCGATCTGATCGCGTCCTCGCTGGAGGAAATGGCCTCGCTCGCCAACGAGCTGAGTGCGTTGGGTGGCGTCGTCATCCTGACCGATCCCACCGGCATCGTGTTGAACAGGCTGGGCGAGGGCGGTTTCTCCGACGATGCCGATCGGCTGGGTCTCAACGAAGGGGTCGACTGGTCCGAGAACGCCATCGGAACCAATGCCATCGGTACCGTGGCGCTGGAGATGGTTGGCCTGTCGATCATTGGCGCCGAGCATCTTTTCTGCCTCAACACGTCCCTCAGCTGCTCGGCGGTGCCGATCCTCGATCCATCTGGCCTGCTGGCCGGCGTTCTCGATGTATCGACATCCTGCACCGTCGCCCACGACCATCTGCTGCCGTTGCTCAGACGCGCCGTGATCGAGATCGAACGTCGCTTGTTCGACTTGCGTTTTCACGGGCACGCGCAACTACGCTTTCATTCCAGCCAGTATCTGTTCGGAGGACCGCGAGACGGGGTGCTGGCCTTTGACGAGGATCGCCTGATCGGCGCCAATCGCGCGGCGCTGGAGCTTCTGGGGCACGATTGGTCGGCCGTTGGGCGCGCTCGGTTCCAGCATCTGTTCGCCGCCGGTTACGATGTCGCCGAGCAGACGGCAGTGGCCGGTGAGTGCAGGCTTCGCTCGGCCGACGGAGAGGAGTTCTTCGCGCGTTTGCAGTTGCCGCGCAGGCCGTTGCGTGGACCAGCTCGATCGGGCAGGCACAGTCCGGTCGCGACGTCCGATGTCGAGGCGGATGGCCAGGAGATGCGGCCGCATCTCGCGCTTGAGAAGATTCAGAACCGGGCGGCGCTCAAGTTTCGTCGGATGACGGTTGGCCAACTCATCTATGGCGCCGACCTGATGGACGACTGTGGAGAGGCCATTCTGATTGTCGCTTCCGGTCGTTACCGCTGCTTTGCCTCGCACGAGGGACGGGAGCTGACCCTGTTCACGCTTGGCTGCGGCGACGCGCTGCCGCTTCGGGCGGACCTCGCGGTGGAAATCACCACCGAGGGTGACGCGGCCTTGGTTCCGCGCGCGCTGTTCCAAAGGCTGGTTCGCGACTATCCCGAGTTCGGTCGGTGTGTGCTGTCCGTCATCGAAACGCTTCTCGGCCGATCATTGTCGATGGTTGGCGACATGGCTTTCCGGAGCGTGCGCTACCGGGTCATTCGGCATATATGCTCGCTTGCCGAACGTGATGGCCGAGAGACGTCAACCGGAACGCTCATCGATCCGGCCCCGACCGGCGATGAGCTCGCAGCGGCCATAGGGGCGGCGCGTCAGTCCGTCTCGACGATTCTCGCCGAACTCACGCGATCGAACGATGTTCTCCGCCCAACGCCGCGCAGTCTCGTGGTCTGCGATATCGAGCGTCTTCGGGCAGAGCTGACGCGTGCGGCGTGACCGCCGATGACGCCGTGATCTGAAAGCCCGGGCAAGCGCCGCCGCGCTTTCGAAGATGGATACCTGTGGTCCGCACGCGATCACCGGCGTCGTCGCGATGAGCTTCTCCCAACAAAATACCGGACTCGGGAAGAAAACTTACCGGCTCCGACTTGTCGCCTAGGTGACAGCCTTTCCCCAGACGCCAAGATAAATGGGGGCGAGGCGCGGGTATAACGGCCGGATCAGGAGGAGCATCCTGCCGAACAGGAGCGCTGCAGGAGGAAGGCTGCGCTCGATCTCGTCCAAAACGTTGTAATTTACCGAACTCCGTTAGAAGACGGACATGATCTGGCTGGTATTGTCCAAAAGTCCATGTTCCTAAACTGACAGAATATGGTGATGAACATCCTGTCGGGCTACCTTCTCTGGAATAAAACTCTGTTTTTCCGGAGATATACGTGGAATAACGCATGCAGCAGGACGCGATACCCATTTCTTCGATTTTGTCATTGCTTACCGGCGATGGCGGAAACTTCTTGGGCATCATTCTCCTGTCGCTTCAGGTTACGATTACTGCCGTCACGTGCGCTGGGCTCGTCGGATTGCCCTTGGGCGCCGGTTTGGCTCTGGTCCGCTTTCCTGGACGCACGGTGATCATCGTGCTGGTGAACACCATGATGGGGTTTCCTCCCGTCGTCGCCGGTCTTGCCATCTTCCTGCTTCTGTCGCGCTCAGGGCCGCTCGGAGATCTGGGACTGCTCTTTACGCCCAAGGCGATGATGATCGCCCAGTTCGTGCTGGTTTTGCCCATCATCGTCGCGCTGACCCGGCAGACGATCGAGGACCTCTGGACCGAGTATCAGGATCATATGACCTCTCTTGGCGCCGGTCGGCTGCGTTCCATTCCGACGCTGTTGTGGGACGCTCGCTTCTCGTTGGTGACGACGCTGCTCGCCGGGCTCGGCCGGGCCAGTGCCGAAGTTGGCGCCATTCTGATCGTCGGCGGCAACATTGCCGGCTTTACCCGTACCATGACGACCTCGATCGCCCTCGAGACGTCCAAGGGGGATCTGCCGCTGGCCATGGCGCTCGGCGTCGTTCTCATGAGTCTCACCCTGATCATCAACAGTCTTGCCTTCGGCATTTCGCGCGTCGGCGCACGGTTCTCAGGGAAAAGCTGATGCGCGACACAACGTCCATGCTACCGCTGATCGTGCGCGACCTTCGCCTGGAGATGGACGGGCGGATTTTGCTCGACGTTCCCCTGGCACGCATCCAGAACCGGCAGCGCAATGTCATCCTGGGACCGAACGGAGCCGGCAAGTCGCTGTTTCTCAAGACTTGCCATGGGCTCATTCCCCCGACATCGGGGCGGATCGAGTATACGCTTCCTGTCTCGACCGCCGAGGTCCGGCGCAAGCAGGCGATGGTGTTCCAGAAGCCCGTGATGCTTCGCCGGTCGGTTCGGGCCAACTTCACGCATGCGCTCGCCATGGCGGGCGTCGGTTGGTACGAGCGTCGCCGCATCGCCGACGAGACCATGGCGCAGTTCGGTCTTTCGGGCTTGGCCGACAGTCCGGCCCGCGTGTTGTCCGGTGGCGAGCAGCAAAGGCTTGCGATCGCTCGCGCCGCGAGCCTCGGCCCCGATCTGTTGTTTCTGGACGAGCCGACGTCATCGCTCGATCCGACGGCCAGCCGCCAGATCGAGGACATGCTGGACGTGTTGCACGAGCGCGGCGTCACGCTGGTGCTGACCACGCACGATCTGGGCCTCGCTCGTCGCTTCGCAGACGTGATCTTCTTCTTTCACAACGGTCGGCTCATCGAGGAGAGCGATGCCGAGCGTTTTTTCACCCAACCCGAAACCGAAGAAGCCAAGGCTTTTCTGGAACATCGCCTGTTCTGGTGAGGCTGCGCCACATTTTCACGAGATTGGAGAAACCCAATGCTGCGTCGTATCTTCGTCACCGCTGCGGCGTCCGTACTGGTCGCCATCGGCATGTTGTCGGCGGCCGAGGCCCAAGACCGTTTCATCACCGTCGCATCGACGACATCGACCCAGGACTCGGGGCTTTTCGACGCGCTGTTGCCGGCGTTTACAGCCAAGACCGGCATTACCGTGAAGGTCATAGCGCAGGGAACCGGGCAGGCGCTCGACACGGCACGTCGCGGTGACGCCGACGTCGTGTTCGTCCACGCCAAGGCGCAGGAACTCAAGTTCCTGGAGGATCGCTTCGGCGTGAAGCGCTATCCGGTGATGTACAACGATTTCGTCGTGGTCGGTCCCAAGAGCGATCCGGCAGGCATTGCCGGTGGCAAGGACGTTGCCGTAGCCTTGAAGGCGATCGCCGACAAGAAGGCGCCGTTCGTCTCCCGTGGCGACAAGTCCGGCACCCATTCCGCGGAACTGAAGCTCTGGAAGGCGGCGGATATCGACCTGCCGGCAGTGCGGGGTGAGTGGTACCGCGAGATAGGCCAGGGCATGGGCGCGACGCTCAACACGGCAAATGCGATGGCTGCCTACACGCTGTCGGATCGCGCCACCTGGATCGCCTTTGCCAACAAGGGCGATCTCGGCATCGTCGTGGAAGGCGACAAGAAGCTGTTCAACCAGTACGGCGTCATGCTGGTCAACCCGGCCAAGTTCTCGACGGTGAAGGCCGACGACGGCCAGGCCTTCATCGACTGGCTGGTGTCGCCGGAAGGGCAGTCCGCCATCGAGAACTATCGCATCGGCGATCAGCAGCTCTTCTTTCCGAACGCCAGTGATCCCAAGGCCTGATGGGCGTTGACTGAGTTATGAGCGGAAGCGGCCGGAGCACCATTTGATTTCCGGCCGTTTCAGACGGATGTCAGGACCAGGCGCGTCCATGGAGACGGCGTTTCAGCGAATAGCGGCGGGTAGAGATCATGCAGTCCAGACTCGTTGACGACTTCGGTCGAGCGATCACCTACCTCAGGGTCTCCGTGACTGACCGGTGCAACTTGCGCTGCGGCTATTGCATGGCCGGTGAGGTCTCTTTCTCGCCGCGTCGGGATGTCCTGACCATCGAGGAGCTGGAGTTCCTGACCTCCGCCTTTGTCGCTTGCGGCATCCGCAAGGTCAGGATCACGGGTGGCGAACCGCTGGTGCGCAAAGGCGTCCTGCACCTGTTCCAGGGACTGTCGCGTCATCTTCGGAGTGGTGACCTTGATGAGCTTTGTCTGACGACCAACGGCATCCTTTTGCCGAAGTTTGCGCGCGATCTGGCCGACTGTGGCGTTCGTCGGGTGAACGTTTCGCTCGACAGTCTCGATCGCGATCGCTTCGCCGAGATCACGAGCGGCGGCGATCTCGGCGCGGTCCTGAACGGGATCGATGCCGCCCTTGCGGCCGGTCTGGCGGTTAAGCTCAACGCCGTCGCCCAGAAGGGCTATATCGAGCGCGACGTCTTCGACCTCGTCCAGTTCGCCCAGGACCGCCAGCTGGATGTCTCGTTCATCGAGACCATGCCGCTCGGGGAGGTCAAGACCAGTTGCGCGGATCGCTATCTTCCGCTTGCCGAGCTGCGGCGGCTTATCGAGGGGCGCTGGAGGCTCACCGATGTCGACGTCACAACAGGCGGTCCCGCGCGGTACGCCCGGATCGAGGAAACCGGTGGGCGGATCGGGTTCATCACCGCTTTGAGCGACTGTTTCTGCGAGGGCTGCAACCGCCTCCGGTTGAGCGCCACCGGAGGGCTCTATACCTGCCTTGGTCACGATGATTTCACCGATCTTCGCGCGATCATTCGCCGGGAGGGTGGGGCGGTCGGACTTGAGGGGGCCATTCGCGCCGCCGTCGCTGGCAAGCCGAAATCCCACGAGTTCGGCACCACGCCGGGCAGAGAGCCTGCGCTCAAGAGATACATGTCGGCCCTGGGCGGATGAGGTACCCTGGCCCACAAGGGAGCTCCTGAAGCGCCAACGTCCGAAGGTCCGCCCGGCGAGCAAGGACTGATACGGACTGTCTATGTGGTGGGGCCGCGGCTATCGCTTAGACTTCAGCAACTCGCATCCCTGTAGGATTGCCGACACAGGGGGCTTTTGACGATGACCAACGCCGCGCTCGATCTCCGGGAAATGGTCGTGTTTCTCGCGGCGACGGGTGTCGTGCTGCCCTTCATGCACCGCCTGCGGATCAGCCCGGTCATCGGTTTTGTCGGCATCGGCCTGCTTCTTGGTCCGGGTGGTCTCGGGCGGGTTTCGGATTTCGTGCCGGGCATCGAGTACCTGCTGATTACCGACCGGGCGGGGATTGCCATCCTTTCGGAACTCGGGCTCGTCTTCCTTCTGTTCATGATCGGCCTCGAGCTGTCGCTTGATCGTCTCTGGGCCATGCGTGTTCGCGTCTTCGGTCTGGGCGGCGCCCAGATGATCGCCACCGCCGGCGTCATGGTCGGCCTGCTGCTGCTGGTCGGTTTGCCGCCTCCGGCGGCCGTGGTCGTCGGCTCGGCTCTTTCGATGTCGTCGACGGCCATCGTCATGCAACTGCTCGCCGAACGTGGGGCCGTCGGCAGTCGCCTCGGTCGCTCGGCCTTGGCGATCCTGCTGTTCCAGGATATCGCGGTCATTCCGGTTCTCGTGATGACTCAGGCTTTTGGCAGCGCAGGCGAGCAGTCCGTCGGACTCGATCTCGCGCTGGCCGCCGTCAAGGCGTCGCTCGCCGTGGCCGTGATCATGGCCCTCGGGCGCCTGCTGCTTCGCCACCTTTTCCGCATGGTGATCGCGACCGGCATCCGCGAGCTGTTCCTGGCCCTTGTTCTCGTCACAGCGATCGGCACGGCGGTCCTCACGGAAACGATCGGTTTGTCGCTGGCGCTCGGCGCCTTTTTGGCCGGCCTTCTTGTTTCAGAAACCGAGTATCGCCATCAGATCGCCGTCGACATCGAACCGGTGAAGGGTCTTTTGCTCGGCGTGTTCTTCGTGTCCGTCGGTCTCGGCATCGATCTCGACCGCGTCGTCTCGGCGCCTTTCCTGCATTTCGGAGCGCTGATCGGCTTTCTCGCGGTCAAGGTCGCCATATTGCTGGTTGTCTGCCGCTTGGTCGGATTGCCGAAGTCGGTGATGGCGGAGCTGTCGCTGCTGCTTGCCGGCGGCAGCGAGTTCGTCTTTGTCGTGGTCGGCCTGGCCGCCGGTTTCGGCCTGCTGACAAACGAGGTGAGCAGCCTGATTGTGGTTGTTGTCGGGCTGTCGATGCTTTCGGCGCCCACGGTCGGGGTCGTTGCACGGCACCTTGTGCCGCGCCTTCTGCGCAACGAGACACCGGTTCCTGATCTGCCGCCGGAAGGAGAAGACGGGCATGTCGTGATCGCGGGCTACGGCCGTGTCGGCCGGGCGGTCGGCGGAGCGCTTCGCGAGGCCGGCATCCCGATCGCGGCGGTCGATGCCGATGCGCTCACCGTGGGGGTCTTGCGAAATGCCGGCATCGCCATTCACTGGGGCAATGCCATCCATCGGCCCTTGCTGAAACGGCTGGGGACGGGGAGGGCGGCGGCCCTCGTCGTCACCATGAACGACACGGTCGCGGCCGCCGACGTGGTTCGCGTCGCTCGGGCGGAGTGGCCCGATCTGCCTATCTTTGCCCGTGCCCACGATGCTCAGCATGCCCGGCTCTTGCTGGAATCCGGAGCCTCCAAGGTTGTTCTGCTGCCGCTGGAGGCGAGCCTGCAGCTCTCCGAGGCCGTGCTTTCCGCCGTCGGCATCCCCGAGGATCTGGCTCATGCGATCACCAGCGCCGAGCGGGATCGCCAGTTGTCCGCTCTTCTGCCGCCCGCCGGGCGCTGAGCGCCTAACCGGCTACGCCCTTGGGCTTGGTCGGCCGGCTTTTGCACAGAATGAGCCGAGGTGGTGAAGGCCCCTATCTTGAACGCTTCCCTCCGGTAGTCGATAGCTTTGCTCAACAAACAAAACTGGGCAGGGGCGAAGCGAACATGTCTCAAGGTCGCGACGGGTTCACCACGGCATTCGGCGCACTGATGGCCACCCTCGGGTCGGCCGTAGGGCTCGGCAACATCTGGAAGTTTCCATCGTTGACAGGCACCAATGGCGGCGCCGGCTTTCTTCTGGTCTATCTCGCGGCGACGATTCTGGTCGGTCTGCCGGTGATGATTTCCGAGATCATGCTCGGTCGAACCGCGCGGGCGGACGCCATCACCAGCTTCGAGAAGCTGGCACCGAGGAACCAGTGGTGGTGGAAGGTGATCGGCTGGATGGGGTTCGCCGCGGCGCTCCTTATCATGGCCTTCTATTCCGAAGTCGCCGGCTGGGTTTACGCCTATATCTTCAAGTCGTTGACCGGCGAGATTGCCACCACCGATCCGAAGGCGGCCGAGGCGGTGTTCGGCCAGATGGTCTCCAATCCGTGGTCCTCGCTCATCTGGCAGTGGATCGTGCTCGGTCTCACCGGCTTCATCATCGCCTTCGGCGTTTCCAAGGGCATCGAAGCGGTGACGCGACGGTTGATGCCGCTGCTCTTCATTCTCCTCCTGGTGCTGTGCGTGCGCAGCCTGACGCTCTCGGGAGCGGGGGAGGGGCTGGCGTTTCTGTTCAGTCCGGACTTTGCCAAGATCACGCCGGCGGTGATGCTGACCGCGCTGGGCCTCGCCTTCTTCAAGCTGTCGCTCGGCATGGGCACCATGCTGACCTACGGCAGTTATTTCCGGGAGAACCAGAACATTGCCGGCACGGCGACGCGCGTGATGTTCGCCGATCTTTCGGTATCGCTGCTTGCCGGCATCGCCATCTTCCCGGCGGTGTTCGCCTTCGGCTTCGAGCCCGCGGCCGGTCCGTCGCTGGTGTTCATGACCATTCCTGCCGTGTTCACGTCGATGCCGGGCGGCATCGTGTTCATGACGCTGTTCTTCATTTTGACGGCCATCGCCAGCGTCGGCGCCATCCTGTCCCTGCTCGAAGTGGTCGTCGCCATTCTGTCGGAGCGCTTCGGCCTGCCAAGAAAGGCAGCGGCGATCAGCACCATCGTCATGATCGCCGTGCTCGGCGTCCCGGCGGCGCTTTCCCAGGGAGCGATGGCGGACTTCAAGCTCTTCGGCCTCAATATGTTCGATCTCTTCGACTTCCTGAGCTCGAACATCCTGTTGCCTGTCGGCGGCATCCTGATCTGCCTGTTCGTCGGCTGGGTCTACGGTTTGGCGGCGCCCGAGAAGCGGCTTGCGGAAGCTGGCACCCCGGTTCAGCGCGTCGTCATCCGGAGCGTCTTCTTCCTCGTCCGCTTTGTGGCGCCGGTGGCCATCGCCATCGTGCTCCTGAACGGGCTCGGAGCGTTCTGAGGTTCGAAGCCTCTGCTCTGAAACAATTAAGCTTAGTCATCCGAAGTGTTTTCTTCGGGTTGTGTCCGGCGCGGCCTCGGCTAAGCTGGTTGCATGTTGAATCGGGGGAATGATGATGAGGATATCTGGAGGGCTGGCGCCTGTGCTGTTGGTCGCAATGGCTTTGGGAGGCTGTTCCATGACGTTGCCGGTCACGGGGCAGATGACCACTGGAGACGAGACTTTCTCAGGCAAGGCCACCGGTTATCTTGATGGTGCCGGCACCCTCGAACTGACCAGCACGCGCGGAAAACACTGCAAGGGAACGTTCGTATATGTGACCCATCGCAACGGAGCGGGCACATTCACCTGCAAGAACGGTCAAAGCGGCTCCTTTGACTTCGTGTCGACGGGAACGCGGGGAACAGGGACCGGCCGCATCGGCAAGCAGGAGTTCACCTTCACTTTCGGCTAAATGCCATTTCGCTCTGGGTATGTCACGCTTTGCGAGTTGCATCGAAGCGTACCGTTTGCCCATTGATTTGGCTTGTCGATCCGGTTTCCGGGGAGTAGGAGCGCGCCGTCACCGTTGAGGCGCCGGCGGTTGGAGACGGGCGTCTTGGCCCGCGCAACCGTCACCTCCGGAAAGCACATCATGCACACGAACAAGCTTGTCGTCATCGGCGTCGGCCACGTCGGTTCCTACGTTTTGGCCGACGCGATGAAGACGGGATTGTTCGCCAGGATCGGGGTCATCGACATTCTGAAGAATGTCGCCTTCGGCGAGGCTCTCGACCAGGCGCAGGCGACGGCGCTCACCTACATGAACAACGTCGACGTGACCGACGGCGGCTACGAGCAGTGCGCCGATGCCGACGTGATCATCATTGCAGCCGGGGGCAGCGTCGTGCTCGACCCCGCCAATCCCAAGGCCGAGCCGGATCGCGCCCAGCTGACCCGCGCCAACCGCTGCGTCATCCGCGAGGTGATGGCCGGGATCACCCGCTACACCCGCGACGCCATCGTCGTCCTGATCACCAACCCGCTCGACACGATGGTCTACATCGCCGAGAACGAGTTCGGCTATCCGCATGGCCGCGTCTTCGGCACCGGCACCATGCTGGACTCGGCCCGCCTGCGCAAACTGATCGCCAACACCTACGGCATCGACCCGAAGTCGGTAACAGGTTTCATGATGGGCGAGCACGGGCGCACGGCGTTCCCCGTTCTCAGCCACGTCAACGTCAGCGGCATTCCCTTCGATGAACTGGATAGGCACTTCTCTCCGAAGGAAGACATACGGGACCCCGATGTCGTCAAGGCGCGGATCGTCTCCGCCGCCTACGAGGTCCTGAACGGCAAGGGCTGGACCAATGCCGGCGTCGCCCAGGCGGCCATCACCATGGCCAAGGCGGTCCTTCTCGACGAGCGTAGCGTCTATCCCGCCTCCACGACGCTGCGTGGCCAGTATGGCTACGATGGCGACGTAGCGCTCAGCATGCCGTGCCTGATCGGTCGCGAAGGTGTCCTGAAGCAGTTGCCGGTCGAGCTGAACGATTGGGAAAAGCAGAAGCTGGTTGAATCGGCCGAGTATATCCAGGCGACGATGAGGGACGCCGAGACCGGCCCCACAACGCTGAGCGTCGCCCGGTGACGTGGCTTCCTGGGCGCTTCAGCCAGTACTGAGCTTGCGCCCCAGCGTGTCTTCCACCGATGCGATCTTGCTCGCAAGGCGGCTCGTTTCTCCGTGACGATAGTCGACCTTCAGCGCCACCTCGACGCGCGGGCAGTCGGCCCGCATTGCCTCGAAGCAATCGGTCACCACGGCCATCACCTCGTTCCATTCGCCCTCGAGGATGGTTCCCATGGGCGTGAGCTGATAGGCAAGACCGCTCTTGTCGATGATGTCGAGCGAGCGGGCGACAAAGGGGCTGAGGCTTTCGCCCTTGCCGACGGGATACATTGCAAATTCCAAGAGGACCATCTGGATTCCTTTCAGGGTCTTGTGGGGCGGAGTGAAGGCTATGCCGCCGGTTGGACTGCCTCTGCGCTGCCCCGCAAATTCGCGCTTCGCATGAAGCGGCCAGGGGGCAGGCCGACATGCCGGCTGAAAGCCGTGCTGAACGTGCTGGCCGAGCCATAGCCGATCCGCCTTGCCACCTCGTCGAGCGCCATGCCACCGCCCCGCAACATGTTTTTGGCAAGCGCCATTCGCCACGACAACAGGTATTCCATCGGGCGGACATCCACCGTACGGACGAAGCGGTCGAAAAAGGCCGAGCGCGACATTCCGGCCGCGCGCGCCAGCTCCGGTATCGTCCAGGGGCGCTCCACGTCGCCGTGCATCTGGCGGAGTGCGATGGCAATGCGAGGATCGGCCAGCCCGCGCAACAGGCCCGGCCGCGCTTCCTCAAGCGGTGCGGCGCGGAGCGCTTCGACCAGCAGGATTTCCACCAAGCGTTCGAGAATGAGATCGCGGCCGATATCGTCCCGCGCCGCTTCCTCGCCGACGAGGCGAACCAGCTGCGTCAGTCGTGGAACACCGCGAATGTGGATCATGCGCGGCAGGAGCGAAACGAGCAGGCCGGCGTCGGGCGAGGCAAAGGCGAAGTAGCCGCCGAACTGCCGAACGTCCGGTGGCCCTTCGTGGCGGCCATGCCGGACCTCTCCGTCGGATGGCGGGACAGTCGTCGGGTCGATGCGCACCACAGGCGCCGGCTCAAGTCCTGACATGGTGAAGGCCGGCGTGGCAGGCAGGAGGACGAAGTCGCCCTCATCGAGGATCACGGGCGCCTCGCCATCGACGGCGAGGCGGCATCGACCTTCGGTCACGGCGCAGAAGCCAGGTTGGCCGAACTCGGCGTAGCGAACGGCCCATCGGCCGGCGCCGCTGATCCCCTTGGAATAGATGGCCTTCGGGCTCAAGAGCCGGATCACCTCGGAGAGTGGATCGCTCATTTGGACTCTTGCCAATGAAATATGGACTTATGATCGGCGATAATCCTGATGATGCCAGCTACAACTCTCCTGTCAACGGCGCACAGGAGACCGCCATGAAAACCGCGCTCATTACCGGCTGTTCGTCCGGCTACGGACTGGAGACAGCCCGCCACTTCCACGCCCAGGGCTGGACAGTCATCGCCACCATGCGCAGCCCTCGCGAGGATCTGTTTCCAAAATCAGATCGGATTCGTATTCTTCCGCTCGATGTCACCGTGTCCGACAGCATCGCGGCTGTTGCGGACGCATCGGGACCGATCGATGCTCTGGTGAACAACGCGGGCATCGGCGTCGTCGGCGCCTTCGAGGCCACGCCGATGGCACATGTCCGCAAGGTATTTGAGACCAACACGTTCGGTGTGATGGCGATGACGCAGGCTTTTATCCCCAAGATGCGTGCGCGTCGATCCGGCGTGATCATCAACGTAACCTCCAGCGTCACCCTGGCGCCGATGCCCCTGGCGGCGGTCTACACGGCCAGCAAACAGGCCATCGAGGGTTTCACCGGGTCGCTGGCCCACGAACTCGCGGAATTCGGCGTACGGGCAAAGCTGGTGGAGCCCGGTTATGCGCCGACGACGCGCTTTGCCGAGAACACCGACATTCACGTCATGGACCTTATTCCGGAAGCCTACGCCGAGTATGCGCGACCGATCTTCGCCGCCTTCGCCAATCCACCGCTGACGACGAAGGAAAGCGATGTGGCCGAGGCGGTGTGGTTGGCCGCGCACGATGCCACTGGCCGGCTACACTATCCGGCGGGAGCGGATGCCGTCGTACTCGCGGGGGATGCCTGACTTCGGCTGGAGACATCCGGTCCAGAACCTGGAGTGCTCGATGGGCAGGAAAGAAAACCCCGCGTGCCCGGCAGGACCGGAGCGACGCGGGGGAGAGTTGGCCGAGGCGAACGCCAGAAGGCGAGGGGTCGAGGCGCCTCGGCGGGGCGTCAGGGCTGATAGCCGATCAGAGCGGCCATTTCGGTAATGCGAGGATCGCAACGGTCGCCGCCAAGACGCCCCTCGGCGTCGGCGCGTTCCTGGTTGCGGCTCACGAAATCCTGCGCGGTGAATCGGAGAATGTCCTTCGGTGCATCGCCGCTTTCGATGAGATAGTCGCGATACTCGTCTTCGAGCTCCTGCAGACGGGCGGTCATGGCTTCTCTCCGTTTGTGGTGAGCGAATTCAAACAGGCAACCCGCGAGGGGACCTCGTGGTTCCATTCCTTTCGGAAGTTTGGGACGACAGAGGAGGCAGCACCATCACCGCCATTTTTCCAGGACTTCGTCGGCGGTCGCGACTTCAAGCTGCTCGGTGAAGCGGGTCAGGTAGAGCTCCATCAAGGCGTCGTGCGTCTCGTCCACAAAGCTGCACAGAGCGTCGCCGACCAGCACGACACGATAGCCGCGATCGATGCCGCCGAGCGCCGAGGCCAGCACGCAGACGTCGGTCTCGCCGCCGGTAATGACCAGCGTGTCGACATCCGAGCCGGATAGAAGCGCGTCGAGCCCTCCTTCGGTCCAGGGGGAATAGACGTGCTTGTCCAGTATCTTGGCCGGAGGAACAAACCGTTCGAGAGCCGGGACCAGTCGCACGGCGTCGGCTTCCAGCTTCTCAAGCGTGATGGCGCTCCAGCGCTGGTAGTAACGCCTCCATGCGCCATGTCCTTCCCCTGGCCGGGCCGCCGGGATGAAGCGGGTGAACAACGTGCGATCGGCGTGCCTGTCACACAGCCGTTCGATCGCCGGCGTCACGCGTTCCATCCACGGCATCGCCCAGGGATAGCCGGGTCCGAAGAGGCGCTGCATGTCGACGCAGACGTGCAGCGCACCCGCACCCAAGGGGCCATGGATCAGACCTTGTCCGGCCATTGGATGTCTCTAGAGCTTTACGGCCGCTTCGCGCGCCCACAGGCGGAGCTTGCGGCAGCTTGCCAGGAAGGCGGACACCGACGCGTTGCCTTCAAGCGAAATGAGGCCTTCGTCGGCGTCGGGCGCAACGCCGGCCTTCTCCAGCAAGGGGACGGCTTCCGGGGTAAAGGCCATGAACTTGCAGTGCGCGAAAGCGTCGGCCACGAAGTCGCGCGCGGTCGCTTCCTTGATCAGCATCTGCGCACCCTCCGCCGAGAGAACGAGCGCGACGGCGTCGAAAAGCACCGACGGCCCGCCGTCGATCATGTACTGCGCCGGCAAATGGGTGCCATCGGCCGTCACGACGCCGCCAACCTTGGGCGCCACCAGTTCGACCATCGCGCCTTCCTTTTCGATGGCGCTCTGCAGCGCCTTGAGGAGCTTGCCGTCGCAGCCGTTGGCGACCAGCACGCCCACCTTGCGGCCGGTAAAGCTCTCGGGGCCGTTCTCGATGATGCTGAGGGCAGGGGAAGCCGGCAGGTCGTCGCGTGGCGGCACGGCGGCATCGGCGGGCTTCGGCAGCTTCTCGATGCCCAGCTTGTCGGCCACGGCCGCGCCGAGCGCCTCGTCGATGTTGAGAAGATGAGCAACCATGCGCTCGCGTATGACCGGGTTCTCGCAACGGCTGAGCTCGAAGGTGAGCGCCATGGCGATATGCTTCTGCTCGACCGTCGTCTGGCTGTTGAAGAACTGGCGTGCCTGGCTGTAGTGATCGGCAAAGCTTTCCGGCCGCAGTCTTGCCTTCGTTCCCTCGATGGGCTCGCGGAAGGACCGCACGCCGCGTGTCGGATCCTCGCGCGGGCCTTCGCCCCAGGAGTTCGGCTGGTAGTTGGCCCGTCCCACCGGATTGCGCGTCGCCATGTGTTCGTCCTGCTGGAAGTGAGCGAATGGGCACTTGGGCGCGTTGATGGGAAGGTGCGTGAAGTTGGGACTGCCGAGGCGCTTCAGCTGGGTGTCGAGATAGGAGAAGTTCCGGCCCTGCAGCAGCGGATCGTTGGAGAAGTCGATGCCGGGCGGCACGTTCTGCGTCATGAATGCGACTTGTTCGGTCTCGAAGAAGAA
>JAUVXG010000248.1 GCA_030603685.1 Pleomorphomonas sp.
CGTCGAGCGAGATGAAGAAGCGCTGCCCGATCACCGCCTCCTCGGGCAGCAAGCCGTGGCGGGCAAAGACGGCAATCCGGTTGACGCGGATATGATCGCTCATCGCACTTCCTTCCTGATGGCGTCGGCGACGGCCGCCGCATCGCGATGGGCAGCGACGTCGTGGACGCGGACGATATCGGCGCCGGCAAGGATAGCCGCGACATTCGAGGCGACGGTGCCATGCAGCCGCTCGGTGACCGGCCGCTCGGCTCCGATCAGCGCGCCGATCATGCGCTTGCGCGACGTCCCCATCAGGACCGGAAAGCCGAGCGCCTTGAGCTCGCCGACGCGCGCCACTGCTTGAAGGTTCTGCTCGAACGTCTTGCCGAAGCCGACCCCGGGATCGAGGATCACATGATCGACTGGAACTCCGGCCTTGCGGGCGATGGTGAGCGAACGTCCGAAAAAGGACTTCATGTCCTCGATGATGTCCCTCGCCGGATCGATGTCGAACCGGTTGTGCATGATGATGACGGCCGCGCCATGGGCGGCTGCGACGGAGGCGATGTCCGGCTCGCGCTGGAGGCCCCAGACGTCGTTGACGATGGTCGCGCCCGCGCGGAGCGCCGCCTCGGCCGTCTTCGCCTTGTAGGTGTCGATCGAGATCGGCGGGGTGCCGTCGCTTACGGAGAGACGCTCGATCACCGGAAGCACGCGGGCGATTTCTTCCTCGGTACCGACCTCCGTGGCGCCGGGCCGTGTCGACTCGCCGCCGACGTCGAGAATGTCCGCGCCCTCGGCGATCATTACCCGGGCATGGGCGAGGGCGGTTTCCACCGAGGCATAGCGCCCGCCGTCGGAGAAACTGTCGGGCGTGACGTTGAGGATGCCCATCACCAGCGTACGCTTGCCGAGGTCGGGCAGGAGGGAAAGGACCATGGGCTTGCTCGCGTCCGGATGTGGAGTCTCTGAGGTAGCCCGCGCGCCGGGCGCTGGCAAGCGGCTGTTGATCTACGCCGCCTGAAGCACTTCACCCTGAATCAGATTGTGAAGATGATCCTGAATCAGACCGTGAAGACGGTGCAGGTGAATCAATACTTTAAGTAAGGGAAACAGCTGAAATATCAGCGAGTTGCCGCAGTATCCGGAATCTCTGGCAGAGCCTTGCCCGTCTGCCACGGTGCACATCCCGCTAGCCGGTCGATGACCGACCAGCGGGAGGATCGCAATCATTCCGCCGCGTTGCGCCGTTGCGGACGGCGGTCCAGCAGCTCCCGAAGATACCGGCCGGTGTAGCTCGCATCCACCTTCATCACCTCTTCCGGCGTGCCGGCGGCGACAATGCGCCCGCCACCGTCACCCCCCTCGGGGCCGAGGTCGACCAGCCAGTCGGCGGTCTTGATGACCTCGAGATTGTGCTCGATGATCACCACCGTGTTGCCCTGTTCGACCAGCTCGTGCAGCATCTCGAGCAGCTTGGCCACGTCGTGGAAGTGAAGGCCGGTCGTCGGTTCGTCGAGGATGTAGAGCGTGCGACCGGTGGCCCGGCGTGACAGCTCCTTGGCGAGCTTGACGCGCTGTGCCTCGCCGCCCGACAGCGTCGTTGCCTGCTGGCCGACCTTGACGTAGCCGAGACCGACGTCGCGCAGGGCCATCATCTTGTCGCGGATGGCCGGAACGGCCTGGAAGAAGTCGCAGGCCTCCTCGACGGTCATGTCGAGCACGTCGGCGATCGACTTGCCCTTGAAGAGAACCTCCAGCGTCTCGCGATTGTAGCGATGACCCTTGCAGACGTCGCAGGTGACGTAGACGTCCGGCAGGAAGTGCATCTCGATCTTGATGACACCGTCGCCCTGGCAGGCCTCGCATCGGCCGCCCTTGACGTTGAACGAGAAACGACCCGGTCCGTAGCCGCGCGCCTTGGCTTCCGGCAGGCCGGCGAACCAGTCGCGAATGGGTGTGAAGGCGCCGGTATAGGTGGCCGGGTTGGAGCGTGGCGTGCGGCCGATCGGCGACTGGTCGATGTCGATCACCTTGTCGAGCAGTTCCAGGCCTTCGATGCGATCGTGCGGCGCGGCTTGCTCGCGCGCGCCGTTGAGGCGGCGCGCCGCCGCCTTGAACAGCGTGTCGATCAAGAGCGTCGATTTGCCACCGCCAGATACGCCGGTGACGCAGGTGAACAGGCCGATCGGGATATCGGCGGTCACGTCCTTGAGGTTGTTGGCGCGCGCGCCGACGACGCGGATGTATTTGTTCTTCTGCGGCTTGCGGCGCTTGTCCGGCAGGGGAATGGCAAGCGCGCCGGACAAGTACTGGCCGGTGAGGCTGGCCGGGTCGGCCATGATCTCGGCCGGCGTCCCCTCGGAGACGATCTTGCCGCCATGAATGCCGGCGCCGGGGCCGACGTCCAGAACGTAGTCGGCGGCGAGGATGGCATCCTCGTCGTGCTCGACGACGATCACCGTGTTGCCGAGGTCGCGCAGATGCTTCAGCGTTTCGATCAGCTTGTCGTTGTCGCGCTGATGCAGGCCGATGGACGGCTCGTCGAGCACGTAGAGTACGCCGGTGAGGCCCGAGCCGATCTGGCTGGCGAGACGGATGCGCTGGCTCTCGCCGCCCGACAGCGTGCCGGACGAACGCGACAGGGTCAGGTATTCGAGGCCGACGTTATTGAGGAAGCGCAGGCGCTCGCGAATCTCCTTGAGGATGCGGACGGCGATCTCGTTCTGCTTGGCCGTGAGCTGATCGGGCAGGCTGGAGAACCAGACGACGGCCTCGCGGATCGACATCTGCGTAACCTGGCCGATGTGCAGACCGGCGATCTTGACGGCGAGCGCCTCCGGCTTCAGGCGGTAGCCGCTGCAGGCCTCGCAAGGATGGTCCGACTGGAACCGGCCCAACTCCTCGCGCACCATCTCGGAATCGGTTTCCTTCCAGCGGCGCTCGATGTTGCCCACCACGCCCTCGAACGGCTTCTTGGTGGTGTAGGTCCTGAGGCCGTCGTCATAGGTGAAGGAAATCTCCTCGCCGCCCGAACCGGTGAGAATGACCTCGCGCACTTTCTGCGGCAGGTCCTTCCACGGCGTCGTCATCGACGCCTTGAAATGACGGCAGATCGCCTCGAGGGTCTGCGCGTAATAGGGCGATGAAGCACCCGTCTTGGCCCAGGGCAGAATGCAGCCGCCGCGCAGGGAGAGGCTGTCGTCGGGCACGACCAGATCGGCCTCGAACTTGAGCTCGGTTCCGAGACCGTCGCACTTGGGACAGGCGCCGAACGGGTTGTTGAAGGAGAACAGGCGCGGTTCGATCTCGGGAATGGTGAAGCCGCTGACCGGGCAGGCGAACTTCTCCGAGAAGGTGATGCGGCGTGGCTCGCTCTCGCCTTCGGCGACGTCGGCAAGCTCCAGCACGGCGATTCCGTCGGCGAGCGCCAGCGCGGTCTGGAAGCTGTCGGCGAGGCGGGCGGCGAGATCCGCCTTGACGACGATGCGGTCGACGACGATGTCGATGTCGTGCTTGATCTTCTTGTCGAGGGCGGGAACCTCTTCGATCGGGTAGAAGCTGCCGTCCACCTTGACGCGCTGGAAGCCCTTCTTCTGGAGGTCGGCGAACTCCTTGCGATACTCGCCCTTGCGGCCGCGGATCATCGGCGCCAGCAGGTAGAGACGGGTGCCTTCCGGCAGTTCAAGCGTCCGGTCGACCATCTGGCTGATGGTCTGGCTCTCGATCGGCAGGCCGGTGGCCGGCGAATAGGGCACGCCGACACGCGCGAACAGGAGGCGCATGTAGTCGTAGATCTCGGTGACGGTGCCGACGGTCGAGCGCGGGTTGCGCGACGTGGTCTTCTGCTCGATGGAGATGGCCGGCGACAGGCCGTCGATCTGGTCGACGTCCGGCTTCTGCATCATGTCGAGGAACTGGCGGGCATAAGCCGAGAGGCTCTCGACATAGCGGCGCTGACCCTCGGCGTAGATGGTGTCGAAGGCGAGCGACGACTTGCCCGAACCGGAGAGGCCGGTCATGACGATCAGGCTGTCGCGCGGCAAGTCGACGTCGATGTTCTTGAGATTGTGCTCGCGCGCGCCGCGCACCGAAAGGGAGCGCCGGGCCTGATCGAAAACGCTGGTCGGCTTGTTCGGCATGTCAGTCGTCGTCCTTGTCGCGTATCCCGGGGAGGGCGGGAAGCGGAATGTCTTGCCCTGAGATCATGAACCGGGCGGCCCGAGGGCGCGCCAAGCTAGTCCGGGTCTGCTGTCGCATCCTGTCAGGATCGTCGCGGAACCTGCAAGGCTCCGGCACGCGCGGCAGCCATGCCGCCGGATCCAAAGATGAAACGCGGAAAGCCTCGGAAATCGGTTGCAGCATCCTCATGAAACGTCTAGAACGTATCAGGAACATGGCTCGGGCGCCAGCCCTTTTCTCACTGTGGAAAAGGATATGGGGCTGCCGGGCCGGGGTATCGCGGTGTTGGTGCCGGCGTTAACGTACAGTCGAGTTGCCGGCATGGTCCGGCCGGCCTGATGCGCCAGTGTGCCGGGCCGAAGGTAGCGAGTTTGAGGGAAGAAAGCCATGGCAGGCAGCGTCAACAAGGTCATCCTGATCGGCAATCTCGGGCGCGATCCCGAGGTGCGGCGGATGGGATCGGGCGATGCCGTGGTCAATCTGCGCATTGCAACCTCGGAGAACTGGCGTGACCGCCAGAGCGGCGAGCGCAAGGAGCGCACCGAGTGGCACTCGGTGGTGATCTTCAATGAGAATCTGGCCAAGGTCGCCGAGCAGTATCTGAAAAAGGGCTCCAAGGTCTACATCGAGGGGCAGCTTCAGACCCGCAAGTGGACCGACCAGTCCGGCCAGGAGCGCTACACCACCGAAGTGGTGCTGCAGCGCTTCCGTGGCGAACTGACCATTCTCGATAGCCGCGGCGAAGGCGGCGGTCGCGGCGAGGGCGACTTTGGCGGCGACGGTGGTTCGGACTATGGCTCGTCCGGTCCGATGGACCGCGCTCCCGCCCGTTCGGGCGGCGGCGGTCGTGGTCAGGGCGGTGGCGCCCCGGCTTCCAACTTCTCGTCGGATCTCGACGACGATATCCCCTTCTGAGGCAACGGGATGATTTCAGATCTTCTTTTCCGATCGGACACTGCGGGTTGAGC
>JAUVXG010000192.1 GCA_030603685.1 Pleomorphomonas sp.
GGCAATTGAACGCCATCGCGTCTAGCGTCGGACCAGGCCCCAGGAGGGGATGGTCGCCCTCGGGCGGCAATGTCGGAACGGCCCCGCGTCGCGCGCGGGGGACATTGCCAGCCCGGCGGCAGACGCGCCAAGGGCGCAGTCCCGCCGCCGGTGTTCGCTCAGTCGTCCATCTTGAGCGCGGCGATGAAGGCTTCCTGCGGAATTTCCACCTTGCCGAACTGGCGAAGCCGCTTCTTGCCTTCCTTCTGCTTGTCCAGAAGCTTGCGCTTGCGTGTCACGTCGCCGCCGTAGCATTTGGCCAGCACGTCTTTTCTCAGGGCCCGGATGGTTTCGCGGGCGATGATCTTGCCGCCGATCGCCGCCTGGATCGGGATCTGGAACATGTGCTGCGGAATGAGATCCTTCAGCTTCTCGCACATGGCGCGGCCGCGACGCTCCGCCTGGCTGCGGTGGACGAGCACCGACAGCGCGTCGACCGGTTCGGCGTTGACGAGGATCTGCATCTTGACGAGATCGCCCTCGCGATAGTCGCTGAGGTGATAGTCGAACGACGCGTAGCCCTTGGAGATCGACTTCAGCCGGTCGTAGAAATCGAACACCACTTCGTTGAGCGGCAAGTCGTATTGCACGATGGCCCGACTGCCGACGTAGGAAAGATCGATCTGGATGCCGCGACGGTCCTGACAAAGCTTCAGGATGGCGCCGAGATAGTCGTCCGGCGTCATGATCGAGGCACGGATCCAAGGCTCGGAGATCTCCGAAATGCGCGTCACTTCCGGCATGTCGGCCGGATTGTGAAGCTCGATCTCCGAGCCGTCCGTCAGCGTCATCTTGTAGATGACCGACGGCGCCGTGGCGATCAGATCGAGGTTGAACTCGCGCTCGAGGCGCTCCTGAATGATCTCGAGGTGCAAGAGGCCGAGGAAGCCGCAGCGGAAGCCGAAGCCGAGGGCGGCAGAGGTTTCCATCTCGAAGGAGAAGCTGGCGTCGTTGAGGCGCAACTTGCCGACGGCGGCGCGCAGATCCTCGAAGTCGGCGGCGTCGACCGGGAACAGACCGCAGAACACGACGGGCTGCGCGGGCCGGAAGCCGGGCAGCGGCTCGGCGGTCTGCCGGCGTTCGTCGGTGATGGTGTCGCCGACGGCGGTGTCGGCCACTTCCTTGATCGACGCGGTGATGACGCCGACCTCGCCGGTCGTGAGCTTGTCGCAGAGCTGGAGCTTGGGCGTCATATAACCGACGCGCTCGATCTCGTAGACGGCGCCGGTACGCATCATCTTGACCTTCATGCCCTTTCGAAGCTCGCCGTCGATGATGCGAACGAGCACCATGACGCCGAGATAGGCATCGTACCAGCTGTCGACCAGCATCGCCTTGAGCGGCGCGTCCGGATCGCCCTTGGGTGGCGGCAGGCGCTTGACGATCGCCTCCAGCACACCCTCGATGTTGAGGCCGGTCTTGGCGGAGATCTCCACCGCGTCGGAGGCATCCAGCCCGATCACGTCCTCGATCTGGCTCTTGACTCTCTCGGGCTCCGCAGCCGGCAGGTCGACCTTGTTGAGGATCGGCACGATCTCGTGGTTGTTGTCGATGGCCTGGTAGACATTGGCCAGCGTCTGCGCCTCGACGCCCTGGCTGGCGTCGACCACGAGCAGCGATCCTTCGCAGGCGGCAAGCGAACGGCTGACCTCGTAGGCGAAGTCGACGTGGCCTGGCGTGTCCATCAGGTTGAGGGTGTAGGTCTCCCCGTCCTCCGCCTTGTAGGCCAGGCGAACGGTCTGGGCCTTGATGGTGATGCCGCGCTCGCGCTCGATGTCCATCGAGTCGAGGATCTGTTCCTTCATGTCGCGCTGCGCGACGGTACCCGTCGTCTGGATCAGGCGATCGGCAAGCGTCGACTTGCCATGATCGATGTGAGCGATGATGGCGAAGTTGCGGATGTGGGAGAGCGGCTTTGTCGTCATGGCCGGCTAGATATCATTACCCCGCTCCACCGCCAAGCACCTGACACTCGGCCGGAGCAAGGTTTTCCGAGCCATCGGTGATCCCGACAACGTGGCCAACGCGACTTATGTCGTGAACGCGATAAGTGTTTTTCTGAGCGGTGCCAGTCGCGACCTTCGTTTATCAATGAGAAATGGTCGAATTTTCGGTGGCGTGAAAACCTCTTGGCAAAGAGGTAAGGGTGCCGGGAGACGGGGGTATACGTGGAGAAGCATCTGTCGAACAAGTTTGCCGCCCTGTCGCTTGCCGTTACCGATGCGACGATTTCCGGAGATGCTGCTCTGGCGCCGACGGCTGTCGCCGCCCTGATCACCGCCGCCAACAACCCTCCGGCGAGCATTGGCGAGGTAGCCGCCATCGTCGGTCTCACCCATTCGGCCACCGTGCGTCTCATCGATCGGCTGGAGGCCGACGGCTTGCTGCATCGCCGTCGCCGGGTTGGGCGCGAGGTGTTGGTGGAGATCACGCCGGCCGGACGGCGCCGGGCGGAGGGGTTGCAGGATCACCGCCTGGCTGAAAGCAATGGCTTCCTCGCCTGCCTGTCCACGGAAGAGCGCGGCCTTCTGGACCGGCTCGTCGACCGAATGCTGCGCGCTCACGCCGCGCGTGGCCATGATCGCCGCCGCTTGTGCCGGATGTGCTCGCGGTCCAACTGCACATGCTGCTTCAACGGCGATCTTGACGAGACCAAAGAGGCGTCGCCTGACGGCACCGCGACCTGCGAGGACGTCTGATCGCTTGTCGTGTTATGCCAGTCCTGCCTTGCGATAGGTCCAGACGCGGGCTGGAGGCAGGTTTCGGACGATCCACCCACTGGCACCGAGGGTCCATTTCCCGGCCTCGGCGGGAACCGGCGGCACGAGGGCGTAAGAGAACTGGATGAAGGGCCGCCCCGGCTCGAGAGCCATCATCCCCTCACCGAGCAGTTGGCGTCGGCGAAGCGGTGGCTGCGTGAACAGGGGGAGCGAGGAGACGATGGCCGCAACCTTGTCGACGCCGGCGCGCCGCAACGTTTCGCCGAACTGGTAGGCATCGCCGACAGTGACGCCAATGCCCGGAAAGCGGCCACGGATATGTTCGGCGAAGTCCGGGTTGTACTCTATGGCCAGCAGGCGATCGGGTGCGATGCCGCGCTGAATGAGAGCGGCCGTAACCGCGCCGGTACCTGGCCCCAGCTCGATCACCGTTCCCTCCCAGGAAGGGTCGACCACGCCGGCCATGGCACGGGCAAGCCAGCGTCCCGAGGGACTTACGGCACCGGTGGTGAGTGGCTTTGCAGCCCAGCTCTTCAAGAACTTCAGGTCGTCCGAATACTGGCAACGCACGCGCTTTGCCTCGGCGACGGCCTCATCCCGCCAACGGTGCACGAACATTCTCCACTCCCCAGTTCGGCGTGCAGACGTTGCGGGCCGCAGCTCGGGCGTCGCATGCCGGGATTTCGACAGTGGGCTCAACCGCCCAGGTTGTCAAAGAAATCGCGCACGCGGGCAAAGAAGCCCGCCGACTCGGGATTGTTCTCGCCCGAAGACTCGCGTTCGAACTCTTCAAGCAGCTCGCGCTGACGGCGTGTGAGGCGTTGCGGCGTTTCGACCGTGACATTGATGTACATGTCGCCGACATCGCGCGAGCGCAGCACGGGCATGCCCTTCGACTTGAGCCGGAACTGTTTGCCGGTCTGGGTGCCCTCGGGCACGCGAACCTTGGTCTTGCCACCCTCGATGGTGGGGACTTCGAACTCGCCGCCGAGCGCGGCCGTGGTCATTGAAATCGGCACGCGGCAGTGGAGGTCGGCGCCGTCGCGCTGGAAGAAGGCGTGCGGCCGAAGCGAGATGAAGATGTAGAGGTCGCCGGCCGGGCCGCCCCTCAGGCCGGCTTCGCCTTCGCCCGATAGACGGATGCGGGTTCCGTCCTCGATGCCGGCCGGGATGTTGACCGACAGAGTCCGTTCTTGCGTCGTGCGACCGGTGCCCGAGCAGGCGTCGCAGGGGTTGGCGATGGTCTCGCCGCGTCCCTGGCAGGTGGGACAGGTGCGCTCGATGGTAAAGAAGCCCTGGCTCGCCCTGACCTTGCCGCTGCCGCCGCACGTGCGGCAGGTCTGGGGGCTGGTTCCCGGCTTGGCGCCGGTGCCCGAGCATTTGACGCAGGTGATCGACGTGGGAACGTGAATCTCGACGGTCTTGCCAGCGAAGGCTTCTTCCAGCGTGACGTCGAGGTTGTAGCGCAGATCCGCGCCCCGCTCGCGTCCGTTCGGTCGGCTCCGCCGGCCGCCACTCATGAACTCGCCGAAGATGTCGTCGAAGATGTCGGCCATCGAGGCACCGAATCCGGGATCGGCACCGCGTCCGCCCATTCCGTTCTCGAATGCGGCGTGGCCGAAGCGGTCGTAGGCGGCCTTTTTCTGAGGATCCTTCAGGACCTCGTAGGCCTCGTTGGCTTCCTTGAAACGGACCTCTGCGGTGGCATCACCCGGATTCTTGTCCGGATGCAACTGCATGGCGAGCTTGCGAAAGGCGCTCTTCAGCGTCTTCTCGTCGGCGTCGCGGGGAACGCCCAGCACGTCGTAATAATCGCGTTTGGCCATCGTCTGTCCCGAGGTGGAGAACCCTGGGCGGCACGTCTCCGCCCGCTCTCAACAGGAAGCGGCTCCCCGGTTACTCGACCGGAGAGCCGGATGCGCAGGAAGCTCGGCCTCAGCCGTTCTTCTTGTCGTCCTTGACCTCTTCGAAGTCGGCATCGAGGACATCGTCACCCTCGGTGCTCGGCTTCTCCTCGGCGCCACCCTGCTGGGCGGCATACATAGCCTCGCCAAGCTTCATGGCCGCCTGGGCGAGGGCATTGGTCTTGGCCTTGATATCCTCGGCGTCGTTCGAATCGATGACCGCCTTGAGGTCGGCAATGGCGCTCTCGATGATCGATTTGTCCGACGAGGAGACCTTGTCGCCGAAGTCGGCAAGCGACTTTTCGGTCGAATGGATCAGCGCCTCACCATGGTTCCGCGCTTCGACCGCCTCGCGGCGCTCCTTGTCGGCTGCAGCATTGGCCTCGGCATCCTTGACCATCTTGTCGATGTCGGAGTCGGAAAGACCACCCGACGCCTGAATGCGGATCTGCTGCTCCTTGCCGGTGCCCTTGTCCTTGGCCGAAACATTGACGATGCCGTTGGCGTCGATGTCGAAGGTCACCTCGATCTGCGGCACGCCGCGCGGCGCCGGCGGCAGGCCGACGAGATCGAACTGGCCAAGCAGCTTGTTGTCGGCCGCCATCTCGCGCTCGCCCTGGAAGACGCGGATGGTCACCGCGCTCTGGCTGTCCTCGGCGGTCGAGAACACCTGGCTCTTCTTGGTGGGGATGGTCGTATTGCGGTCGATGAGGCGCGTGAACACGCCGCCCAGCGTCTCGATTCCGAGCGACAGCGGCGTCACGTCGAGCAGCAGCACGTCCTTGACCTCGCCGGCGAGAACGCCCGCCTGGATGGCGGCGCCGATGGCCACCACCTCATCGGGGTTGACGCCCTTGTGCGGTTCCCGGCCGAAGAACTGCTTCACCGTCTCCTGCACCTTGGGCATGCGCGTCATGCCGCCGACCAGCACCACCTCGTCGATCTGGCCGGCGCTGAGGCCGGCGTCCTTGAGGGCCGCCTTGCAGGGCTCGACGGTCTTCTGGACCAGATCGTCGACCAGCGCCTCGAACTTGGCGCGGGTGAGCTTCAGCGTCAGGTGCTTCGGGCCCTTCGCGTCGGCGGTGATGAACGGCAGGTTGATCTCGGTCTGGGCCGAGGAGGACAGCTCGATCTTGGCCTTTTCGGCGGCTTCCTTCAGGCGCTGCAGGGCCAGCTTGTCGCCGCGCAGGTCGATGCCCTGCTCCTTCTTGAACTCGTCGGCCAGATAGTTGACGAGCCGCATGTCGAAGTCTTCGCCGCCGAGGAAGGTGTCGCCGTTGGTCGACTTCACCTCGAACACGCCGTCGCCGATCTCCAGGATCGAGATGTCGAAGGTACCGCCGCCGAGGTCGTAGACGGCGATGGTCTTGGAATGGTCGGACTTGTCGAGGCCGTAGGCAAGGGCGGCGGCCGTCGGCTCGTTGATGATGCGCAGCACTTCAAGACCGGCGATCTTGCCGGCATCCTTGGTGGCCTGACGCTGAGCATCGTTGAAATAGGCGGGAACGGTGATGACGGCCTGCGTCACGCTGGTGCCGAGATAGGCTTCGGCCGTTTCCTTCATCTTGGCCAGCGTCATGGCCGAGATCTGCGAAGGCGAATACTTCTTGTCGTCGGCATTCACCCAGGCGTCGCCGTTGTCGCCCTTGACGATGGCGTAAGGCACAAGATCCTTGTCCTTGGCCACCATCGGGTCCTCGAACCGGCGGCCGATCAGGCGCTTCACCGCGAAGATGGTGTTCTCGGGGTTGGTGACCGCCTGCCGCTTGGCCGGCTGGCCGACCAGTCGCTCGCCGCCGTCGGCGAAGGCGACGATCGATGGCGTGGTACGCGCGCCCTCAGAGTTCTCGATCACCTTGGCGTTCTTGCCGTCCATGATGGCGACGCAGGAATTGGTCGTCCCGAGATCGATGCCGATAACCTTGCCCATTTCGTCACTCCGTTCAGGCAGACCGTCCGAACCCCCTTCCGAGGCATTCGGCTAGACGCCGGATTCCCGGCCGGTCCCCGTTTTTTTACCTTGAATGCTGACCGGGGAACTCCCCGAATTCGGCCGGTATATAGGTTGCCGGCGAACACGGCGCAAGAAGCTGGATGCGGCTTGAAGAGTGGTTGGGGCTAGAAAGACGCCAACCCTAACCTGCCATTAAGGTCGGGCCCCTATGGTTTGCCAAATACCAGGGGATTCGTGTGCGGACGTTCCGAGAACTCTTGATCGACGAACTTCGGAACGATCGCGTCGTGTACGGGGCGATCGCTCTGTATGTAATTTGCGCAAATGCCATTTTGGTGCCCGCTGGGCATGTATTTGCGGATCTCTATGTCGATTATTTCGCCAGCCTGGTGATGCTCGACATCATTGCATTGCCGGCGCTCGTCGCGGTCGGGTTGTCGCTGAGGTCGATAATCGCCGATCCCCGTCATCCCACGGCTTGGCTCCTTGCCTGTGTTGACCGGCAGCGGATCGCCCGAGTTTTGGCGGGCTTCGTTTTGCTCTTGGCCCTCGGTCCGTTCATGGCGACATTCACGGCCATGAAATCGTTTATCGGGCTCGACGGATTCACCGCCGACGTTCCGCTCGCCAACTTCGATCGCTGGATGCACTTCGGCAACGATCCGGTCAGTTTTCTTCACAGCTTGTTCAGCTACGCAGATACGTGGCGCTTTTTTGCCTTTTTCTATGGTCCGGGCTGGATGTTGTGGGTCAACGGATTTGTTTTCTGGATGGCGATTGCAGCGCCGAAGGCCGAGTTGAGACGGCGGTTTTTTGTATCTTACGTTTTTGCGTGGGCGATACTCGGTAATATCGTGGCATGGCTGGCGCTCAGCGCGGGGCCGGCCTTTTACGCCCAAGTGACCGGCGATGGCGTTCGTTTCGCACCCGCGCTTGCCGCGGTGAGCGCTAACGTGCTGCCGAATGGCACTGGGATTCGTGATATTCAGCTCTATCTTTGGGATCTCTATGTCTCGCGGACGTCTGGATTCGGTATGGGAATTTCGGCGTTTCCCAGCTTGCATGTGGCCATGGTCACGCTTTGCTGTCTCGTCTCTTTGGAGGTCGATCGAGTATTGGCGGCCGCTGGCCTGATAATTGTACTTATCATTGAAACTGGCTCAGTGTTATTTGGCTGGCACTACGCCATAGACGGGTATTTCTCAATTCTTGTCATGTCCGCTTTCTGGTGGGCAATTCGCCATGTCGCCGCCTTGAGAGATGGCGATCGCGGTAAGGAAAAAGCCGCCAGCGTTGTGGCCTCCCTCGTTTAGACAAGCGCCTCCGGCAGTCTCTTCTAGTCGATGCTAGCAAGTCGCGTTTTGTGCGCATCACCGAAATGTCACGAGATCGTCGGCGAAATGTCACTATCCTCGCGGCAAGGATGTAATGGTGGCTATGCATCTTGGCGGAGGGCTCACGATGTTCGGACTTCCCGGCACTTTTCCGGCAACACAAGCGAGGTCCAACCTAACAGGCGAGGCTGCGACGCTCGGTCGCATGGGAGCGCTCGAAGTTAGGCTTGCCCGCTCCGCCGGCGAGGTTCGCGCCGCCCAGGCGCTTCGCTATCGCGTCTTCTACGGGGAGATGCAGGCAACTGCCGATCCGCGTACGCTTCTTCGCCGCCGCGATGCCGATGCGTTCGATCGTTACTGCGATCACCTGCTGGTTCTCGATCACGACGATGTCGAGATCCGGCCGTTCCGCCGGGCCCGGCCGCGCATCGTCGGCACCTATCGCCTTTTGCGCCAGAAGGTGGCCGAGCGTCATCGCGGCTTCTACACCGCTGGTGAGTTTTCCATCGAGCCGCTCCTTGCCCGCCATGCCGGCTTGGAGTTTCTCGAACTCGGCCGCTCTTGCGTCATGAAGGCCTATCGCAGCAAGCGCACCGTCGAGCTCCTGTGGCAGGGCATTTGGGCTTACGTGCTGAACAACGGCGTCGATGCCATGATCGGTTGCGCCTCCTTCGAAGGCACCGATCCCA
>JAUVXG010000013.1 GCA_030603685.1 Pleomorphomonas sp.
GAAAAGGAAAAGGGCGCCCGCACGGACGCCCTTTCTTGTGTTCCGGCCGGCTTCAGTTCACACCGTCTTGTCGACCTTGTGGCCACTTTCGGCCGGCGTTTCGGTCTGAGGGGCGGCCTCCTCGGCAGGCACCGCCTTCGGACCGCCACGACCCACGCCGACGAGAGCCGGCCGTAGAACGCGCTCGCCGATCTTGAAGCCGACCTGCATCACCTGCACCACAGTGCCGCTCGGCACGCTGGGATCTGGCACTTCGAACATTGCCTGGTGGAAGTTGGGGTCGAACTTCTCGCCAACGGGATCGACGCGGCTGACACCATGCTTTTCGAGCGCCTTCATCAGTTCGCGCTCGGTCAGTTCGACGCCCTCGACCAGGGAAATCAGCGCTTCGCCACCGGTGGCGCGCGCTTCGGCGTCGACGGCGGCGATTGCACGCGTCAGGTTGTCGGCAGCGCCGACGATGTCGCGGGCGAAGTTGGTCACCGCATAGGTGCGGGCATCGGCAATCTCGCGCTCGGTACGGCGGCGAAGATTTTCCATGTCGGCGAGGGTGCGGAGAAGCTGATCCTTGAGATCGCCCGCCTCCTTCTCGAGGGCGGCGATGCGCTGGAGCCCCTGGTCGACCACCGGGTCCAGTTCGGGAGCGGCCGGGTCGGGAGTCTGTGCTGTCTCGTCTGCCATCTTGTCCTCATGCTGTCTCAACGCGGCTATCGCCGCCAAACGTGCCCCGGATTTGAGGGTTTCGGGCACGAAAATCAACCCTTGCCGCCGCTTTCCCCGCCCATCGACCTGCAAGTATGCTGCGTCAGAGCGACGATGTCAGTCCTTGCCGCGTGAGATGCCACGATTGCCCGTCGCCATGCGCAGGATAATCTGCTCCTGCCAAACGGGAAGGAGATCGGATGACACTGGAAACGAACCGCCTTCGGGGCGAATGCCTTTGCCGTCGGGTGGGCTACGAGGTCGACGACTCCTTCGAATATGCGATGAACTGCCATTGTTCGAACTGCCGTCGAGCCACCGGTGCCGCCTTCAAGCCCTTCGCGGGCATCCGGGCGGGTCGGCTGGCTCTGGTGCGCGGCATGGACGATGTCATGCGCTTCGGCGACGGCGACCACGATGTCCATTGCGCGCACTGTGGCTCCCTACTCTACTCGCAGGTCCGAGACGGGGCCTATCTGCATGTCACTCTTGGCACCTTGGTCGATCCACCGTCGATCAGGCCGACCGCGCATATCTTTGTCGCCTCCAAGGCATCTTGGTTCGAGATTTCGGATGCTCTGCCGCAGTTCGATGAGTTTCCAACCGACTGACAGCCCCCTCAGCTAGCCGAGAAGGCGACCGACCACACGGGCGGTGTAATCGACCATCGGCACGACACGCGCATAGTTGAGCCGGGTCGGGCCGATGACGCCGACGACGCCGATCACCCGCGCCTCCGTGTCTCGGTAGGGCGACACCACAAGCGACGAGCCCGACAGGCCGAACAGCTTGTTCTCCGAGCCGATGAAGATGCGGACACCCTCGCCAGCATCGGCAAGGCCGAGCAGCTCGATCAGATCCTCGGAACTCTCCAGCTCCTCGAAGAGCGCCCGGATGCGCTCCAGGTCCTCGGCGGCCCTGACGTCGTCGAGCAGGTTGGCACGGCCGCGAACGATCAGCGTCTGGGGCCGGCTGCCGTCGGCGCCCGACCAGGACGCCAGGCCCGCATCGACGAGGCGAGCTGTCAAGGTATCAAGTTCGAGCTTTCGGGCGGCGCGTTGGCGCTCCACCTCGGCGCGCGTTTCGCTGAGAGTGCGGCCACGGATGCGGGCGTTCAGATAGTTCGCGGCCTCCTGCAGCGCGGACGCCGGCAGATCCGGCGGCAGGTCGATCAGCCGGTTCTCGACCGTGCCGTTGTCGCCGACCAGCACGACGATGCCGCGCGTCGGTTCGATGCGCACGAACTCGATGTGGCGGAGCCGCGGATCGGCCTTTTGCGTCAGCACCACGCCGGCGCCGCGCGTCAGGCCGGACAGCGTCTGCGAGGCCTCCGTTAGCACGTCTTCAACGCTCTTGCCGATGCCCGACGCCTTGAGACGGCCTTCGATCGCCGATCGATCGCCCTCGGTGAGGTCGCCGATCTCGAGCATGGCGTCGACGAAGAAGCGCAAGCCGAGTTCGGTCGGCAGCCGGCCGGCTGACGTATGAGGTGCGTAGAGAAGGCCCGCCGCCTCCAGATCGGACATGACATTGCGGACCGAGGCGGGCGACAGTGGCGCGGCCAGAAGACGCGATATGTTGCGGCTGCCGACGGGATCGCCGGTGTCGAGATAAGCCTCGACGATGCGACGGAAGATATCGCGCGATCGGGCGTCGAGTTCCCGCAAGCCGCCCTGTCCACCTGTCGTCACCACGATACCCAAGCTCCCTTATGGCCTGAGCTAATTTGGCCGCGCCCGTCCTTCGGTGCAAGCCCCGCGCGCCCCCTGGACGATGGGAAGGTGGACGACGCGGCTTCGCTGCTCGACAGGGACCGCCGGTCGGGATAAACGGGGCCGATGCTGACCCTGGCGCTTGACACTGCGAATGACCGGATTGCCGTCGCTCTTGCGGGCGAAGGCAAGGACATGATGCGCGCCGAGGCAATCTCGCGAGGCCATGCCGAACGGCTGTTTCCGCTGATCGACGACGTCCTGACAACGGCCGGCGCCGAGATCGAAAGCGTCGGGCGCATCGCGGTCAACATCGGCCCGGGCAGCTTTACGGGCATCCGCATCGCCGTGGCGGCAGCGCGCGGCCTCGGCCTGGCACTCGGCGTTCCGGTGGTGGGCATCGACGCGCTTCGTCTCATCGCCGCATCGCTCGAAGAACCAGCGGACGGCCCCATACTCGCAGCCGTCGATGCGCGGCGCGGCGAGATCTACGCCGCTCTCTACGGTCCGAAGGGTAAGGTGCTGGAGCCTCCCTTCGCCGCCGATGCGGAGAGCGTGCTGGCGCGCCTGGGCGCCAGCGCGACCGTCATCGCCGGCTCGGGTGCGGCGATCCTCGCGCATCAGGCGGCGATTTCCGGTTTGCGGGTGCCGCCGGTCGACACGATGACCGCGACGAGCCCGTTGGCCCTCGCGCGGCTCGGGAGCGTCGCAGAACCAGCCACCGCCGTGCCCCGCCCGCTCTACCTCAGGGCGCCCGACGCCAAGCCGCAGCCGCCCGTACCCGGTCTTCTCGCTTCAACTCAGACGCCATGAAGCTCTGCAACCTCACGCGCCTGTTTGCCGCCCCTCGTCCGATCTGCGAGCCCGGCCGCGTCACCGACGCCGACGACCTCGCAGCCTTGCACGCCCATGCCTTCCGCCACGGCTGGCCGGCCACCGAAATGGAAGCCCTGATCGCAGATCCCACGGTCACCACGATCGTGGCCCGCGAGGGGCGGACGCCCTTTGCCCGCCGACCGATCGGGTTCGTCATGATCAGGGCGGCCGCGGACGAGGCCGAGATCCTGACAGTCGCCGTCGCCCCGGCCCGACGTGGCCGTGGCGTAGGGCGCCTGATGATGGACGAGGCGATCCGCCGGCTCTATTTCATGCGCATTGCCTCTCTGTTTCTTGAGGTGGACGAGAGCAATGGCGCCGCGCTCGCGCTTTATCGCCGCTTCGGCTTCCGCGAGGTCGGCCGCCGCGCCAGCTACTATGCCGGCGGCACTGCGAACGCCCTTGTCATGCGAGCCGATCTCAAATAACCCATATTTGGCCGGCGACGGCGGCCAGACAGTTCGAGGGTACCCGCGATGACCGAGGAAACCACTCCGCTCTCTTTGGAAGAAGCCTGTGCGGCGCGCGGCATGCGCATGACCGAGCAGCGGCGAATCATCGCGCGCGTGCTTGAGCAGGCCGTCGATCATCCCGATGTCGAAGAAGTTTACCGGCGCGCCTCGGCGATCGACAACAACATTTCGATCTCCACAGTCTACCGCACCGTCAAGCTGTTCGACGACGCCGGCATGATCGCCCGGCTCGACTTCCGCGACGGACGTTCGCGCTACGAGCCGCTGCCCGACGAGCATCACGATCACCTGATCGACTTCCGTACCGGCGCCGTGGTCGAGTTCCACAGCGACGAGATCGAGGCGCTGCAGCGCGAGGTCGCCCGCAAGCTCGGCTACAAGCTGATCGACCACCGGCTTGAGCTCTATGGCGTGCCGCTCGACGAAGCCGGCACGGAGGACAAGGCGTGAAACCAGGCCACGTCAGGGCGGCGTTGACGCTGCCGCTGTTTTCCGTGGCCGCTTTCATTCTCGTCCTAATCTATCTGCCGGCTCGCCGATTCCGCTGGCGCTTTGCCGGTCTGCTTCAGATGCTGTTCCATCGGCTGGCGTTGTGGACGCTCGGCATCAGGCTGCACGTGCGCGGGCGGCCGGCGACCGAACGACCTCTGCTTCTCGCTGCCAATCATGCGTCCTGGATCGACATTTCCGCCTATAGCGCCGTGATGCCGCTGTCCTTCGTCGCCAAACGCGAGGTGGGCACCTGGCCGCTGATCGGCTTCTTCGCCCGCCTGCAGCATTCGGTCTTCGTCGACCGGGCTCGACGTGGAGCTACAGCCGATCAGGCGGACAGCATCGGACGCCGACTGGCGGAAGGCGATGCCATCGTGCTGTTTCCCGAGGGCACCACGTCCGACGGCAACCAGGTGCTGCCCTTCCGCTCGTCGCTGTTCGGCGCCGCCCGCGCCGCCTTGAACGAAGCTGGCATCGAAGCGGTGTTCGTACAGCCCGTCGCCATCGCCTACACGCACATGCTGGGCCTGCCGCTCGGGCGCTCCGGGCGTTCGGTCGTGTCCTGGGTCGGCGACCAGGACCTTGTGCCACACGCGAAGGAACTGCTGGCAGCCTCCGACTTCGACGTGAGCATCGTCTTCGGCGAGCCGATCCGTTTCGACCGCGACACCGATCGAAAGAGGGTATCGCTCGAGGCCGAGACCGCCGTTCGCCGTCTGTTGGCCGCTGAACTCAGAGGCTGAGACGAGACGGGGCGAGCGTCAGCGCGGCATCAGCAGCCAAAGATCGAGATCGAGCACGACCGAGGGCAGGTAGGCGCCGCTCTCGTCCCGATCGGGGAAATCGGTCGCCGGCTGATCGCGCGTACCGACGAGACGAACGCGGAGCGCGCCGAGGTCGTCACGGCCGTCGATCAGTTCCTTGCCGACAATGGTCGACCAGGCATGGATGATCGAACCCGTAAACAGCGGCCCGACATAGCGGCCGGCGTTGATGGCCGCGACATGGACGGCGTTGCCGAGACCGTTGAACATCAATGCCCGGCCGATGGCCATGACCAGGCCACCGGACACAAGCCAACGGCCGCGCGAGCGCTCGTCGGAGAAGGGCAGCGGATGCTGTCGGGCCGGATTGCCGAAGAAGCGGGCGGCCATCATGGTGGTGCCTTCGTCCACGAGGGCGCCATCGACATGATCGATGCGTTCGCCGAGCTCGTAGTCGCCCCAACGGAAGCGGCTGCCGGAAAGCCCGCTGTCCCAGGCCGACAGGTCAAGCACCGGCAAGCGAGCGCCAAGCGCATCTGGGGGGACCGCGGCCGGCAGGGGCGGCACCAGTTGCTCGGAAAAGGGCTGCACGCCTTCCTCGGTCTTGCGCACCGTCTGCCAGCGGGCAAAGTCGATCACCTCGACGCCGCCTTCCTTGTGGCCGGTGGTCCGCAAGTAGACGACGCCGGTTCGTCCACCAGTGTCGCGCAGGCCGATCACCTCGGTTACCGCCGAGATCGTCTCGCCCGGATAGACCGGCGCGAGAAAACGGCAGCCGGCATATCCGAGATTGGCGACGGCATTGAGACCGACATCCGGCACCGACTGGGCGAGCACGATGTTGAAGACCAGCAGGTCGTCGATCGGCGCCATTGGATGCCCGACCGCACGCGCGAAATCGTCCGACGACTGCAAGGCAAAGCGGCTGCCTGTGAGAGCCCTGTAGAAGGCGACATCGCCGTCGGTCACGGTGCGAGGACTGGCGTGACGAAAGACCTGGCCGACCCTGAAGTCCTCGAAATACCGGCCGCCGCTACTCTTCATGGCTGCCCCCAACCCGCGAATCGCCAACCATGATGACCAGCCATGCCAATGTGTCATCCCCGCCGATGGTCTGGGATGGATTCGAGGGTGAAGCGCAACGGCCTGGAAACCTGTGAACCCGTGCTTCCGACTCACGCTCTGGTGGACATCGACCGGAAAGCGTCAGCAGTGACGACGGGCGATGAAGGCGCGTCTTCACTTCCGGCGGGCGGGCGGGCATAGTCCGACCATGTCGAATGCAGAATCCCCTTCGAGCCCCACCTCGCGTCCGGTCCGGGCCGGCGACCATGTGTTCCTGATCGACGGATCGGGCTACATCTTCCGCGCCTATCATGCGCTGCCCCCGCTCACGCGCAAATCGGACGGCGTGCCGGTCGGCGCCGTCTCCGGCTTCTGCAACATGCTGTGGCGGCTCCTCAAGGAAACCGAGCAAACCGCCGTCGGCGTCAGGCCGACGCATCTCGCGGTGATCTTCGACGCCTCCTCGGTCACCTTCCGCAACGAGATCTATCCTCTCTACAAGGCGCAGCGTCCCGAGCCGCCCGCCGACCTCCGGCCGCAGTTCGGCCTAATCCGTGAAGCCGTCCGCGCCTTCAACGTGCCCTGCGTCGAACAGCTCGGTTATGAAGCGGACGATCTGATCGCCACCTACGCGGCGGAAGCGACCGCAGTGGGCGCCGATGTCACCATCGTCTCCTCGGACAAGGACCTGATGCAGCTCGTGGGCGAGCGCGTCGTGCTGCTCGATACGATGAGGGATCGCAGGATCGGCGTGCCCGAGGTGATCGAGAAGTTCGGCGTGCCGCCGGAAAAGGTGATCGAGGTGCAGTCGCTCGCCGGCGACTCGGTCGACAATGTGCCCGGCGTGCCCGGCATCGGCCTCAAGACGGCGGCGCAGCTCATTCTCGAATACGGCGACCTGGAAGCGCTGCTGGCCGCCGCGACCGGCATCAAGCAGCAGAAGAGGCGCGAGAACCTGATCGCCTTCGCCGAACAGGCGCGCATCTCGCACCGCCTCGTGACGCTGAAGTGCGACGTGCCTCTGGAACACCCGATCGACACGCTCGGCGTTCGGCCGATCATCGGCGAGCGATTGATCGCCTATGCCAAGGCCATGGAGTTCTCGACGATCATTCGTCGGGTGTCCGAGGCGACAGGCGTCGAGCCGTCGAAGGTGGAGCCTGCCGTCGTGCCGGTGACGCACTGGCCGCCGGACGGCGAGGCTTCGTCCGAGGCGGGAGAAGAAGCGGTCGCGTCCGAGGATGCGCGCCCCTCGCTCATCTCGACCGAGACGGCGAGCGAGACGGGCGCCCCTGTTTCGAGAGAGTTCACTCCGGCCGGCCGCGCCGCCGAGGCGCTTGCCCGGATGCAGGCGGTCCCGGTGGACTACTCGGCCTACGAGACGGTCACCGACGTTGCCCGCCTGGAAGCCTGGGTGGCGGACGCCTACGAGGCCGGCCGCGTCGCCTTCGACACGGAGACCTCCGGTCTCGACCCCATGCGGGCGGAAATCGTCGGCGCGTCGCTGGCCGTCACGCCCGGCCGGGCCTGCTACATCCCCTTCGCCCACGTTTCGGGGGCCGGCGATCTGCTGGGCGGCGGTTTGGTGCCGGGGCAAATCACGGTTCGCGACTTCGTGCGGGTCATGAAGCCGCTTCTCGAGGATCCGTCGGTTCTGAAGATCGGGCAGAATGCCAAGTACGACTGGGTCGTCCTCAAGCGCCTCGGGATCACCGTGGCACCATGCGACGACACCATGCTGATCTCCTATGCACTCGACGCCGGTCGCATGGGGCATGGCATGGACGAACTGTCGGAAGTGCTGCTCGGGCACAAGCCGATCGCCTTCAAGGATGTCTGCGGGTCCGGCAAGTCGATGATCACCTTCGACCGCGTGCCGCTCGACCGCGCCACGCATTATGCCGCCGAGGACGCCGACATCACCCTGCGCCTCTGGCACGTGCTGAAGCCCCGCCTTGCGGCGGAAGGCATGACCGCCCTCTACGAGACGGCCGAACGGCCGCTCATCGACGTCATCGCCCGCATGGAGATGCGTGGCGTTTCCGTTGACCGGCAGATCCTGTCGCGCCTCTCCGGCGATTTCGCGCAGTCCATGGCCGCCATGGAAGCCGGCATCTTCGAGGTGGCCGGCGAAACCTTCAACATCGGTTCGCCCAAGCAGATCGGTGACATCCTGTTCGGCAAGCTCGGCCTTGCCGCCGCCAAGAAGACCAAGACCGGCGCCTGGGCGACGGGCGCCGACGTGCTGGAAGACCTTGCCGCCGAAGGACACGAACTTCCGCGCCGCATCCTCGACTGGCGGCAGCTCTCGAAGCTGAAATCGACATACACCGACGCTTTGCCCGGCTATATCCATCCGGAGACGAAGCGCGTCCACACCAGCTATTCGCTGGCCTCAACGACGACCGGCCGCCTCGCTTCGTCCGAACCCAACCTCCAGAACATTCCGGTAAGGACAGAGGAAGGTCGCAAGATCCGCCGCGCCTTCGTCGCCCCGGCCGGCCGCAAGCTGGTGTCGGCCGACTACAGCCAGATCGAACTCCGTGTTCTGGCCCACGTCGCCGATATCCCAGCGCTGAAGAACGCCTTTTCCGAGGGTATCGACATTCACGCCATGACGGCCTCGGAAATGTTCGGCGTGCCGGTCGAGGGCATGGACCCGATGATCCGCCGCCGCGCCAAGGCGATCAACTTCGGCATCATCTACGGCATTTCCGCCTTCGGCCTCGCCAACCAGCTGTCCATTCCGCGCGAGGAAGCCAGCGATTACATCAAGCGCTACTTCCAGCGCTTCCCCGGCATTCGCGACTACATGGAGGCGACAAAGCGGCAGGCGCGCGAGAACGGCTACGTCACCACCATTTTCGGCCGCAAGGCCCACTATCCGGAGATCGGTTCGCCCAACGCCTCGATGCGTGCCTTCATGGAGCGAGCGGCCATCAACGCGCCGATCCAGGGTTCGGCCGCCGACATCATTCGCCGGGCCATGGCACGCATGGAAGCCGCGCTGGCGGAGGCGAGGCTGTCGGCGCTGATGCTGCTGCAGGTCCACGACGAACTGATTTTCGAGGTGCCGGACGAAGAGGTCGAGGCGACCATCCCCGTGGTGCGCGCCGTGATGGAAGGCGCCGCCGAGCCGGCCGTGAAGCTTGATGTTCCGCTGGTCGTCGACGCCCGCGCCGCCCAGAACTGGGACGAGGCGCATTGATGAGCGACGCAGATGCCGAACGCCACCGGCTGAAGATGGCGAAGCGCAAGGCGGTGCAGGATGCCGAGGTCGCCTCGAAGACCATCACCGAAAAGGGACTGTTGATCGTCAACACCGGCCCCGGCAAGGGCAAGTCGACCGCGGCCTTCGGGCTTGTCGTCCGCGCCCTTGGGCATGGCTGGAAGGTGGGCGTGGTGCAGTTCGGCAAGGGCGGCTGGGAGAGTGGCGAACGGCGTATATTGGAAGGCTTTCCGGGCGTTTCCTGGCACACCCTGGGCGAAGGGTTCACCTGGGAAACGCAGGACAGGGCGCGCGACGTCGCCGCCGCGCAAGCCGCCTGGGCAAAGGCGACGGCGCTGATGGACGATCCCGCCGTTCGCCTGCTCGTTCTCGACGAGCTCAACATCGCGCTCCGCTACGAGCATCTGCCTCTTTCCGACGTGGTGGAGGCGCTGAAGGCAAGGCGGGCCGACCTCACCGTCGTCGTCACCGGGCGCAACGCCAAGGCCGAGCTGATCGAGGCGGCCGATTGCGTGACCGAGATGACCGCCACGAAGCATCATTTCGCGGCTGGCGTTAAGGCGCAGCCGGGGATCGAATACTGATGGTCAGCCGGCTGATGTTTCAGGGCACGGGCTCGGACGTCGGCAAGTCGCTGATCGTCGCCGGCCTCTGCCGGCTCTATGCCCGGCGCGGCCTCCGGGTGCGCCCCTTCAAGCCGCAGAACATGTCGAACAATGCAGCGGTGACAACGGACGGTGGCGAGATAGGCCGGGCGCAGGCGCTGCAAGCCCGCGCCGCCGGAGTCATGCCGTCGGTCCACATGAACCCGGTGCTGCTGAAACCGCAGTCGGAAATCGGCTCGCAGGTGGTGGTGCAGGGGCGCGTCGTCGGCAACGCACGAGCGCGAGACTATCAGGCGATGAAGCCCGACCTGATGCCGGCCGTTCTCGACAGCTTCGCGCGCTTGTCGGCGGACGCCGACCTCGTGCTGGTCGAGGGGGCCGGGTCGCCGGCGGAGGTCAACCTCAGGGCCGGCGACATCGCCAACATGGGCTTTGCACGGGCCACCGATACGCCGGTCGTGCTGATTGGCGACATCGACAGAGGCGGCGTGATCGCCAGCCTCGTCGGCACCAAGGCGGTGATGGCGGAAGACGACGCGGCACTCGTTGCCGGCTATCTGATCAACCGCTTTCGCGGGGACGTCTCGCTGTTCGATGCTGGACTGACCCTGATCACCCGGCATACGGGATGGCATTCCTTCGGCGTGGTTCCCTATTTTGCGAAAGCCAACCGCTTGCCGGCCGAGGATGCCCTGGGGCTCAGAAGTCGTCACGAGGCCGGCCGCGACGGAGATCGCAAACGCATTGTCGTGCCGGTGCTGCCACGCATCGCCAACTTCGACGACCTCGATCCGCTCCGTCAGGAGCCCGGCGTCGAGGTGATCCTCGCCGAAGCCGGCCGCCCCCTGCCGAGCGCCGATCTCGTGCTTCTGCCCGGCTCCAAGGCGACCATCCCCGACCTTCTCGAACTCAAGGCGGAAGGCTGGGATATCGACATTCGCGCCCACGCCCGGCGAGGCGGCAAGGTTCTCGGTCTCTGCGGCGGCTACCAGATGCTCGGGCTGAGACTGCAGGACCCCGAGCGGGTCGAGAGCGACATCGAAGCCGTCGACGGGCTCGGCCTGCTGGATGTCGAGACCACGATGACCGGCGACAAGCGCCTTCGCCCGGTGAGCGGCACATCGATGCCCGACGGCACGCCTTTTTCTGGCTTTGAAATGCACGTCGGCGCAACCGTCGGCCCGGATCGCTCCAGACCGTTCGCCCGCCTTTCGGATGGTGGCGACGAGGGTGCGACATCAGAGGACGGCAATGTGGCCGGCAGCTATTGTCACGGCCTGTTCGCCGACGATCGACAACGGGAAAGGCTGCTTCGCTGGATCGGGGCCAACCCGTCGGCGCTTGCTTATGAAGCGGAAGTCGATCGGGTTCTCGACGGCCTCGCCGACCATCTCGAAGCCCATCTCGATGCCGAAGGTCTTCTCGATCTCAGCCGTAGGCCAGAATGACGAGGCCAAGCCAGACCAGCGCCAGCAGGGCGAAGATCAGCAACAGAGCCCGCCGATAGAGCCTCAGCGCGCGGTCGATATCGTAGGCATTGACCTCGGCGCGGCCGTCTCCCATCCAGGCATCGTCGACCCGCGCCTCGCCGTAGACCTTGGGACCGTTGAGACGCAAGCCGAGAGCACCCGCCATCGCCGCCTCGGGCCAGCCGGCGTTCGGCGACTTGTGTCGGCTGGCGTCACGATCGATCGCGCGAACGGCCGCAGCCGCCGAGGCGCCGTCGTCGGCGAGGGCCGCCGCCACGATCGCCCAGGCGGTGATACGAGACGCAGGCAGGTTGACGAGATCGTCGAGCCTGGCCGATGCCCAGCCGAATGCGAGATGGCGCGGCGTCTTGTGGCCGATCATCGAGTCGGCCGTATTGATGGCCTTGTAGGCGGCCGCTCCCGGCAGCCCCAGTACCGCCATCCAGAACAGAGGCGCCGTCACCCCGTCCGAGAAGCTTTCGGCAAGGCTTTCGATGGCGGCACGACAGACCCCGGCGGCATCGAGATGGGCCGGATTGCGCCCGACGATCCGGCCGACAGCGAGACGCCCCGCTTCGAGACCTCCCTGGCGCAGCGCATCGGCAACCGCGGCGACATGGACGTGCAGGCTGCGGGCGGCCAGCAGCGTCGAGCCGACGACGGCGGCAATGCATGGGCCGGCGATGGGACCGGCAAGTCCGGCCAGCGAGCCGATCGCCGCTGCAACAAGAGCGCTCACAATGACGTTGATCACGGCGGTCAAGACGCCATTTAGCCGGCGCCGGTCGTCATCGAGATCCTCGCGATTGAGCGTGCGGTCGAGAAAGCCGATCAGCGCCCCCATCCAGGTCACCGGATGGCCGATCTGCCGGAAGAGCAGATCGGGATAGCCGATCACGGCTTCGAAGCCGAGGGCCAGAAGGGCGATGACGAGGAATTCAATAGGCGCCATATCAGCGTTGTGCCCGGAGCAGTGGCCGTTCGAGAGCAATTCGGGGTCAGCGGGTTCACCCTAGAGCATTCGCCGACCAAATTGAAACATTTGGTTCCAGCGAATGCTTCAGATTCATTTGCTGGAGCACCCGCCGATCAGGTCGATTCAACCTGATCGGCGGGTGCTCTGGACTTCGCTATCTCCCGTTCCCATGCAAGCGCTAACGCGAAATCGCATAATCCCCTGGATTTGCTTTCCGGCGAGGAGTGCGGCGGTTCGGACCGGGCGGTCCGACCCTGAGATTGCGTCCTGTAATACGGTCTCTGCAGCAATCGTCAGAGTCGCGGCCTCGGATATGACCGAGGCCGCATGCCAACGTGCTCTATTTCTCCATTCTCATGCAACTTCGGACGCAAGACCGGTTCCCGCTTTTGCTGGAGCTGCTCGAAGCGCCAAACCGCGCAGCCGGCTACCCATCAGGCTCCATTATTTTGGAGCGATCAGCGCTGCCAGGAAATCTTCGCACCAATGGTTGACGTCGTGAGTAAGGAGATGATCCATCATTCCCCGCCAGCGCTCTCGCCGCTCGTCGAGCGGCATGGACAGTGCTCGTTCGATGGTGCGCGCGGTCATCTCGCTGTCATAGGGGTTGATCAGCAGCGCCCCTTTGAGTTCCCGCGCCGCCCCCGCGAAGCGTGACAGCACGAGGACGCCCGGATCCTCCGGATCCTGCGCGGCCACATATTCCTTCGCGACCAGATTCATCCCGTCCTTGAGCGGCGTCACCAGACCCACGTCGGCCAGGCGATAGAGGCCGGCCAACACCGAGCGACCGAGCGACTGGTTGATGTAGCGCGTCGGCACCCAATCGGCAGAGCCCAGCGCGCCGTTTACCCGTCCGATCAGTTCGGCCAACTGCTTCTGCATTGCGGCATATTCGGGCACATCCGAACGCGACTTCGGCGTCACCTGCAGGAAGCTGATGTTGCCGCGACGCTCAGGATGCTCGATGAGCAACCGTTCGTAAGCTTCGATGCGGTGGGTAATGCCCTTGGAATAGTCGAGGCGATCGGCGCCGATGATCAGCTGCTTGCCGGTGAGACTGTTCTTCGTGCTCTCAACCAGTTCGTCGCCGCTATCGGCCGCCTCGGCGAGGCGGGCAAAATCGGCGGTCTCAATGCTGATCGGGAAGGCGCCGGCCTCGAACGTCCGATCATAGGCGCGGAACGTACGCTCGCCGACCGGGCCGCCGACGTTCTCCCGACGGAGGCACTCGCTGAAATTTGCCAGGTCAAGATCAGTCTGGAAGCCGAGCACATCGTAGGCGCACAGCGCTTTCAGCACCCGCTCATACACCGGCATGGCGATAAGAATGTCGGACGGCGGCCAGGGAATGTGCAGGAAGAAGCCGATCCGACAGGTAACACCGCGCTGTCGCAGCTCTTCTGCCAGGGGAATGAGGTGGTAGTCGTGGATCCAGACGACGTCGTCATCCTGAAGCCGCGGCGCCAGAAGATCGGCAAAGAGCCGGTTGACCCGAAAATAGCCGCTCATTTCCTTGCGGGCGTATTCTGCAAGGTCAAGTCGGCTGTGAAAGATCGGCCAGAGCACACGGTTGGCGAAGCCCGCGTAATACTCGTTGTAATCGGTCTCGCTGAGATCGGTAAGCGCATAGGTTATGCCCTCGATCTCCATTTCTTCCAGTTGTTCGGTGCCCGCCTCGCTCTGCACCTTGCCCGACCATCCCATCCAAAGGCCCCCGCCCCGTTTCCGGAGAGCGGCGTGCAAGGCGACGGCAAGGCCACCGGCTGGAGGATTGCCATCCTCGTCGGGCAGTGGCACGCGATTGGAAACGATAACGAGACGGTTCATTACTTGATCTTTCATATGCAAGAGTAGGTCAAAAAACAGTAGGTCAAACGGTCGCCGCCTTGATCAGTTCCCGCACATGCTCGGGGGAGTTCAGCCTCGTTGTCGCCTTCGTCTGGAACGCCTCATTCCCAACTCTGACCGACAGGCCACCCAGATCGTTGACCGCTTTGAACATGGATTCGTCCGTTACGTCGTCTCCGAAAACGATTGGGCATTTCCCCTTGAATGGCTGCCTTTGCATAAAGCGGGCGACCGCTTCTCCTTTGTCGGCCCGTGGCCTCAGTTCAATCACCATCTTGCCGGCGTGCAGGCCATATGCCGACCCCGCCATGGCCTGAGCCCGGTGCATCAATGTTGCGACTGTGTCGGCCGCCGCAGGTGCCTGACGATAATGGAGAGCGACGGCAGCCCCCTTATCCTCGAAGCCAACGCCAGGGAGCGGCGAGGCCCAATGCCGAAGCATAGCCTTGACCTTGGAAAAATGCGGGTCTGCCGGCGGCCCCATTGTCTGACCGTCGCGCTCTCTCCATTCGGCGCCATGCAGTCCGGCAATGGCGAAGCGGTGAGGAGCGAACAACCGGTCAACGAAATCGATGCCGCGTCCGGTGATGAGTGCCAGTGCGCCTCCGACGATCCGTTCAAGCTTCAGAAGGTCGTCGAGTAGACGGTTTGGGACCACCACGCCGTCAGGAGTGGCCGCAATATCGATAAGCGTTCCGTCTACATCAAAGAAAACTGCCCAGTCCCGGGTGTGCGCCAGAAACTCATTCATGGTTGGCGCCGGTGCAACGTGAGTGGCTTCGGCAAGAGGTCGCTCCAGTTCATGTTCATCCGTCGCCATATATATCTTCCCATTTCGAAATGGTCATAGTTATGCACGGGCGCTTTTAGGAATAACCGACCTTTCAGATTGAAATACCAAAACCTTTCAGCCTGTACTATTAAAATAATAGACAACCCTGACCGAAGCACGTGCCTCGATGCTGGCCCTTTCTTGGCGCCGCCATCCACGCACGCATCGAGGGCACGGCGACCGTTACTGAGAGATCGCATCCAATAGAACTGCGAACTCCGCGAATCCTGATGAGGAAATGGTGCGCCGCCTCCCAGTGGTCAAGCGTTGCTTGCCTGACATGCCGAAGCGTGCGTTGTAGAGCGCCGACCGACCGAAAGCGCCTGACCCGAGGTATGTCCCCTGTGCAAGCGTCTGCGTGCTGTTTCGACGCCTCCGTCCATGACTGGAACTATCGGCGGCACTTTGGCGCCAAAGCTGCAGTTGGAGGCCCCAAAAGGCACGTGATTCGCCGTCCTCGCTCTTCCGGAAGAGTCCTGACCCCGCTAGTCGAGGGTCCGGTCAAATACCTATGTGCGCATTTCTATCTGCGGTTGCTCAAAAGGCAACAATATCGGCAAGCGAGTCTCTGCGCCTGACCGCTGTCCAACCGAGACGATCGGAAACATCGATTCATTTCAAGACTCTATTTCGACCCCCGACTGAACCACCGACCATTTATAGGTCGACCTCTCTACTTCCCAAGCCCAGCGCAGCGGAAAGCCTTGATTCAGCAAATGACAAGGAAGACTCACAGAAATCGGTATCCTTAATGACCGACCCAGTCGAATTGGCGATGAAACGGAAATTTCACTTCAGTTTTCGGTAACCTATCCATGCGTGTACTGCCATACGTCAGGCCCACGGACGGGTGTGTCCAACAACGCCTGCAGATTGTAGAGAGTCTAAGTTGCCGTCGCTCGAACAACGCAAGATTTCTTACGACCTGGCCGCGGTGCTCGACGCCTCGGCGGTCCGTGACCTTCATGCGCAGATCGAACCTCTGGTGTCCGAGACCATCTACCTGACCCTGAATGCCGCGGCTGTCGAACGCCTCGGGACTCAGGCTGTCCAGCTTCTTGTTGCAACCGCCCGCGCGCTCGAGATGAACGGCGGCCGGCTCGCGATCGTGAATACCACGCCAACCTTTCGCGAAGCCTATGCCGACCTCGGCCTTGCCGCCGAACTCGACGCCCGGAGCCCCTTAAATGCCGAGAAAGATACTTACGGTTGACGACTCCAGGACCATGCGCGACATGGTCTCCTACACGCTGAAGGGAGCCGGCTTCGAGGTCTTGGAAGCGGAGGACGGGGTGAAGGCCCTCGGTGTTCTCGCCAACACCCGCGTCGACCTGATCATCACCGACATCAACATGCCCAACATGGACGGCGTGACGCTGGTCAAGCGCGTACGCGCCGGTGGGAACCATGCATCGACGCCGATCCTGATCCTGACCACGGAGTCCGGCGACGACAGGAAGGCCAGCGGCAAGGCAGCCGGGGCGACGGGCTGGATCGTCAAGCCCTTTGCGCCGGAGAAGCTGCTTTCCGTCGTCAACAAGGTTTGCCCAGCCTGACCCTCCCGGACGGCCGCCATGTCAACTCCCAGCTTCGGCTCCGACGAACTCGCCCAGTTCCGCAGGACATTCTTCGAGGAATGCACGGAACTGCTTGCCGACCTCGAGGAACGCCTTGGGGCGCTCGCTGCCTATTCCAGCGACGTCGAGGGGCTTAACGCCATTTTCCGTGCCGTCCATTCGGTAAAGGCCGGCGCAGGCGCCTTCGGCTACACCGTACTGGTCGGCTTCGCGCACCGTTTCGAGGCCTTGCTCGATCGGCTGCGCGACGGCAAGGCCGAGCTCGACGAACGCACCCTCGCCGCCCTTGTCGCAGCCGCCGACGTCTTCTCCGCCCTGGTCGATCTCGCGCGCCAGGGCGAAACCCCGGCCGACGATTTCGGCGCCGATGTCGCCGAGGAACTCAGTGCATTGCTCAAGGGCGAGACACAGACGACCGCCCCCATACGGCCGACCGCCAGCGCCCCTGAAGCGCCGCCGGTGGACAGAAGCTACCGCATCGTCTTCCGGCCCAATGCCGAGCTGTTCCGACACGCCAACGAACCGCTCTATCTGATCCGCGAGCTGAAGGCGCTCGGCACGTTGACGATCGACTGCGATCTCGCGCGCCTGCCGGCCTTCGAGGCCTTCAACGTCGATGACGCCTATCTCGGCTGGACGATGACGCTTCGCGCCGACTGTTCGCCGGCCGCCATCGCCGAGGTTTTCGAGTTCGTCGACGACGAGTGTGAACTGATCATCGAGGAGATCGCCGACGCTCAGGCCGAACCGGAGGTCGTCGCTCCGCCTCCGGCCGCCGAAGCGGAGGCCACGAACTCGCCCTCCGAAAGCAAGTCGTCCGAAACCAAGCCCGCCGACGCCAAGACGGCCGGCAAGACCGGTTCGATCTCGTCGATCCGGGTCGATCTCTATCGCGTTGATCGCCTCGTCAACATGGTGGGCGAACTGGTCATTGCCCAGGCGATGCTGGCCCAGCAGTTCATCGAGACCCGCAAGCAGGACGATCCAGGCGCCCTTCAGGGCTTTGAACACCTGGCTGGCCTGACGCGAGAGCTGCAGGAATGCGTGATGGCCATCCGCATGCAGCCCGTCAAATCGGTGTTCTCGCGCATGCCGCGCCTCGTTCGCGATGTGGGACACAAGACGGGCAAGGACGTGCGGCTCGAAATGTCCGGCGAGCAGACCGAAGTCGACAAGACGGTCATCGAGGAACTGGCCGATCCGCTCACCCACATGATCCGCAACGCCGTCGACCACGGCATCGAGGACGCCGACACGCGCCTTGCCGCCGGCAAGCCCGCCGGAGGGGTCATCCGCCTGTCGGCCCAGCATGCGGGTTCCAACATACTGATCCACGTCGAGGACGATGGTGCCGGCCTCGACCGGGATCGGCTGCTTGCCAAGGCGATCGACAAGGGCATCGTGCCGGCGAGCGCCAAACTGTCAGCCGAGGAAATCGACGAGCTGATCTTCTCGCCGGGCTTCTCGACGGCCGCGGCCGTCACCGACGTGTCGGGCCGTGGCGTCGGCATGGACGTCGTTCGTCGCAACGTCCAGGCGCTCGGCGGCCGCGTGCAGGTGGTGTCGACGCCCGGAAAGGGCACCCGCTTCACGCTGGTGATCCCGCTGACCCTCGCCGTCCTCGACGGCATGGTCGTGGCGGTCGGCTGGGAGAAGTACATCCTGCCGCTCACCTCGATCGTCGAGTCCTTCCGTCCCGGACGCGGTCAGATCCGTGTCGTTCCCGGCGGTGGCGAGGTCGTCTCCATTCGCGGCGAGTTCGTCCGTCTGATCCATCTCGCTCGCGTGTTCGGCGTCAGCGAGGCCGTTTCCGATCCGTGTCAGGGCCTCGTCGTGCTGATCGAGCTCGCCAACGGCAGCAAACTCGGCGTGGTCGTGGACGAGCTGATCGGCCAGCAGCAGGTCGTGATCAAGTCTTTGCAAGACAACTACGACCCGGTTCCCGGCATTTCGGGCGCCACCATTCTCGGCAACGGGCGTGTCGCGCTCATCGTCGACATCGAAGAACTCACCCGCCTACACGATCGGTCCGCTCGTGCCGTCGACACGACGCGGCTGCCGATCGCAGCAAACGCCTGACCTCACGGAGACCTCTCCATGGCAGAACCGCAAGATCTTCCCAACACCGGTCCGGACGCCGCCGCGGCCCAAGCGCGGCAGTTCATATCCTTCCGCGTCGGTGACGACGAGTTCGCCATCGACATCATGGCCGTTCGCGAAATCAAGGGGTGGACCGAGACGACCGTCCTGCCGAACCAGCAAGACTACATGCTCGGCGTGCTCAACCTTCGCGGCACGATCGTGCCGATCTTCGATCTTCGCTGCCGCTTCGGACTGGGCCTCACCACGGCCACCCGCAGCCATGTGGTGATCATCGTGGCGATCGGCGGCCGGCTCCTCGGCCTGCTCGTCGATGCCGTGTCGGACATCCTGACCGTCAACGCGGCCGACATCCGGCCGGTACCTGACGTCGACCAGCCGATCGACAACGCCTTCCTCGCCGGCATCATCCCCGTCGGCGACAGCATGGTCGTGCTCCTCAGCCTCGAGAACCTCTTCGCCAATCATGGCCCGGCCAACGCCGCCATCGCCGCCTGAACGGCCTTTCCAGGAACTGACATCATGTCACTCACCTCGCTGAAACTTCGCACCAAGATCGGCCTGATCGTCGCGCTGATGAGCCTGCCGATCGTCATCCTCGGCTGGCTCTACGTCAGCAAGAGCGAGGAGGGCGTGGCCGCCGCCAGAAAGGAAGCCAACGGCGTCACCTACGCGATCGCCGTCTGGGAATCGATCCGCGGGCTCGCCGTCTCGGCACTGGACGACGCGGCCACTCCGGCCACGGTGCTGCCCAGCATCCCCGACCTGCAGGGCCTTGGCAGCGCAAATGACGCCGCGTTTGGCATCGAGGAGAACGCCAAGGCCTTCACCAACGTTCTGGCGAGTTACGACTGGCCGCGCAGTCACGCTCCGTTCGACGCTCGGTTGACCCAGTCGGTCAACACGGGCCTCGATCTCATGGCGGCCATCTCCAATGGTTCGGGCATCGCCGTCGACACCGAGGTCGATCACCACTACCTCGGCCAGGCGCTGATGAGCCGCATTCCGCGTGTGCTGTGGTACCGCGTGGCGATCACCGGCAAGATTCGCGAGATATCACGCTCGTCGTCCGTCTCGGTCGCGGATCTCGGCCTTCTGAAGTCGCAGATTGCGCTTTTCAAGGAGGCTTCCGACGGAGCCACCGCCGCGCTGCAGGTTGCCAAGTCCTATAGCACCGATGGTCGTGTCGAGAGCCTAGGTGCACAGATCAGCGCGTTCGACGAAATCGCTCCGCGCTTCGTAAGCGAAGCGGACGCTGTCGCGACCGCCTTTGAGACGGCCGCCACGCCGCAAAGTGTGAATATCTCCGGCTTCATGGACGCCACGAAGGCCCAGGCGCAGGCGAGCCAGGCTCTCTGGCACGGCGGCGCGAACACGCTCACCACCATGCTTGACGATCACGCCGCGGGGCTTCGCAACGGCCTGTTCACCACACTTGCGGTGGTTCTTGCCGCCATTGTGGTTGCGCTTGCCGCCAGCATCTTCTTCTCCCTGCAGATCACGCGCGGCGTGGGGCGCATGATCAACTATATGCGCCGCATCACCGACGGCGACTACGAGTTCGAAGTCGATGGGACCGATCGCAAGGACGAGATCGGCACCATCGCCGGCGCCGTGTCGATATTCCGCGAGAATGGCAAACAGGTTGCCGAACTCACCGCCAACTACAAGGGACAGGCCGACGCCATCCGCCTGTCCCAGTCGGTCCTGGAACTGTCGCTTGACGGCACCGTCATCGACGCCAACGACATCTTCTGCCGGATCTTCGGCTATACGATCGACGAGATCCGCGGCAAGCCGGCTGCGATGTTCGCCGACGCCGTTGCCCGCGAAAGCGCCGAATACAAACTGATGTGGGAGGGACTGCAGCGCGGCGAGCATGTCACCGGCCAGTACAAGCGCATCGCCAAGGGCGGCCGTGAAGTCTGGCTCGAAGTGTCGTTCAACCCGATCCTCGGCCTTGACGGCAAGCCGTTCAAGATCGTCCAGATCGCGACCGACGTGACCGCCCAGCGCTTGCAGTCGGCCGACTTCGAGGGACAGATCGCCGCCATTTCCAAGGCGCAAGGCATCATCGAGTTCTCGCTGGATGGCAAGGTTCTCGATGCCAACGAGAACTTCCTCAACACGCTCGGCTACACGCTGGCCGAGATCAAGGGACAGCATCACTCCATCTTCGTCGATCCTGCCTATCGCGCGTCGGTCGATTACCGGATGTTCTGGGAAAAGCTCGGCCGTGGTGAACACGACACCAACCAGTACAAGCGCGTCGGCAAGGGCGGGCGGGAAATCTGGATCCAGGCTTCCTACAACCCGATCCTCGACTTGAACGGCAAGCCCTTCAAGGTGGTCAAGTACGCCACCGACGTCACCGAGCAGGTGCGTTCCGCCGAGGCGCTTCAGGCGGCAGTCCGCGAATCCAAGGAAGTGATCGAGGCGGCGCGTGGCAACGACCTGACCCGTCGTGTGCCGCTCGACGGCAAGACCGGTGAGATCGCCAGTCTCTGCGAGGGGATCAATACGCTGCTCGATACCATGTCGAACGTCGTCGCCGACATGATGGAGGCCGCGACGACCATCTCCAACGCCGTCGCGGAGATTTCCTCGGGCACCACCGATCTGTCCCAGCGGACCGAGCAACAGGCTTCGAACCTCGAAGAAACGGCCGCGTCCATGGAAGAGATGGCGGCAACCGTCAAGCAGAACGCCGACAACGCCCAGCAGGCCAACCAGCTGGCAGCCTCGGCGCGCGGCACGGCGACCGACGGCGGGGACGTCGTCGGCAAGGCGGTCGAGGCCATGAGCCGCATCGAGACTTCGTCGCAGAAGATATCCGACATCATCTCGGTGATCGACGAGATCGCTTTCCAGACCAATCTCCTGGCCCTCAACGCGGCTGTCGAGGCGGCACGGGCGGGCGACGCCGGCAAGGGCTTCGCGGTGGTTGCCTCGGAAGTCCGTTCACTGGCTCAGCGCTCGTCTGGCGCCGCCAAGGATATCAAGGCGCTGATCGTCGAGAGCGGCGCTCAGGTGAAGGATGGCGTCAAGCTGGTCAACGACGCCGGCACCGCACTGAACGAGATCGTCGGATCGATCAAGAAGGTGGCGGACATCGTCTCCGACATCGCGGCGGCGAGCCGTGAGCAGTCGGCCGGTGTTGAGGAGATCAACAAGGCCGTCACTCAGATGGATGAGATGACGCAGCAGAACTCGGCGCTGGTCGAGGAGAATGCCTCGGCGACGCGCATGCTGCAGGAGCAGGCCGAGGCCATGCACGGGCGCATGTCGGCCTTCCGGCTGGCCGAGGCCGCCCGATCGGCCCGGGTTGCCATCGAAGAGCGGCGCGAGTCGCGGACGGCCGTCAAGACCCCGCCTCGCCCGGCCCAGCCGAAGAAGGTGGCCGCGGCGGGTGGACGCACCGCACAGCGCTTGCAGTCTGAGCTGCACGCGGCCTTTGAGAGCGATGCGGACTGGAAGGAGTTCTGAGCGCGACGAGAAATCGGGCCGCGGCGGCAGCGCCGCGGTTCAGTTCCCCCGGAGTAAATATGGCCGCACTCAGCACGACCGCCCCGGAACATCGCGAGTTTCCCTTCACACTGAAGGAATACAGGCGCCTCTCCGCATTTGTTCACGGTCGGACGGGCATCACCCTGCCCGACCACAAGATCAACATGGTCTACTCGCGGCTGACGCGGCGTTTGCGGGAACTTGAATTCTCGACTTTCGCCGAGTACTGCGACTACTACTCGAGCCCCGAGGGCGAAGACGAGATCGAATACCTGATCAACGCCCTCACCACCAACCTCACCCGGTTCTTCCGCGAGAAGCACCACTTCGACCATCTTGCAGAAAACTTGCTCTCCGATCTGTCAACCGACGGAATCAACGGCCGGACACGCCTACGCATATGGTCGGCAGGCTGCTCGACGGGCGAGGAGCCCTACTCGATCGCCATGACCTACCGAGAGACGGCTGCGTCACGGGTGCAATGCGACACCCGGATCCTGGCGACCGACATCGACAGTTCGGTGGTGGCACGTGGTTCATCCGGCCGCTATGGAGGACAGTCGGTCGCCGAACTCGGCAAGGGCAGGCGCTATCGCCACTTCACGGCCTTCGGCGGAAGCGAATGGCAGGTGCGTCCCGAACTCAGGCAGCTCATCGCGTTCAAGCAGCTCAACCTTCTCGATGCGTGGCCGATGAAGGGGCCGTTTGACGCCATCTTCTGCCGCAACGTCATGATCTACTTCGACAATCCGACCAAGGCCCGACTGGTGCAGCGCTTTGCCGACCTTCTGGCTCCCGGTGGTTGGCTCTACATCGGCCATTCCGAAACCATTCTCGACCAGAAGACGGTTTTCCGCCTGCGCGGTCCGACGATCTACCAGAAGGGTACCTGAGCGATGTCCTTCGCCGGTCAGCCGAAAGCAACTGTGTATCCGGAGGAAAACGCCGGCTCGCACCGACAAGAAGCTCCACGGTCCTACGACTGGCGGCGGGGCGTACAGGCGGTGCGCGTCCTGCCGGGCGAGGCCTACGTGACGGCACGAGCCGACGAAATGATCGTCACCGTCCTCGGCTCCTGCGTCGCCGCCTGCATCCGCAACCCGGCAACCGGATTTGGCGGTCTCAACCACTTCATGCTGCCAGAAAGCGATTCCGGCATCTGGAACGGCGCCAGCGCCGCGTTGCGCTACGGCAACTACGCCATGGAAGTGCTGATCAACGAGGTCCTGAAGTCCGGTTGCGAACGGCGAGGCCTTGAGATCAAGCTGTTCGGCGGCGCCGATCTCACGGACGGGCCGACGCTGATCGGCTCGTCCAACGTGTCCTTCGTGCTCGACTACCTCCGTGCCGAGGGGCTTCCGATCGCCTCCGCGGATCTCGGGGGCTGCTATGGCCGCCGCATCCACTACAACCCCTCGACCGGTGTCGTGCACAGGCTTCTGCTCGGCACCGCCACCCACCCCGCTTTCGTCGACGAAGAGCACTCCTTCAGGGACCGACTTGCACGAACGAAGGTCGAAGGCGAGGTCGATCTTTTCTGAGGATCATCATGCCCGGAATGCCCATCCGCGTGCTCATCGTCGACGACAGCGCCCTGATACGCGACATGCTCACCAGTGTCCTCGCCCGCGACCCCGGCATAGAGGTGGTGGGCACCGCGGCCGATCCGTTCGCCGCGCGCGATGCGATCAAGCGTCTCAATCCGGATGTGCTGACGCTCGATGTCGAAATGCCCGGCATGAACGGCATCTCCTTTCTCGAGAAGCTGATGGCTCTGCGCCCGATGCCGGTGGTGATGGTATCGACACTGACCCAGGCCGGCGCCTTCAGCACCCTTCGTGCCCTCGAGATCGGCGCCATCGATGTCGTCGGCAAACCCAGCAAGGCCTCCGAACTCGACAAGATCGCCGCCGAGCTCACCGACAAGATCAAGGTCGCCGCGGCGGCGAATGTCGGCGCCCATCGCACGACGCCGGAGAGAGTGCCGGAGAAGACACCGGGCCGCTTGTCCACCTTGCCGCCGCCGGTCGGCTGCTCGCGCACCGGCACGGTGATCGGCATCGGCGCCTCGACCGGCGGTGTCGAAGCCATCCGTGCCGTGCTGACCGGACTGCCGGCTCAGATGCCGCCGATCCTGATCGTCCAGCACATGCCCGGCCAGTTCACCGGTTCGTTCGCCAGCCGGCTCGACGGTCTTTGCGCGTTGCGCGTGAAGGAAGCCGAGGATCGCGAGGTTCTGCGGCCCGGCACGGTCTATATCGGGCCGGGCGGACGGCAGTTCGAACTCGGTCACGCCGGCCCCAACCTTACCTGCCGCCTCGGCGGCGAGGAGCGCGTGTCCGGGCACGCACCCTCGGTCGACGTGCTTTTCCGCTCGATGGCCCGCGTCTGCCCGATCAACAGCCTGGGCATCATCCTGACCGGCATGGGGCGCGACGGCGCCTCCGGCCTTCTCGACATTCGGCTCGGCGGTGGCCGGACCATCGGCCAGAACGAGTCGACGTCGGTGGTTTACGGCACGCCGCGTGCCGCCTTCGAGATCGGCGCCGTGGAACGGCAGCTGCCGCTTCACGGCATCGCCCCCTATCTCAGCGCGACCTTCTCGCCGGAGACGGCCGAGACGGCGCATGCCTGACCGAGGCGAGGCGGGCCGGCTCAGTCGGCGGTCTTGCGGCAGCCCGCCTTGAAGCGCTTGAAGTTGGCGGCATAGTTTTCGGCCGACCGACGCAGTTTCTCGATCGCCGATGCATCAAGCGCCCGCACGGCCCGTGCCGGGGCGCCGACAATGAGAGACCCGTCCGGAAACTCCTTGCCTTCGGTAACGAGCGCATTGGCGCCGACAAGGCTGTTGGCGCCGATCTTCGCGCCATTGAGAATGGTGGCGCCCATTCCGACCAGCACGTTGTCGCCCAATGTGCAGGAATGGACGATCGCCTGGTGGCCGATGGTGCAACCTTCGCCGATGGTCAGGGGAAAGCCGGGATCGGTGTGCAACGTCGCTCCCTCCTGGATGTTGGTCCGGGCGCCGACGACGATGGGCTCGTTGTCGCCGCGGATTACCGCCCCGAACCAGATGCCCACCTCGGAACCGAGCTTCACGCGACCGATCACGTGGGCGTCGGGGGCAACCCAATAGTCGCCGTCTTCGGGCAGTTCGGGGGCGATTCCGTCGAGTTCGTAGATCGGCATGAGAGAGTTCCCGGGCGGTGATGATCAGGCATTCCGGATTACTTGTAAGGCCCGATCGCCAGCGATCAAGTCGGAGCAGGACGTGGACCGGCAGCTAATCGTTCCAGCTTCAAGAAAGCTCGGCCGGCCAATCAGCACGCGAATTTGTTGGAAAACCGCCTTTCGCCGCTCCCCAAAATGCACTAGATGCCGTTATCTTTGACGGGACGGTTCCGATCGGCCGTCCCCCATGAGGGAAAGCGAGCAACGGTGACGGATAAGAAGTCTGTCTTCATCAAGACCTACGGCTGCCAGATGAACGTCTACGACAGCGACCGCATGTCGGACACGCTGGCGCCGCTCGGATACGCAACCGCAGACAGCCCCGAGACTGCCGACCTCGTCATCCTGAACACCTGCCACATCCGCGAAAAGGCGGCCGAGAAGGTCTACTCCGAGCTGGGACGGCTGCGCGTCCTGAAGGCGGAACGTGCCGCCGAAGGACGCGAGACGCTGGTCGCCGTCGCCGGCTGCGTCGCCCAGGCGGAAGGCGAGGAAATCATCGCCCGCGCCCCGGTGGTCGACATGGTGTTCGGACCGCAGACCTATCACCGCCTGCCGGAACTGATCGAACGGGTTCGCGCCGGCGAACGGCCGGCGGCCACCGAAGGCAAGGCGCCGGCCCGACCGAAGGTGGTGGAGACCGAGTTCCCGCCGGAGGACAAGTTCGACCATTTGGCAGCGCCCTCCGAAGCAGCCGTTCGCTCGCGTGGCGTGACGGCCTTCCTCACCGTGCAGGAAGGCTGCGACAAGTTCTGCACTTTCTGTGTCGTGCCTTACACGCGCGGTTCGGAAGCGTCGCGCCCGGTCGAGAGAATCGTCGACGAGGCAAGGACCCTGGTAGCGGCCGGCGTGCGCGAAATCACCCTCCTCGGCCAGAACGTCAACGCCTATCACGGCGTGGATGAAGAGGGCCGAACGGTTGGCCTCGCGGGCCTGCTCGCGCGCCTGTCGGAGCTGCCCCGTCTTGCCCGCATCCGTTACACGACCAGCCACCCGCGCGATCTCGACGACGCACTGATCGCCGCCCATGGCGACAACTCCAAGCTGATGCCTTACCTGCACCTTCCCGTGCAGTCGGGCTCGGACCGCATTCTCGCGGCCATGAACCGCCGCCACACCGCCGCGGAGTACGTCGCGCTCATCGAACGAATCCGATCGGCACGGCCGGACATGGCGATATCGGGCGATTTCATCGTCGGCTTCCCGGGCGAGACCGAGGAAGACTTCGCCGCCACCATGGAGATCGTCCGCACCGTCGATTATGCCGCCTGCTTCTCCTTCAAGTACTCGCCGCGTCCCGGCACGCCGGCGGCTGGTCTTGCCGATCAGGTCCCGGAAGCGGTGAAGAGCGAGCGCCTGCACCGGCTGCAGGCGCTGCTCGAGGAGCAGCAGAAAGCATTCGCCGAGCGCCTTGTCGGGCGGACCTTGCCGGTACTGTTCGAGAAGACCGGGCGCCTTCCCGGCCAGATCGTCGGACGATCGCCATATCTTCAGCCGGTGGCCGTCATGGCGCCGTCGTCACTCATTGGCGAGATTGCCGACGTGACCATCGAGGCGACCGGCGGACACAGTCTGATCGGCCGGCTCGAAGGCGAGCCCGTACCGGCCCGACGGTCGGCATGAGGCCGTCGGGACACGCACCGACCATGCCGTCGCGACTGTCGCGACCTATCCGGGGAACGCCATGACCTATGCGTCCGACCTCACTCATCTGGTGCTGGTCTTTGAGGATAACCGGTTGATCGGCCCGCTCTACGGTCAGTTCGACCAGCATCTGGCATTGATCGAGCAGAAGCTCGGTGTCGACGCCACGGCGCGCGGCAATCAGGTGACGATTAGAGGATCGCACGAAGCGGCCAGCCGCGCCCGCGACGTGCTGGAGGCGCTCTATGGCCGTCTCCAGGCCGGTCAGACCATCACCTCGGCCGATGTCGAGGGGGCGGTCCGCATGGCGCTGGCGGTCGGCGACCAGCTTCCGTTGCCGACGATGGACGCCGGCTCGCGGCTTCAGCTCGCCGCCATCTCCACGCGCCGCAAGACGGTCGTCGCCCGCAACCCGGCGCAGGACGCCTACATTCGCGCCATGGACCGCTCGACCCTGGTGTTCGGTCTTGGACCCGCCGGTACCGGCAAGACCTACCTCGCCGTAGCGCACGCAGCCGCGCTGCTTGAGCGCGGCGAGGTGGCACGGCTCGTGCTGTCGCGACCGGCAGTGGAAGCCGGCGAACGGCTCGGTTTCCTGCCGGGCGACATGCGCGAGAAGATCGATCCTTACCTTCGTCCGCTCTACGACGCCCTTTATGACATGATGCCGCCCGAGCGTGTCGAGCGTGCCCTCACTTCGGGCGCCATCGAGATCGCGCCGCTCGCCTTCATGCGCGGTCGCACGCTGGCCAACGCCGCCGTCATCCTCGACGAGGCGCAAACCCCCACGTCGATGCAGATGAAGATGTTTCTCACCCGCCTCGGCGACGGCTCGAAGATGATCGTCACCGGCGACCCCAGCCAGATTGACCTGCCGGCCGGACAAGTCTCCGGCCTGGTCGAGGCGAGCCGCATTCTCACCGACACGCCCGGCGTCGTGCAGGTCCGCTTCAGCCACGAGGACGTGGTGCGCCATGAGCTGGTGGCGCGCATCGTCAAGGCTTACGATGACGACAGCCGGGAGCGGCTCGCCGCCGCCCGTGGAGAGAAGGCATGAGCGTGATCGCCGTCGATATCCTCGCCAACAGCCCGCTATGGGGTACGGCCGAGGATTGGCGCGCCGATGTCGAAGCTGCCGTCGCCATGGCGGCGGCGGCGGCCGACGCCGAGATTGCCGACGACGCGGAACTGTCGCTCCTGCTCACCGACGATGCCGCGATCCGGGCGCTCAACCGCGATCACCGTGGCATGGACAAGCCGACCAACGTGCTGTCCTTCCCGCAGGACGATCCGGAGGCGGATGCCTACGGCCCCCTTCTTGGCGATATCGCCGTGGCCCATGAGACGGTGGCGCGCGAAGCGGTCGAAGAAGACATTTCCTTTCGGGACCATTTCCTGCACATGATCGTGCATGGATTCCTGCATCTCGTCGGTTATGATCACATGAACGACGACGAAGCCGAGGAGATGGAGGGCCTTGAAACGGCCATTCTCGCCCGGCTCGGCATCGCCAACCCCTATGCCGACGCGCCGATGGGCGGCGCCGGCCGCTGAGGGACGGCATTATCGGGGCGTCCGCCAGCGGCCGGGAGGGCCGGCGGGCGGCGCGGAAGAAGGACAATGAGCGACAGCGACAGTCATAGTACGGGCAGTCAGAATATGGCCGCGGCGGCCCAACCGGGCGTCTCGGCCGAGGGTGGAACGGGTTCCGGATCGAGCTGGCTGGCGCGCTTGCGCGAGGCCTTCGGCTTCAAGACCTCGGCAACTCTCCGGCAGAACCTCGAAGAAGCGCTGAGCCAGGAGGATGCGCTCGACGCCGCCTTCTCGCCCGAGGAACGGACGCTGATCCGAAACATCCTTCGTCTCAGGGAAACGCGCGTCGCCGACGTCATGGTTCCCCGGGCCGACATCGCCGCCGTCGACGCCGACACAACGCTGGCCGAGCTGCTCGGACTGTTCGAAGCGTCCGGCCACTCGCGCATGCCGGTCTACCGCGAGACGCTCGACGACGCCATCGGCATGGTCCACATCAAGGATCTCATCACCCACATCACCGGCAAGGCGCGGAGCGATGCGACCGCCGAGGCGGACGACAGTCGGCTCGATGTCGGCAAGGTCGACCTCGGCATCACGCTCGAAGCGGCGAAGCTCGTACGCGCCGTGCTGTTCGTGCCGCCGTCCATGCCCGCCACCGACCTCCTGCAGAAGATGCAGGCTACCCACATCCAGATGGCGCTGGTCATCGACGAGTATGGTGGTACCGACGGCATCGTCTCCATCGAGGACGTGGTCGAGACCATCGTCGGCGAGATCGATGACGAGCACGACGACGAGGACGGCCCGCTGGTCAAGACGGTACAGGACGGCGTCTATCTCGCCGACGCCCGCGCCGATCTCGACGATGTCAGGGCGACGATCGGCCCGAGCTTCTCCTTTGCGGACTACGACGAAGACGTCGACACGCTCGGCGGCCTGCTGTTCGCCGCCCTTGGCCGGATTCCGGTGCGCGGCGAAGTGATCGTCTCCGACGACCTGCCCGGCTGGGAGGTCGAAGTGCTCGATGCCGATCCACGCCGCATCAAGACGGTGCGCCTCTTTGCGCGTCCCGACGAGCCGGCACAAACGGTCGAGTCTTCCGAAGTCGGGGCCTGAAGGATTTCCTCCGCGTCCGATTGCTGCATCGACCACTGAACCTGCCTCGTGCATCGAACGTTGCCGGAAGTCGCCAAAGCGACTTCCGGTGATCGTCCGGCATTCCCTCTCCGACGACGACCGGCTATTGCTTCGGACGCAACGACCGATTCGCCGGCGAGGGAAGAGGCGCGATGTTTGATACCTTTGCCCATCGGCTCCTGCTCCTCTGGGGGTGGCCGCGACGTTTTGCCGCCCTCGCGGCCGGCGCGCTCTCCGCGCTGGCCCTGGCGCCCGTGCATGCCGCGCCGATCCTGTTCCTCACGTTGCCGGCTCTGGTACTCCTCATCGACGGTGCGGTCGTGGCGGGACCGCGCGGCATCCGCCGGCTGCGGCCTGCCGCCGTCACCGGCTGGTGGTTCGGCTTCGGCTATTTCCTCGCCGGTCTCCACTGGGTGGGGATCGCCTTCTTCGCCGAGGGGCGGTCGGCTCTCATCCCGCTGATGCCACTCGCCGTCGTGGGGCTTGCCGCCGGCCTTGCCCTGTTCACCGCCTTTGGCGCCCTCGTGGCCCGTCTCCTATGGAGCGATGGCCCGACACGCATCTTCGCGCTGGCCTTCGGACTTGGCGTCTCCGAATGGCTGCGCGGACACGTGCTGACCGGCTTTCCCTGGAACCTCTTCGGACAGGCTGTCGCCTTCACCGACGTGACCGCGCAAGCTGCGAGCGTGGTTGGCGTCTATGGGCTGACGTTCGCCGGCATCGCCGTGTTTGCCACTCCGGCTCTCCTCGTCGATGAACCAGGGCGCCGGCCCTGGCTGCGGCGCCTGACCCTCGCATCGGTCCTGGCGCTCGTGGTGGCCGACCTCGGTTGGGGCTTCTACAGGCTTTCGAACGCAGCGCCAGCGGGCGAGGCGGTGATGGCCGACGCCCGCATTCGCATCGTGCAACCGAACATCGATCAAGCCGTCAAGTGGTCCCCCGACAAGAGACAGGAGGCGCTCGACAAGTTGACGACGCTCTCCGACCGGCGAACCGATCCCGAAACGCTCGGCGCCATGTCGTTTTCCGAGATCATCTGGCCGGAAACGGCCTTGCCCTTTTTCCTGACCGAGGAACCGGAAGCGCTCGCCCGCATTGCCGACCTGCTGTCGCCGGGCACGATCCTGCTTACCGGTGCGCCGCGCATCGAGCCGGCCGAGGCCGAGGGGGGACGGCGATACTACAACTCGCTGTTCGCCATAGACGACACCGGCGCCATCCGCGCCGCCTACGACAAGGTGCACCTCGTTCCCTTCGGCGAGTACATGCCACTCGAAACCCTGGTGCGCCGGTTGGGCGTCGGCGAACTGTTTCGCGGCATCGGCGGGTTTTCGCCCGGCCCTCATCGCAATCTCATAGCGCTTGCCGGCCACCCGTCCTTTTCGGCGCTGATCTGCTACGAAGCGATCTTCCCTGGCGCCATTCTACCGGAAGGCGGGCGTCCCGATTACTTCGTCAACATCACCAACGACGGCTGGTTCGGCCACAGCGCCGGTCCATATCAGCACCTCGACGCCGCCCGCCTGCGGACTATCGAGGAAGGCATACCGATGGTCCGCGCTGCGAATACCGGCGTATCGGCAATCATCGATGCCTTCGGCCGGCTGGTTGCAAGTTTACCACTCGGCGAGGACGGCGTGCTCGACGGTTTTGTCCCATCTGAGCGACCCAAGTCTTACTTTCAACAAAGCGGGTCGACGTTTCTCTTGATATTTAGCGTCTTTTTCATCTTGTTGTCGCTTCTCGGAAAGGGAAACCGTAGATCCGGGAGTTGACAACTTCTCGTTCAGAGACAACAATCTCAGCGCGCAACGATCCCTTTGTGGTTCGTTTGCCAAGAATGGGCCGCAAGACAAAAAATAAAGACCGCGCCTTGCGAGCCTCATCGGTAACCGCGGAACAAACCGCAGACGAGACCAACATGGCCAGCAAAAAGTCCCCCAATCCCATCGATGTGCACGTCGGCAGCCGCGTCAGGCTTCGCCGCATGATGCTTGGAATGAGTCAGGAAAAACTGGGCGAAGCGCTCGGGATCACTTTCCAGCAGATCCAGAAATACGAGAAGGGCACCAACCGGGTCGGCGCCAGCCGCCTCCAGCACATTGCGACCGTCCTCAAGGTGCCGGTGTCGTTCTTCTTCGAAGATGCTCCGGGTACGCCGGAGGAGGCCGCCGGATTCGCCGAGACTCCCAGCCATTCCTACGTCGTCGACTTCCTGTCGTCGACCGAGGGCCTGTCGCTCAACAAGTCCTTCGTGCGCATCAAGGACGCCCGTGTTCGTCGGCGCATCGTTGATCTCGTGCAAACTCTGGCTGCCGAGGACGGCGAGGCCTGAGCAGTCGGGTTTCTAGCTCTGACGGATTGTCTCGATGCCGGTCGAGACAATCCGTTTTGCTTTTTGACCGTCCTCGTTTCATCGGAAACGAGGACGCCGAGCGCTCCCTCGCAACGAACGGATTCCCGCTTGCCGTGGCACGGAACGCACGGCGCCGTGCAAACGCGCGCAAGCGAATGGGCCGAGCTTGCGCTTTTCCCGGAGGCTTGCGAAAAGAAGGCGCCGCGACGGACCATTCCCGCGGCGGACCAGTCTTCCGTCGACCGCGTCGACGTCTTCTTTGAGGGGTCAACCCTATGTCTCGCCAGAACTACCTTTTCACCTCCGAGTCCGTCTCGGAAGGTCATCCCGACAAAGTCTGCGACCGCATCTCCGACACCATCGTTGACGCTTTCCTAGCCGCCGAACCGCAGGCGCGCGTGGCAGCGGAGACCTTGGCAACCACCAACCGTGTCGTCATCGCCGGCGAGACGCGCGGCCCGCTGTCCGTCGACAACGCGCTGATCGAGAAGCTGACGCGCGAGGCCATCCGCGACATCGGTTACGAACAGGACGGCTTCCATTGGGAAACCGCCAAGATCGAGATCCTGCTGCACGAGCAATCGTCCGACATCGCCCAGGGCGTCGACGCGGCGGCCGACAAGGATGAAGGCGCGGGCGACCAGGGCATCATGTTCGGCTATGCCTGCCGCGAGACGCCGGAACTCATGCCGGCGCCGATCTACTATGCCCACAAGATCCTTCGCGATCTCGCGGCGGTTCGCAAGTCCGGCAAGGAGCCGCTGCTCGGTCCCGACGCCAAGAGCCAGGTGACCGTCGCCTACGAGGACGGCAAGGCAGTCCGGGCGCCCCAGATCGTTCTCTCCACCCAGCACGCCGACGGCCTCACATCGGCCGACGTGCGTCGCATCGTCGAGCCCTACATCATCGCCGCCCTGCCGGCCGGCTGGGTCGACGAGAAGACCATCTGGCACGTCAATCCGACCGGCAAGTTCGTGATCGGCGGCCCGGACGGCGATGCCGGCCTCACCGGCCGCAAGATCATCGTCGATACCTACGGCGGCGCGGCGCCGCACGGCGGCGGCGCCTTCTCCGGCAAGGACCCGACCAAGGTCGATCGCTCGGCGGCCTATGCCGCCCGCTGGCTGGCCAAGAACATCGTCGCCGCGGGCCTCTCCGAGCGCGCCACGATCCAGCTCAGCTACGCCATCGGCGTCAGCGACCCGCTTTCGATCTACGTCGACTTGCACGACACCGGCAATGTCGATCCGGCCCGTATCGAGAAGGTGCTCGGCGACCGCGATTTCGTGCGCCTGTCGCCGCGCGGCATTCGCGAACGGCTCGGCCTCAACAAGCCTATCTATGCCCGGACCGCCGCCTATGGCCACTTCGGTCGGGCGGCCGAAGCCGACGGCGGCTTCTCCTGGGAGGCGCTCGACCTCGTCGACGCCCTGAAGTCGGCCCTCGCCTGAGGCGCGGAAATAGGCTAGACACCGCCCCGGCAGCTCGGCTGCCGGGGTTTTTCATTGCCGGGCGGTCGGACCGCCCGAGTTACGCATGCAACGGGCATCGATGAGCGACGACGACCACAGACCGGAGCACCGGCCCGGTGAGCCACGCGAGAGCGCCTTTTTTGGTCGCCGCAAGGGCAAGACGTTGCGGAAGGGGCAGGCCGAGCGCCTCGAGGCGGATCTACCCAAGCTCTCGCTGGACCTTGCGACGCCTGCTCCCCAAAGCCTTTCGGAGCTTTTTCCCCATGCGCCGGGCGAGATGCGGCTGGAGATCGGCTTCGGCGGTGGCGAACACCTGATCCATCGTTCGCTCGAACGACCCGATGTCGGCTTCATCGGCGTCGAGCCCTTCATCAACGGCATGACGAAGGCGCTCGGCCGGATCGCTGCCGAGGAGATCGCCAATGTCCGCCTCAGTGGCGAAGACGGCGTCAAGGTTCTCGACTGGATACCCGAGGCCTCGCTCGACCGCGTACTCCTGCTCTATCCCGATCCCTGGCCGAAGAAGCGCCACTGGAAACGCCGGTTCGTCGGCCCGGATACCGTCGCCCGCTTCGCACGCGTGTTGAAGGATGGGGGCGAGTTCTGGTTCGCCTCGGACATCGACACTTACGTCGACTGGACGCTGCGCCATGTACGCGCCAACCCCTCCTTCATCTGGACCGCCTCGGCGCCCGACGACTGGCGACAGCCGTGGGAGGGATGGCCGGGTACGCGCTACGAGGCCAAGGCACGCCGCGAGGGAAGAGGCTCGGCCTATCTGACCTTTCGACGCCTGGCGCGTGAAAGATGAATTGGAAGTCTTCTCGCGGCCGGCAAAGCTTTCCATCGGCGGCAATGTGGAGCGCTTCCATCGCCACCATTGATTTCCGCGCAAAAGCGGCCTATATGGGGTGCATCAGTTCTGATGCGCTTCATAAAGCGGGTTGGGAGTGGGTCCGAGAGGTCCCGCTCTTTTTTATTGCCCGTGACGGAGGCGCCGCGAGGGATACCGCCGACCGATGACGTCCGAGGACCAGCCGCCCCTTCCGCCACTTGGCGGTCAGAGTGTCGAAACGACGCTCGACGAGCCGCGTCTCGTGACCGAGACCGGCGTCGAGGCGCGGGTTGCCGCCATCGTGGAACCGGCGCTGATCGACCTTGGCTATCGGCTCGTTCGCGTGCGCATGACCGGCCTGAACGGCGTGACGCTGCAGATCTTCGCCGAGAAGGTCGACGGCACCATGAGCGTCGAGGATTGCGAGGCGGCAAGCAACGTGATCTCGCCCCTGCTCGATGTCGACGATCCGATCGGCAAGGCCTACAGCCTCGAGATGTCGTCGCCGGGCATGGATCGCATCCTGGTGCGGCGGTCGGATTTCCTCCGTTGGTCGGGCTTCGAGACCAAGCTGGAGCTTGCCGTTCCCCTGATGGGGCGCAAGCGTTTCCGCGGCTGGCTCACCGGCGTCAAGGACGACAAGGGCGGCATGCGCCTCCTGCAGGCGCTTGAGGATGGCACCAAGGATATCGAATTCCCGCTCGACACCGTGTCGGAAGCGCGTCTCGTGTTGAACGAGGCGCTGATCCGCGAGGCGCTCAAGGCGGGCAAGAGCTGAGAGGCGGTCTTCCGCCAGAAGGAAGCCCGGGGGCACCCCCGAAGGACGGATTAGGAGCCCCATCGAGGGCAGGAGACGAAGATAATGGCCGTCAGTGCGAACCGTTTGGAACTCTTGCAGATCGCCGACGCGGTGGCTCGCGAGAAGTCGATCGACCGGCAGATCGTCATCGCGGCGATGGAAGATGCCATTCAGAAGGCCGCTCGCTCGCGCTACGGTTCCGAGACCGACGTCCGCGCCGAGATCAACCCGCGCACCGGCGAGATCAAGCTGCAGCGTCTCCTGCAGGTAGTTGAGAACGTCGAGAACTTCTCGACCGAGGTCGATCTCGTCGAAGCGCAGCGCCGCAACCCGGCCGCGCTTGTCGGCGACTTCATCTCCGAGCCGCTGCCGCCGATCGATTTCGGCCGCATCGCCGCCCAGTCGGCCAAGCAGGTCATCGTGCAGAAGGTGCGCGAGGCCGAGCGCGACCGCCAGTTCGACGAGTTCAAGGACCGGACCGGCGAAGTGGTGAACGGCGTCGTCAAGCGCGTCGAGTATGGCAACGTCATCGTCGATCTCGGCCGTGGCGAGGCGATCTGCCGCCGCGACGAACTGATCCCGCGCGAGAGCTTCCGCTACGGCGACCGCATCCGCGCCATCATCCACGACGTGCGCCGCGAACAGCGCGGGCCGCAGGTGTTCCTGTCTCGCACCCATCCGCTGTTCATGGCCAAGCTGTTCGCCTCCGAAGTGCCGGAGATCTACGACGGCATCATCGAGGTGAAGTCGGTGGCCCGCGATCCCGGCTCTCGCGCCAAGATCGCCGTCATCTCTAAGGACTCTTCGATCGATCCGGTTGGCGCCTGCGTCGGCATGCGCGGCAGCCGCGTCCAGGCCGTGGTGCAGGAGCTGCAGGGCGAGAAGATCGACATCATTCCCTGGTCGCCCGATCCGGCCACCTTCATCGTCAACGCGCTCCAGCCGGCCGAAGTGGCCAAGGTAGTGCTCGACGAGGATGCCGAGCGCATCGAGGTGGTAGTGCCGGACGATCAGCTGTCGCTGGCCATCGGCCGTCGCGGCCAGAACGTGCGCCTTGCCAGCCAGCTGACCGGCTGGGCCATCGACATCCTGACCGAGCAGGAAGAGAGCGAGCGGCGCCAGAAGGAGTTCAACGAACGCACCGAGCTGTTCATGAACGCCCTCAACGTCGACGAAGTGGTCGGCCAGTTGCTCGCCACCGAGGGCTTCTCCACGGTCGAAGAGCTCACCATGGTCGAACGCGACGAGATCGCGGGCATCGAGGGCTTCGACGAGGAGACCGCCGAGGAAATCCAGGCGCGTGCCCAGGACTATCTCGACGCCAAGGAGCGCGAGCTCGACGAGGAGCGCATCAAGCTCGGCGTCGACGATGCCCTGCGCGAGGTGCCGGGCGTCACCACCGCCATGATGGTCGCTCTCGGCAAGGACGGCGTGAAGACGGTGGAAGATCTCGCCGGCTGCGCCACGGATGACCTCGTCGGCTGGACCGAGCGCAAGAACGGCGAAACCATCCGCAACAAGGGCAGCCTTTCCGACCTCGACATCAGCCGTGCCGACGCCGAGGCGATCGTCATGGCGGCGCGCGTCGCCGCCGGCTGGATCGAAGCCCCGGTCGAGGAAGAGGACGTAGCCGAGGAAGAGGTCGCCGAAGAGGCGGAGTGAACCCAATGACGAAGGTCGCGACAAGCGACCTTCCAGACGGAAAGAGGACGATGGCACCGAGGACTGAGACGGCGGAGCGCAGTTGCATCGTGACGCGCGTCGCGCAGCCGCCCGAGGGCCTCGTTCGCTTCGTCTGCGGACCGGGCGGCGCGGTGGTCCCGGATGTTCGCGGCAACCTGCCCGGCCGTGGCGTCTGGGTGACCTGTCGCCGCGATGTGGTCGCGGAGGCCGTGCGCAAGCGGGCCTTCTCGCGCGGCCTCAAGGAAGAGGCAAAGGCGGGAGACGACCTGCCGGAGCTGGTCGAGGCGTTGTTGCTCAAGGCGGCGCTGTCGGCCCTGTCGATGGCGCGCAAGGCCGGCCTCGTGGTCACCGGTTTCGGTCAGGTGACCGAGGCGATCGGCAAGGGCAGCGTGGTGGCCGTGCTGCATGCGCGCGAGGCGGCCGACGACGGACGGCGCAAGATCGGGCAGGCGATAAGGCGGCGCTTGCGTGCCGCAGGAAACGGCGGAGATGAAGATGAAACGCCCGGAAATGCGGCATTATGGCAACAACCGCCAGCTTCCGGGCCAAAGGTTATCGCCGGAATCTTCGCCTCGAGCGAAATGGATTTGGCATTCGGCGGCGCAAATGTGATACATGCTGCTCTGCTTGCCGGTGGGGCGAGCACCAGCTTCCTGAAATGCGCTGCAGCGCTGGCCCGCTACAGGGGCGAAGCGCCGGACACGGACTGGACAGCGAGCCTTTCATGAGGTTCGCCAATACGATTGGCCATTGCGCCGCCTTTGAAGGGTGCCGCGACGGCCCGCGAGGATAGAGCACGGCATGAGCGATACGAAGAACACCGACGACAAGAGCACGTCCATGGCGCCCAAGAAGACGCTGACCCTTTCCCGGCGCACCGTTGAGCAGGGAACGGTCAAGCAGAGCTTCAGCCATGGCCGGACGAAGGCCGTCGTGGTGGAGACCAAGAAGTCGCGCAAGCACGGCGAAGGCGGCCCGGCCGAGGGCGGGCAGTCGACGCAGACGACGCAACTTCAGAAGTCCATCGCCGAGAGCCTGAAGCCGCGCCGTGACGCCGCGCCCGCCGCGCCGCGCGAACAGCGCCGTCCGGCGCCCGGCGGCATGGTGCTGCGCACGCTGAGCCAGGATGAGATCGAGGCCCGCCAGGCCGCGCTCGCCGAAGCCATCGCTCGCGAGGCCGAGGCCCGCAAGCGCGCCGAGGAAGAGGCGAAGCGCCGCGCCGAAGAAGAGGCCCGTCGCAAGATCGAAGAGGAAGAGCGTGCCAAGCGCGAGGCCGAAGAGGCCGCCGCCCGCGCCGTCGAGGAAGCTCGCCTCAAGGCCGAGGAAGAAGCTCGCGCCAAGGCCGCGCCGGCTGAAGTCGCCCCTCCGAAGCCCGCCGAACCGGCCGTCGCCGCGAAGGCGCCCGTGGCCGACAAGAAGCCGGCGCCCGCCGGGGCGCCGCGTCCGGCCACCGAGGCGGCTCCGCGCGGCAAGCTTGCCGGCGATGACGACGAAGAGAACCCGCGCGGCAAGCTGCTCGCTGCCAAGAAGGCGCGCGTCCCCGCGCCCACACCGGTCAAGAAGGCCGGCGAGGATGATCGCCGCAAGGGCCGCCTGACCATTTCCGCCGCCCTGTCCGACGACGAGGGCGAGCGCTCCCGTTCGCTCGCGGCCCTGAAGCGCCGGCGCGAGAAGGAACGGCGCGGCCAGCAGTCCGGCCCGCGCGAGAAGGTGTTGCGCGAGGTGGTCCTGCCCGAGGCGATCACCATCCAGGAGCTGGCCAACCGCATGGCCGAGCGCGCCGTCGACGTCATCCGCCTGCTGATGAAGCAGGGGCAGATGCTCAAGATCAACGACGTGATCGACGCCGATACCGCCGAGCTCATCGCCACCGAGATGGGCCACACGGTGAAGCGCGTCTCCGAGGCCGACGTCGAGGAAGGCCTGTTCGATGTGCCCGACGACGCCGCGAACACCCAGCCGCGTCCGCCGGTGGTCACCATCATGGGCCACGTCGACCACGGCAAGACGTCGCTGCTCGACGCCCTGCGCCACGCCAACGTGGTGGCCGGCGAAGCCGGTGGCATCACCCAGCACATCGGTGCCTACCAGGTCGAGCAGAACGGCCAGAAGATCACCTTCATCGACACCCCGGGCCACGCCGCCTTCTCGGCGATGCGCGCTCGTGGCGCCAAGGTGACCGACATCGTCATTCTGGTGGTGGCTGCTGACGACGGCGTCATGCCGCAGACGATCGAGGCGATCAGCCACGCCAAGGCGGCCGGCGTTCCGCTCATCGTCGCCATCAACAAGATCGACAAGCCGGAAGCCAACCCCGAGCGGGTGCGCACCGAACTCTTGCGCCACGAGGTGCAGGTGGACTCGATGGGTGGCGACACGCTCGAGGTGGAAGTCTCGGCCAAGGCCAAGACCAACCTCGACAAGCTGCTCGAGGTCATCCTGCTGCAGTCGGAAGTGCTGGAGCTCAAGGCCAATCCCGACCGCGCCGCCGAAGGCATCGTCATCGAGGCCAAGCTCGACAAGGGCCGCGGCCCGGTGGCCACCGTGCTGGTCGATCGCGGTACGCTCAAGGTCGGCGACATCGTGGTGGCCGGTTCGGAGTGGGGTCGCGTTCGCGCGCTCCTCGACGACCACGGCGCCAACGTCAACAACGCCGGCCCGGCCATGCCGGTCGAGGTTCTCGGCTTCCAGGGCACGCCCGATGCCGGCGACCGCGTGGCAGTGGTCGAAAACGAGGCCCGCGCCCGCGAGATCACCGAGTATCGCATCCGTCAGAAGCGCGAGAACGTCGCCAAGCGCGCCTCCGGCTCGCGCGGCTCGCTCGAGCAGATGATGAGCAAGCTTCAGACGGCCGGCAAGAAGGAGTTCCCGCTGGTCGTCAAGACCGACGTGCAGGGCTCTCTCGAAGCCATCGTCGCCTCGCTTGAGAAGCTCGGCAACGAGGAAGTGGCGGCCCGCGTCATTCATGGCGGCGTCGGCGGCGTCACCGAGTCCGACGTCACGCTTGCCTCGGCTTCCGACGCCGCGATCATCGGCTACAACGTCCGCGCCAACAAGCAGGCGCGCGACGCGGCCGATCGCGACGGCATCGAGATCCGCTACTACAACATCATCTACAACCTCGTGGATGACGTGAAGGCGGCAATGAGCGGCATGCTCACACCCGAGCGGCGCGAAACCTTCCTCGGCAATGCCGAGATCCTGGAGGTGTTCAACATCTCCAAGGTCGGCAAGGTCGCGGGTTGCCGCGTTACCGAGGGCATGGTGGAGCGTGGCGCCTCGGTCCGCCTCATCCGCGACAACGTGGTTATCCACGAGGGCAAGCTTGGAACGCTCAAGCGCTTCAAGGATGAAGTCAAGGAAGTGCATGCCGGCCAGGAATGCGGCATGAACTTCGAGGCCTATCAGGACATGCGGGCCGGCGACGTCATCGAGTGCTTCCGCGTCGAAGAGATCGCCCGTACGCTGTAATGATCGCCCCGGCGCCCTCAGGGACGCCGGGACACCTTCTCGACGGTAAGCCATGACCGACGCCGCCGAACTTTCCTTGCCCACGTCGACGTCACGCCGCTTCGTCTTCACGACGACGGAGGCAGACGCGGTCGCGCTGGAAGCGCTCCTGAAACCGACGGATCGTGGCTGGCGCTCGCTTCTTGGCTATGCCTTCGCTTTGCCGCCGCTGGTCATCGTTTCCTGGTTCACGCGAAACGCCGAGTGGCCGGTTTGGTTTGCCGGCTTCGGACTCGCAGGACTGGCGGCCTGGCAGTTGGCCCGCTTCACCCTGAAGGCCGAGCGATCGCGCGCGGCGCGGCGCCACCCGGTGGGAGCGACGCAAATCGACTACGCCGACGGTCGGTTCGAGGGCACGGTCGGCGGTGTCGAGATCGCCGCCGCGATTGCTTCCGACACCCGTATCGAAGCCGATGCCGGGCATGTCTTTGTCGTCGCGGATGGTCGACCGACGATCATCCTGCCGCTCTCGACTTTCGCCGACAAGACCGACATGGACGGATTCGTCAGGACGCTCAGAGGGCGGGCCGGCACGAACTGAAACGCACCGTCGTGGACCTATTCCCTATGGCCTCGGGTCCACGCACATCCCTATGATCGGGCGGCATCCGAGCGAGAGACGCCCAACCGAGGTTTCCTATCATGGTCCAGCACGGACAAGGCCAGGGGCAGGCCCGAGCCCCCTCTCAACGCCAGCTTCGCGTGGGCGAACTGGTTCGCCACGCACTCGCCGAAATACTGGCGCGCGGCGAGCTGATGGACGACGAAGTGACGCGCATGATGATCACCGTGCCTGAGGTGCGCGTCAGTCCCGACCTCCGCAACGCCACGGTCTACATCACGCCACTCGGCGGCGGTGATCCGAAGCGTGCCGAAAAGGCGATGTCCCGTAACGCGCGCTGGCTGCGCGGCCAAGTGGCGCACCGGATCAATCTCAAGTTCGCGCCCGACCTGACCTTCCGCTACGACGACCGGTTTGACGAAACCGATCACATCGAGGCACTGCTGCACTCCCCCGACGTGGCTCGTGACCTTGATGGGGATGATCGTGCGCAGAAGGATACAGGAGAAGACGACACGGACAGAGGCAGCTGACAGTTTCTGTCAGCAGTGCAACTGACAGGTCCTGACAGAGCCCCAGTGGAAGCTTCGTCCGACGCGCCGCATACGCGGCCGCAAGGAGGAGCCTCATGACCGACGATCGCATCACGTTCCACTACGCGCCGCAAACCCGCGCATTCGGCACCCGATTTCTTCTGGAAGAGCTGGGTGTGCCCTACGACCTTCATGTCATGGACACCCGGGTCGGCGACCAGCTGAAGCCCGACTATCTCGCCGTCAATCCGATGGGCAAGGTGCCCGCCATCAGCCATCGGGGCGTCGTGATAACGGAACAGGCCGCCATTGCGCTCTATCTCGGAGATCTCTTCGCCGAAGCGGGACTGGCACCTGGCCTGAACGATCCTCGCCGTGGCGATTATCTGCGCTGGATGGTGTTCTACGGCTCCTGCTTCGAGCCGGCGCTTGTCGACCATGCCATGAAGCGGCCGCCGCTGCCGCGAAACAACTCTCCCTACGCCGACTACGAGACGGTCGTGGCCATCGTCAACGAGCATGTCGGACGCACGTCGCCCTTCTGGCTTGGCGAGCACTTCTCGGCAGCCGACGCGCTGTGGGGTGCGGCGCTGTTCTGGGTCACCAACTTCGGCATCTTCGAGAAAACGCCCGCGGTGGCCGCCTATATCGAACGGGTGACGAGCCGCCCCGCCTTTCGAAAAGCGCAAGCCGACGAAGCGGCGTTGGTCGACTCTCTCAATGGCGCCGGCTGAGATCAAAACAACCGAAGGCAGGCGACACCAGCCATTACCAGCAGGGCGGCGGCAACCCGTCGCCCGCCGATGCTCTCGCCAAACACCAGCCGCGACAGCGCGAGTGCGAAGATGATCGACGTCTCGCGGAGCGCGGCGACCGGAGCGACGGCCGCCCGCGTCATTGCCCACAAGGCGACTCCATAGGAAAGCGTTGTCGCCGCCCCACCGACCAGCCCGAGGCCAAGCGTTCGCAAATCCAGTCTTGGGCGCGTCCGCCCGGCGAAGACGACAGCCGTAGTCACCACGCCAGTCAGGGTGGCCAGCAGCAAGGCATAGGCGACCGGCGCCCCCGAAAGGCGCACGCCGCTGGCGTCCACCAGCGTATAGGCAGCGATGACCAGGGCATTGCAGAGCGCCGTGGCGGCTCCGGCGGCGGCCAACGGCTGCCGAAACGCGCCAAGAGCGAGCGCACCGATGCCAGCCGAGATCAGGCCGATCGCCATCCACTGTCCGATCCTCAGCGTCTCGCCGAAAACCGTGGCGCCCACCAAGGCCACCACGAGCGGCGCCGCGCCCCGCATCAGGGGATAGGCAAGGCTCATGTCGACGACGCGATAGGCACGGGCGATCAACAGGAAATAGACGCTCTGCAGCAGCACGGAAACGGCGAGGAACGGCCAGCTTTGCGGCGCCGGCATGGGCTGGAACGGCAGAATGGCCACGGCGACGAGAGCGGCGCCGATGGCGACGGAAACCGTCATGGCGAGTTTGTCGGGCGCGCCCTTGATCAGAACGTTCCAGCCGGCATGCACCAGGGCGGCTGCAAGAACGGCTGCGAAGACGCCGAGTGACATTTGAGCTCCCGAGGAATCGCCGGTGACGGCGACGGCACCATTTCACGCCTGCCGCATCGCCGCAATCTTCTGGCCTTGCCTTCCCCCGGCCACCGGTGTACGAGCGCGCCTTCCGGACGAAACGTCCGCCGTCTTTTCCGCCGCGCCGGGTTCCATCCCCGGTCGGCGAACGCAGGAATCAGGTATGGCACGAAAGAAAAAAGGCACGGTCCACGGCTGGGTGGTGCTCGACAAGCCTTATGGCATGACCTCGACGCAGGCGGTCGGCGCCATGAAGCGCATCTTCGGCACGCCGAAGGCGGGGCATGCCGGCACGCTCGACCCGCTGGCCTCAGGCATGCTGCCAATCGCGCTCGGCGAGGCAACCAAGACCGTGCCCTACGTGATGGATGGCGACAAACTCTACCGGTTTACCGTGCGCTGGGGGGCGGAAACGTCGACCGACGACGCCGAGGGTGAGGTGGTGCGCGCCTCCGACCATCGGCCGACAGCCGACGACATCGACGCCGTGCTCGACGAGTTCGAGGGCGAGATTCTCCAAACGCCCCCCGCCTTCTCGGCGATCAAGGTCGATGGCGAGCGCGCCTATGATCTCGCCCGAGCCGGCGAGACGGTGGAACTCGAAGCGCGGCCTGTGACGATCCATCGACTCGACCTGATCGATTGCCCCGACGCGGACACGGCCATCCTCGAGGCCGAGTGCGGCAAGGGCACCTATGTGCGCGCTATTGCCCGCGACATGGGACGGCGCCTTGGAACGGCAGGCCACGTGATCGAACTCAGGCGGCTTGTCGTCGGCCCCTTCGGCGAGGAAGACATGGTGACCATCGAGGCGCTGCAGGGCGCGCTCGAGGCCGACGGCGATGCCTTGTCGCTGTTGACGCCGATCGAGGCCGCACTCGCCAATCTGCCGCAGCTCGATGTGACCTCGGACCAGGCTGTCCGGCTGAGGAACGGAAATCCGGTTCTGCTGCGCGGCCGTGACGCGCCGATCGAAGAGGACGCCGTCGGCGTGTTCGAGCGCGGTCGGTTGATGGCAATCGCCAAGGTGGAGCATGGCGAGCTGAAGCCCGTCAGGCTCATCTTGCCGGACTGAAAGGGCGGGCGGAGCTTTTCCGGCTCCGCATTGCCGCTGGCTTTCGGAAGGGTTTTCATGTAGAGAAGCCACAACCTGGTGATACAGGTTGCGCCGACCCGGCTGGACGACATCCCGGCCGGGCCATTTTTGTTATCCAACGACAAGGAGTCACCGATGTCGATCACTGCCGAGCGCAAGGCCGCTCTCATCAAGGAATACGCCACCCTCGAGGGCGACACCGGTTCGCCGGAAGTCCAGGTCGCGATCCTGTCGGAGCGCATCTCCAATCTCACCGAGCACTTCAAGAGCCACGCCAAGGACAACCATTCCCGCCGCGGCCTCCTGAAGCTGGTGAGCCAGCGTCGTCAGCTTCTGGACTACCTGAAGCGCAAGGACGCGTCGCGCTACACCGCGTTGATCAGCCGCCTCGGCCTGCGCCGCTGACGGTTTTCCGGAGGGGCGGTCCGCCGCCCTTCCCCTTCGCCGCTTCGGTTCTCCGAGGCGGCTCCGGTTTCCCGCCGCCCTGAGACGAGGGCGTGGGTCCGCCCGCAGAAGCGGGCAAGAACGACAGGCGCTGTCGCCCCGCCGGGGCGAGCGCCGCTCCGGCGTGTTCCGCACCCTGGGGCAGGATTGCCAGACGCTCGCCTCGATCCGAGAGGAGCGTCTCGTCGTCTTGCCCGTGGGCCGCGCGCCGGACCAGACAAGAACGGAACAAACGCATGTTCGATATCCAGAAAGTCGAGATCGACTGGGCCGGCCAGAAGCTGACCCTCGAAACGGGCCGCATCGCCCGCCAGGCCGATGGCGCGGTGCTCGCGACGCTTGGCGAAACGTCGGTTCTCGCCACCGTGGTCTCCGCCAAGGAGCCGAAGCCCGGTCAGGACTTCTTCCCGCTGACCGTCAACTACCAGGAAAAGGCCTTCGCGGCCGGCAAGATCCCCGGCGGCTACTTCAAGCGCGAGGGCCGTCCGGCCGAGCACGAGACCCTGATCTCCCGCCTGATCGACCGCCCGATCCGTCCGCTGTTCCCCGATGGCTACAAGTGCGACACCCAGGTGATCGTCACCGTGCTCAGCCATGACATGGAAAACGCGCCCGACGTTCTCGCCATGGTCGCCGCCTCGGCTGCCCTGACCATCTCCGGCGTGCCCTTCATGGGCCCCGTCGGCGCCGCCCGCGTCGGTCTGATCGAGGGCGCCTACGTGCTCAACCCGCCGGTCGACAAGATGGCCGAGAGCAAGCTCGACCTCGTCGTCGCCGGTACGGGCGACGCCGTGCTGATGGTGGAGTCGGAAGCTCAGGAGCTTGACGAAGACACCATGCTCGGTGCCGTGATGTTCGGTCACCGCGGCTTCCAGCCGGTGATCGACGCCATCATCCGCCTCGCCGAGCGCGCCGCCAAGGAGCCGCGCGAGTTCGTCGCCAAGGACGTGTCCGAGGTCGAGCAGGCTGTTCTGGCCATTGCCGAGCAGGATCTGCGCGCTGCCTACAAGATCACCGCCAAGCAGGAGCGTTACGCCGCCGTGGACGCCGCCCGCGCCAAGGTGATGGGCGAGCTGTTCCCGGAAGGTGCCGAGCCGCGCTTCGACAAGGAGACGGTGTCCAACGTCTTCCATGACCTGCAGGCCAAGATCGTTCGCTGGAACATCCTCGACACCAGCACCCGCATCGACGGCCGCGACCTTCAGACCGTGCGTCCGATCGTCGCCCAGGTGGGCGTGCTGCCGCGTGCCCACGGTTCGGCGCTGTTCACCCGCGGCGAGACGCAGGCGCTCGTGGTCGCCACCCTCGGCACCGGCGAGGACGAGCAGTTCATCGAGACGCTGGAAGGCACCCGCAAGGAACGCTTCCTGCTTCACTACAACTTCCCGCCCTTCTCGGTCGGCGAGACCGGCCGCATGGGTTCGCCCGGCCGCCGCGAAATCGGCCACGGCAAGCTTGCCTGGCGCGCCATCCATCCGGAGCTGCCGGCCCATCACGAGTTCCCCTACACCATCCGTCTGGTGTCGGAGATCACCGAGTCCAACGGCTCGTCGTCGATGGCCACCGTCTGCGGCTCCTCGCTGGCCCTCATGGACGCCGGCGTTCCGCTGAAGGCGCCGACCGCCGGCATCGCCATGGGTCTGATCAAGGAAGGCGACCGCTTCGCGGTGCTGTCCGACATCCTCGGTGACGAGGATCACCTCGGCGACATGGACTTCAAGGTGGCCGGCACGTCCGCCGGCATCACCTCGCTGCAGATGGACATCAAGATCACCGGCATCACCGAGGAGATCATGAAGGTCGCCCTGGCCCAGGCCAAGGGTGGTCGCGAGCACATTCTCGGCGAGATGTCCAAGGCGCTCACCGGCGCCCGCTCCTCGATCGGCGAGCATGCCCCGCGCATCGAAGTGATGAAGATCAACCCCGACAAGATCCGCGAAGTGATCGGCTCGGGCGGCAAGGTCATCCGCGAAATCGTCGAGAAGACCGGTGCCAAGATCGACATTCAGGACGACGGCACCGTCAAGTTCGCCTCGTCGGACCTGAAGGCGATCACCGCCGCCATGAACTGGGTCAAGGGCATCGCCGCCGAGCCTGAAGTCGGCGCCATCTATGAGGGCACCGTGGTGAAGTGCGTCGACTTCGGCGCCTTCGTCAACTTCTTCGGCACCCGCGACGGCCTCGTCCACGTCTCCCAGCTCGCCCCGCAGCGCGTCCAGAACGTCAAGGACGTCGTCAAGGAAGGCGACAAGGTGTGGGTCAAGCTGATGGGCTTCGACGAGCGCGGCAAGGTGCGCCTGTCGATGAAGGTGGTCGATCAGGCCACCGGCCAGGAAATCAAGGCGGAAGAAAAGGCCGAGCCGAAGGACGAGTGACCTTCGCCTCTGGCTTGTGTATTGGCGGCCGGCGGGAAACTCCCGCCGGCTGTTTTTATTGGACCATGGGCGAGCCACTGACCTCGGCTTCGCGCTTTGCTTTGCAGCCTTCCGCACTTGACAGGGGGCCGCCGCTGGCCCTTGATGCGCGCCGACGAAAAGCGCCGCGAAGCGGCTGCATCCAGGACGCAACTTCATGCCTGCCAAGACCGACGACCTGCCCCACGAAATCCGCTACACTAAGACCGATGCCGTCATCTCCGCGGTCGGTGCGAC
>JAUVXG010000283.1 GCA_030603685.1 Pleomorphomonas sp.
CGGGCAAGGCGACGGGCCGCGGTCGTCTGGTCGACGTTGAGCCGCCGGGCCGCCGCGCTCAGCGTTCCGCCGGTGACAACTTCGTTCACCAGCTCCAGTTCTTCCCAACTCAACCCTGCGTTCATGCAGACTAGACCTTGAATATCGCCGATTTTCTGCACTCATGCAGAGCTTATTGTCGGTGCGTGGTCAAGACGGAAAGGACGCAACATGCCACGCACGCTCAATGATCTCTTCGGTCGCGCCGTTATCCCCGCTCGCCTCGGCGCGGCGCCCCTGGTGCTGATCGATTGCCAGAACGACTATCTCTCCGGTCCACTGGTGCTTGCCGGTGTGGAGGCGGCGGTGGAGGCGGCCGGGAGATTGCTCGACTCCGCCCGGATGCATGGCTCGAAAATCATTCACGTGGTTCAGCGCGGGGTGAACGGCCGGCTGTTCGATCTCGACGGGCCGGGCGGCGCGGTGATCGACCGGCTGGCGCCGCTTGACGGTGAAGCTGTAGTGGTCAAGACGCGGCCGAATGGCTTTTCCGATACGGCTCTGCTCGCAGAGCTTGGGGATCATGGCGGCGAGATGATCGTTGCCGGCTTCATGACGCACAACTGCGTCTCCTCAACCGTCCGCGCTGCCCTCGACTTCGGGCTCCTGCCGACCGTGGTGGCCGACGCCACCGCCACGCGCGATCTGCCGTACGCGGGCGGAATCGTTGCGGCCGCCACTCTCCAGAGGGCGGAGCTGGCCGGGCTTGCCGACCGGCATGCCGTGGTCGTCGGCGTGGCCGAACTCGTCGAAGAATAGACTGTCGGTTCAGGCGGCTTGTCACGGCATTGCTACCGAATTCGCAATCAAACCTAGACGAAGGTACTAGCCTTGCTCCGCGACGCTCCGTAATATCCCGCGCCAATCGGTGGAACATAAGCGGGCAACGGCCCGGCATTGGGAGTGCGTGAACATGGTCGCGGAGCTGGATCCTATCTTCAAGCGTCTGGAAGCCAAGAAGGCCGAACTGGCCGATCGCCCCATGCGCAAGCTGTTCGCCGAGGACGCCGGTCGTTTCGATCGCTTCAGCGTGCATCTCGACGACATGCTGCTCGATTTCTCGAAGAATCGCCTCGACGCCGATGCCTTCGCCCTGCTGATCGAGCTGGCCAAGGCTGCGGGTGTCGCCGAGCGCCGCGACGCCATGTTCTCGGGCGCCATCATCAACACCACCGAAAAGCGAGCCGTGCTGCACACGGCGCTGCGCAACCGGTCCAACACGCCGGTCGTCGTTGACGGCAAGGACGTGATGCCCGACGTCAACGAGGTGCTCGGCCGCATCAAGGAGTTTGCCGAGGGCGTCCGCTCCGGCAAGATCGCCTCGTCGACCGGCGCCAAGTTCACCGACGTCGTCAACATCGGCATCGGCGGCTCCGATCTCGGCCCGGCCATGGCGACCATCGCGCTGTCGCCCTACTGGGGCAACGGCCCGCGCCTCCATTACGTGTCCAACGTCGATGGCGCTCATATCTCGGATACGCTGGCCGTGCTCGACCCGAAGACGACGCTGTTCGTCATCGCCTCGAAGACCTTCACGACGTCCGAGACGATGACCAACGCCGGCACCGCCCGCGAGTGGATCAAGACGCACCTCGGCGAAGCGGCCGTCGGTGCGCACTTCTGTGCCGTTTCCACGGCGCTCGACAAGGTGGCCGCCTTCGGCATGGACGTGAAGCGCGCCTTCGGCTTCTGGGACTGGGTCGGCGGTCGCTACTCGGTGTGGTCGGCCATCGGTCTGCCGGTGGCGATCGCCGTCGGCTTCGACAATTTCGTCGAGTTCCTGACCGGCGCCCATGAGGTGGACAACCACTTCCGTACCGCGCCGCTCGACAAGAACATCCCAGTGATCCTAGGTCTTCTCGGCGTCTGGTACCGCAACGTCTGGGGCTTCTCGACCCATGCCGTGCTGCCCTACGACCAGCGCCTTTCGCGCTTCGCCGCCTATCTGCAGCAGCTCGACATGGAGAGTAACGGCAAAGGCGTGCGCACCGACGGCACGCCGGTGCCGCGCGCTTCCGGCCCGATCGTCTGGGGCGAGCCGGGCACCAACGGCCAGCACGCCTTCTACCAGTTGATCCACCAGGGCACCGACGTCATCCCGGCCGACTTCCTGGCCGCCGCCGTGCCGCACGAGCAGGTGGGCGACCACCACGCCAAGCTCCTGTCCAACGTTCTCGCCCAGACCGAGGCGCTGATGCTGGGCAAGACCGTCGAGGAAGCCGCCGCAGAGCTGAAGAAGGCCGGCAAGTCGGACGCCGACGTCGCCGCGCTGGCGCCGCACAAGGCCTTCCCCGGCAACCGCCCGACCAACACCATCCTCTACCGGACGCTCGATCCGAGGACGCTCGGCCGGCTGATCGCCATCTACGAGCACAAGGTGTTCGTGCAGGGCACCATCTGGGGCGTCAACTCCTACGACCAGTGGGGCGTCGAGCTCGGCAAGGAGCTGGCCAACCGCCTTCTGCCCGTCCTCAAGGGCGAGGCCGAGCCGGCTGCCAGCCAGGACGTGTCGACCAAGGGACTGGTTGCGGCCATCAAGGCGCTGCGAAAGGATTGACCTTTCCGATGGAAGCCGGCGAACGGTTTCGCCGCCGGCTTTTCCCGCGCTGTTGTTGTCGCGAGGCGTCTTGACGCGGGTTTTCAGGGATTGCGCAAAGTCGGCCGGTGCCAACGCCGGCCGATTGTGTATATTTGAACAAGGGGAAAGCTGGCCGGCACGGGCACCGTCCGATGCCTTGGCCGAACCACCGTGCAGCCGATGACAGCCGGCGGCGTCACGGGGTCGCCGATCTGGAGGATGGGATGTACGAGTTTCAGGAGTTCGAGAATGGCGCTGCGCTTGCCGATGCCTTGACTGTCGAGGTCGCCGGTGCGCTCGCCCACACCATCCGCCTGCATGGCAAGGCGGCGCTGGCACTGTCGGGGGGCAAGACGCCGGTGCGCTTCCTCGAGGCGATGTCGCGCTATCGCATGCCCTGGAACGACGTCGTGGTGACGCTGGTCGACGAGCGCTGGGTTCCCGAGACGCACGAGCGCTCGAATGCCGGTCTCGCTCGCCGCCATCTCCTCAAGGGGCCGCTCAGCAACATCGAGTTCGTGCCGCTCTACCGGCCGGTGCCGACGCCCGAGGAGGCCGTGGCCGAGGTGGGGAAGGTGATCGCCGACCTGCCGCTTCCGTTCGCCGCCGTGGTGCTCGGCATGGGCGAGGATGGACACACCGCTTCCTTCTACCCGGGTGGCGACAACCTTGCCGCCGCCAATTCGCCCGACTGCAAGGCGCAGGTGATGGCGATCAACGCCAAGGCCGCCGGCGAG
>JAUVXG010000292.1 GCA_030603685.1 Pleomorphomonas sp.
ATGGAAATCTTGCCGCCGGCCGAGATCGAAGAGATGATCATGTTGTGCGACGGCGGGATCAACAGGGCGATGATGGCGCCGACGGAGGTGATGTTCACCGCGTAGTCGACGTCGTAGCCGCGCTTCTTCATCTGCGGGATCATCAGGCCGCCGACCGCCGAGGCGTCGGCGACGGCCGAACCGGAGACGCCGCCGAACATGGTCGAGGCGACGATGTTGACCTGTCCCAGTCCGCCGCGCGTATGCCCGACCATCGAGGCGGCCAGCCGCACCAGCTTCTCGGCGATGCCGCCGCGCGCCATGACATCTCCGGCATAGATGAAGAAGGGAATGGCGAGAAGCGCGAAGGAACTGATGCCGGAGTTGAGCCGCTGCACGACGATGACCGGCGGCATGCCCAGGTAGAGAATGGTGAACAGCGACGAGATCGCCAGGCAAAAGGCGATGGGGGTGCCGAGCACTAGCAGCCCGACGAAAGAGCCGAACAGAATCCAGAGTTCCATCAGGACGCGCCCCCCGGCAGTGTGGTTTCGGAGACGTCGGCTCCGGAGTCGTTCGCTCCGAAATGCAGCCGAATGACCCGCTCGACGGCAAACAGCGTGAACAGCAGTCCGGAACAGATCAATGGCAGGAAATCGGTCGCTCCGGTGATGCCGAGACCGGGGATCAGCGTGTCCCAGGTTCGGGCGGCAAGCTGAAAGCCGTACCATGAGATGAACAGGCCGAAGATGGCGATGAGCGACAGGGAAACGGTATCGAGCAGGCGGTTGACCGATGGCGGCGCCAGGTAACGCAAGAGATCGAGCCCGAGGTGAAAGTTCTCCCGAACGCCGACGGCCGCGCCGAGAAAGATGAACCAGCCCATCAGCTGGATCGCCATCGGTTCGGCGAAGGTCAGCGAGAAGTTGAGAACGTAGCGGCTGAACACCTGGGCGCCGACGACGATCGTCATCAGCACCAGCGCGATGCCGGCCGCGATCAACGTCGCTTTGGCCAGCCTGTCGATGAGGTGGAAAAGCAAGTTTTGTCGGGTCTTCATGGCTTCACCGAGATCCTGACGCACCGGACACCGCCCGGCTTGCGACCGGGCGGCGGCGTGACTCGGGCCGGTGGCGCCGGCCCTCGGCTGTGGTTACTCGGTGGCCTGGATGCGCGCGACGAGATCCTTCAGCTTCGGATCGGTGATGAACTTGTCGTAGACGGGCTTCATCGCATCGATGAACGGCGCCTTGTCGATCTGAGCGACGATGGCGCCGCCTTCACGCACCTTGGCCTCCGAAGCCTTCTCGCGGGCGGCCCACAGCTCGCGCATCTTGGGGACGCTGTCTTTTGCCGCCTGGCGGATGACCGCCTGATCCTCGGCCGAGAGCTTGTCATAGCTCGACTTGGCCATGACCAGCACTTCCGGCTGCAGCGAGTGCTCAGTCAGCGTGTAGTGCTGCGCGACCTCGAAGTGGCGGGTGGACTCGTAGGACGGCCAGTTGTTCTCGGCGCCGTCGATGACGCCGGTCTGAAGGCCGGAGTAGACCTCGCCGAACGGCATCGGCGTCGGGTTGGTTCCCATGGCCTCGGCCGTGGCGACCCACATGTCCGACTGCTGGACGCGCAGCTTGAGACCCTTGAGGTCGTCGATCGAGGCGATCGGCTTCTTGGTGTAGATCGATCGGGCGCCGGAGTCATAGTAGCAGAGGGCGATCAACCCCTTGGCCTCGAAGGCTTTGAGGATTTCTTCGCCGATCGGTCCGTCGACGACATGATGCATGTGGTCGACCGACTTGAACACGAAGGGCAGGCCGAGCACCGATGTCTCGGGCACCACGTTGTTGAACTGCGCGGTGGAGACGCGGTTGAAATCGATGACGCCGAACTGCGTCTGCTCGATGGTGTCCTTTTCCGAGCCGAGGACGCCGTTGTTGAACTCCTGGATCTTGATGCGTCCGCCGGTTCTCTCCTCGACCAGCTTGCCCATGTAGATCACGGCCTCGACGGTCGGATAACCGTCCGGATGAACGTCGGCGGCCTTGAACGTGATCGTATCGGCCATGGCGGTGCTTGCGAGCCCGAAGGCTCCGACGACACCGAGAACGCAGGTGAATCCTCGCTTCATGCCTTCCTCCCTTTGGCGGCATAATCAGCCGCGTCGCCCGCGATGACAGCTGGCGGGCACAGCCCCCTCGAACCGATCGCCGTGGCTCCTCAACCGTGCGGCGGGTCCGTTTCACAAAGCAAACGACCGGTCAGAGACCGGTCGGAAGGGCGCCGAAAACTTCAATGTCGCAGGCGGCTGCGCCCGAGAACTCGATGCATCCCCGATCGCCGGGTACGACCTGATGGATGCCGGTTGTCATGCCGGTCAGCACGACATCGCCGGCCCTGAGATGCTGCCCCCGCGTCGCCAGATGCTCGGCCAGGAACTGCAAGGCGGCGATCGGCCCGCCCATGACATTGGCCGCCGAGCCTTCGCCGGCGACACTGCCGTTGACGGTCATGCGCGAGGTCAGCGTCGACGGTTCGGCGGTGCGCCAGCCGGGAATCTCTGGCCCGACAACGGCGCCGGCGTTATTGCCGTGGTCCGAAACCACGGCGGTGGGGCCGAGATCGTTGAGGGTCGCCAACGGGCTCGAGGCGATTTCCGAGCCGGCGTGCAGGCCGGACAGTGCCGCC
>JAUVXG010000196.1 GCA_030603685.1 Pleomorphomonas sp.
CCCGGAAATCCTGTCCGGCCTGTCGCGCGACATTCTGGTGGCGAGGGGATAGCCGCCGGCGCCTTCTCGAAAAGCGTGGTGTTCACCCCTCTCTCCAACTCTCCCCCCCACGGGGGGAGAGGGCAGGGCTTGGTTCCGACCAGAGCCTATTACCTTCCAAACGATGGGCGTTTTAGCTCGGCGAACCTCTCCCCCCTTGTGGGGGAGAGTTGGAGAGAGGGGTGAACACCAGGGTGAACACCACCGGCTAGGAGGTGACATCCCTCCCGATTACTGCAACGGGCCGATCACCTCGACGAGGCCGGCGTCGGTACGGGCCTGACGTTCCGGACGGTACATGTCCTCCAGCGTCGCGGCCGGCAGGTTGAAGCTGCCTGGGGCAATGGCGCGGGCCATGTAGGCGAACTGGAACTCCGTGGTGTCCTTTAGGTCGAAGGCCACGGTGAAGCGGTCGGTCTGGTATTCGGTGTGGGCGGCATTGTCGAGCGGGGCCAGCCAGTCGAGCGCCGCCACGTCGCCGGCGCGCACCAGCGACGGGTTGTCGATGGCAAAACCGGCCGGCAGCGGATCGTTCAGCACGAGGCGCGCCCAGCCGGACTGCGTCGACGTGACGGCGAGCACCACCACCATGCGGTCGCCCAGCTTGACCGCTGACGGATCGATCTCGTTGCCGTCGAGGTCATAATAGGCGCGGGTCAGAGCATAGCCGTTGCCCCCCGCCGGCTCCGGCGTCTCGGGAATGCCGGTGACCGTCACCCTGGCGTCCACCGTCGACTTGCCAACGTTCTTGATGGCGAGTTCCCTTGCGACATCGTCGGCCGCGTATTTCGCCGTGAAGACGCCATCGTGGCGGCTCCCGCCGATGTCGAGTTCGGGCTTCATGCCGTCCTTCAGCATGGCGTGAGCGGCCAGCAGCATCCACGCTTTCTCCTGCGTCGACGTGTAGGTGCTCTCCTTGTAGAGCTTGCCCACCTCGCGGCTGAGACCCTGATAGTCGAAGGCGGACAGCTTCGATTCCGAGGCCAGCGCCAGCACGGCGGCACCGTCTCGCAGGTCGGAACCGTAGTCGGCGCGCCAGACGCGTGCACCGTCGCGGCCCTCGTCGAGCAGGTCGAGGGACGAGCGGAACGCGCCCGAGGCCTTCTGAGTGTCGCCATAGAGGGCGAGTGCCGCACCGAGTTGCGCCCGCGCCAAAGGCGTTCCGAAGGAGTCCAGCTTGGTTTCGGCGTAGAAGCGCAAGTCGCCGATCGACGCCCGTCCGTTGCGGGCCAGCACATAGAGAGCGTAGGCGACGTCCTCGCCACCATCGGAGAAGTCGGAGGCGTAGGCGATGCGGTTCTTGAGGTTGGTCACCGCCATGTCGTAGGCGACCGGCGGCACCGTGTAGCCCTTCTCCTTGGCGCGGGTCAGGAAGTCGGTGACATAGGCGTTGAGCCACAGGTCTTCCGATCCGGGTCCCCAGAGCCCGAAGGAGCCATCGGAACCCTGGTTGACCAGAAGCGCATCAATCGCCTTCTGCACCCGCTCGCGCACCGGCGTCTCGCCGGCCAGACCGGCCGCCAGGATGACGTCGTCGAGATAGACCAGCGGCAGTGCGCGGCTGGTCAACTGCTCCGAGCAGCCATAGGGGTACTTGTCGAGTGCGTGGACGAGGCCCGGCAGGTCGACGCCGGCCACCGTGCCGACGGTCAGCGTCGCAACGCCGCTCGCCGGCTTGAAACCCGAGAAAAGATCGGCCGTGAGCTTCAGTTCGCCGCTTCCCGGCTTCAGCGAGATATCGCTGACCCTGGTAACGGCGGGCTCGTTGTCGCGCACGCCGAGCGTCAGCGTCTTGGTGAACACCGTGCCGTCAGGCGCCGTCAACGCGGCGGTGATGGTCTCATCGCCGACCGCGTTGCCGGTGATCGGAATCAGCACGCGGGTCTTGCCCTTCTCGGGCAGGGAAACCGTGGCCTTGGCGAGCGTCTCATCGACACCGACGAGATCGCCGGCGACCGTCACGTCGAGCGCGAAGTCGCCCGTCGGTCCTTCGACATGGGTGAAGTCGAGCGCCAGGCGCGAACGGTCGCCCGGTGCGAGGAAGTTCGGGAGCGAGGCCTGGATCACCACCGGGTCGCGCACCAGCACGTCACGCGAAGCATGGCCGACACCAGTCTTCGACCAGGCGATCGCCATCACCTTCACGGTGCCGTTGAAATCCGGCATCTTGAAGGACGCATGGACGAGCCCGTCGGCACCGACCTTGGTCACCCCCTGGAAGAAGGCCACCAGCCGCTCGGTGGGGGGCGGCCCCATCAGCTTGGATATGCCGCCACCGTCACCGCCGGTACGGACCTCGCCCAAAGCACCCAGCGTAGTGTCGATCAACTGGCCGTAAAGGTCTCGGAACTCGATGCCCAGGCGGCGCTGGGCGAAGTACCAGTTCTCAGGCGCCGGCGCCTTGAACTCCGTGAGGTTCAGAATGCCGACGTCGACGGCCGCGATGGTGACGTAGGCGTCGTCGCCAGCCTGTCCGCCGTCCACCTTGACGGCGATGTCGAGGTCGGTCTGCGGCCGCATGTCCATCGGCGCGTCGATGGCGACGCCGAGCAGGCGCTCGCCAGGATCGACGCCGGCCCAGGCCAGGCCAAGCGCACGCGATGGCATGCGCTTTTCGGCGAGATCGAGCGGACGAAGCAGTGACGCCGTCACATAGGCGCCCGGCCCCCAATCGGCCGTCACGGGCAGTTCGATGGTCGAGCCGCCAGCCGGCACCTCTACGGTCTTCATGGCGATCAGGCGGTCGTCGACCACAGACACCACCGCCACACCGGCAAAGCGCGGTTCGATATGCGCCTTCAGCGTGTCGCCGATGGAGTAGCGCGGCTTGTCCAGCGTGATCTTGAGGAGATCGGGCGTCTCCTCCGATGTCGTCGGTACGTACCAGCCGGCCTCGAAGCTGGTCGAGACCGGAATGATGGCGCCGTCGGCGCTGCTGACGGTGAGCTGGTACTCGCCCCACTCGACGCGCGCCTCGATGCGGGCGGGCTGGCCGGGCTCGACGTCGAGCTTGCCGTCGGCGACCCCGGTCGAGGACTTGATGGCGTGATAGTCCCAGGAGCCGTCGCTCTGGTACCACTGATAGTTCGTCTGGACGCGCGACAGCGTCCAGCTGAGATTCTTGGCGCCGATCCTGGCATAGTCGGCGTCGAGCACGGCGACGTCGAAGGCGGCGTTTCCACCCTCCTCCACCGAGCCGTCGAACAGCGGCTTCACGCCGATCCGCTCGTGTCCGGTCGAGACCGGCAGAGTCAGGCGGCGCTCGACCGGCCGGCCATTGGTGTCGAGCACGCGAACATGCACGGCGGCCTGCAACGGGCGGGTGGTATCGGCCACTTCGGGCGTCGTCAGCGTAATGGCGGCGTCGCCGTTCTCGTCGGTGCCGTCCGACTGGACATCCTGAACGGCGGACGTGAAATCGTCGTCGGTGAGGCCGAAACGGTAGCCGGGCGCCGAGGAAATGTTAGCCGCCGGCGTCACGTAGACCTCGCCTTCGATGGCAAGGTTGGCAGCGGGGGCGCCGTAGAGCCAGTCGGCATGCAAGGTGGCGTCGACGCTTTCGCCGACATGCAGCAACGTGGCGTCGGTCTTCACCGCGAAGTCGATGCGTTCGGGCTGAAAGTCCTCGACCTTGAAGGTCACCTCCTGCAGGGCGGCCGCCTTCGGATCGGTGTAGGCCGCAGCGCGCCAGGTACCGCGTTGCGCGCCACCGGGCAGGTCGAAGGTGAGGTCGCGACCGCCGGCGCCCTCGTCGGCGACGAGCTGGCGAATGAACTCGTTTCCGTCGGGGCGGCGCACCACCAGGGTCAGCGGCACATCGGGCAGCGCCGCGGCGGCCGGATCGCGGGTGAGTACCGTGAGGTTCACCGCCTCACCGGGCCGATAGACGCCGCGCTCGGCGGTCATGAACACGTCGACCGGCTTCGGCGGATCGCGCCCTTCGACGCCGCGATCGGTCAGATCGAAGGCGGCCTTCTGCAAGTTGAGGAAAGCGAAATCGCCGTCCTTGGTCGCCAGAAGAAGCTGGGGCGCCGCGCCGCCCGTGCCCTTGACGAGGCCGGCGTCGAAGCGAGCGTATCCCTGGTCGTCGGTGGTCGCCGACCCCAGCACCTCGTTGTCGGTGGCAATCAGCTTGAGGTCGACGCCGGCAACGGCCTCGGCGTCGCTCAGCGCGCGAATGACCACATGCAGGCCGTCGTTCCCGGTCATGGTGGCGAGGCCAAGATCGGACACCACGAACCATTGCGTGGCATCGGCCGACCACTCTTCCTTCTTGTTGATGTCGCGCACCACCAGCGCATAGACGCCGGGCTCCAGCATCTTGACCAGCTCGCTCACCGGAACGGCCGTGGTCACCTCGCGGTTGGTATCGCGCTTGACGGCAATCTGGCCCGACCAGACCTCGCGCCCTTCGCGGTCGGCAACGGCGTCGGCGCTCCACTTGTCGAGCTGGCTCAGGAAGCGATCCTCGCCGACGGCATTGACCAGATTACGGTCGCCGATCTTCAGGACGCGGGCGTCGAGCGTGTCGACGTTGACGGAGACGACGGGAATGGTGGCGTTCGGCGTCTTGGGCAGCACATAGGCCTTGCCCATGAAGCGAACCGAGGGATCGCGGTCGCGCACGTAGATGTCGAGATCGACCGTCTTGTTCAGCGCCTCCTCGCCGTCCTTGGCGGGAAGCCCCTTGCGAACGGTGACGTGATAGCGGTTGCCGTATTCGACGCCGGCGGCACAGATCTGGTTGTCCTCGGCCTCGATCGCAAGCCGCTCGCCGCCCTCCACGGCGAAATAGCCGGTGATCGACGGATCGTTTCGGGCGATGGGATCGGAAAAGGCGACGCAGATGCGCGGCGTCGACGACTGCGTGTCCACCGAGTGGTCGGCGACGCGGAAGCCGTGCTGGGCAATCCAGTCGTCGAAGGCCGAGCGCCAGTCGGGGTCGTCCTGCAAGGCGAGGCGACGACGCAAGGTCTTGATGCCCAGATCCCAGTTGGCACGCGTCACGAAGGAGTTGGCGAGCGAGTTGAGAGCGGCGACCTGTTCGTCGACATCCGATGCGCGCAGGTAGGCGTTGATGGCCGCAGCGGTCGACTCGCGAATGAAGGTGCTGTGGCGATCACTGTCGTTGGGTACGAGGATCGCCTGGTCGGAGTAGCGCCACCAGAGATCGTTGCGGTCGGGATCGAGGCGGATGGCCTTGCGCAGGGTCTCGGCGGCCTGCAGGTTGTCACCGGCATCGATCGCCTTGTCGCTGGCGGCGAGCAGCCTGTCGAGCCTGCCTTCCGCCGGCTCGTCGGCAATGGCGCCCTCCAGCTTTCGGGCTTCGTCGATGTAGCGCTGACCAATGAAGCCGAGTTCCTCAAGGCGGGTGTCGACAAGGGCGGGATCGGTCGCCTCGGAGGAGACGATACGGCCGGCCACGGCCCCGGCAAAGGTGCGCAGGTCGCCAACCGTGCCCTTCTTGAAGCACCACTGAGCCTTGGTGTTGTAGGTAAAGGCAACACAGCGGTCGTCGGCCACGCAAGCCGCCTCGCAGTCGCCGAGATCGACGCCCTTCAGCGTCTCGATATCCTCGCCGAAGTAGTCGGCGCCCTCCGTTATGACCGCCCGCCGCTCGGCCGCTTCGCCCGGCACGGCGAGGGCCAACCCCGCCGACGAAAGACACACGAGCGCGAAAAGTCGCGCCAAACGCCGAACGGACACCATGGATATCCCCCTCGGAAACCGGCAGTCGGCCGGACAATGACATCAATCAAAGGCAAATCAATGAAAACACCTACTCCAGCAATAGCCGGAGGCAGGCCCGTCGGCAACTCGGCCAAAGGCGATGTCTTCCCGAGGCGAGACGCTCAGGAGCGGGTCTTCACGGGATCGGCAGCGTCGACCACGCGGATGTTGACGCGCGGCGCGCCCTGCCACCAGTCGAGATCGACATGGCCGGCAATATGCAGCGAGCCGCCCCGGTTGGCGGCCAGGAAATCACCGAGCGGCTGCCCGACGGCGCGGAAGGCCATGGCCTTGACCCGAGTACCGGCCGATGAAGCCAACGTCAGGCGAAGATGATTGCGGCCGGCTGTGTCGAGATAAAGCAGCCGGTGGGAAGGAAAGACGAACAACGGTTCGGGCTGGGCCGAGCCGAAGGGCCCGACACGCCCGATCGCTTCGATAAGCTCGGGCGTTGCGCCATCGGCCGTCAGGGCCGCGTCGACCTCCAGCGCCTCGGCGGCGCGAGCCATCGCCACGCCATCGGCAACGGCAGCCGACACGAAGGCCCGGAAGGCATCGACGCCATCCGCCGCCAGCGAAATGCCGGCCGCCATGGCATGTCCGCCGCCCTTGGCGATCAGGCCGCGCTCCAGCGCCAGCCGCACCACGGCGCCGAGATCGATGCCGGGAATGGAGCGGCCTGAGCCGACCGCCCCGCCCTCCCCGTCGAGTGCGATGGCGAAGGTCGGACAGCGGTAGCGCTCCTTGAGACGGGCGGCGACGAGGCCGACGATACCGGGATGCCAGTCGGCCGACGCCTCGACGATCACCGGCGGCGCGGTTCCGCCCAGCCGCGCGACGACCATCAGCTCGGCCGCATCCAGCGCTTCCGCCTCGAGCGCCTGCCGTTCGCGATTGAGCCGGTCGAGTTCGACGGCGATGCGACCGGCCGCCACGTGATCGTCGGATATCAGAAGGCGCGCACCGAGACCGCTGTCGCCGATGCGGCCGCCGGCATTGATGCGCGGCCCCAGCATGAAGGCGAGGTTGTAGGGCGTCGGCGGCCCGTTGAGCTTGACCACGTCGGAGAGCGCGGCAAGGCCGCGGTTGCCGCGGGCTCTCAACACCGACAACCCCTTGACGACGAAAGCGCGGTTTAGGCCGATGAGGGGCACCACGTCGCAGATGGTGCCGAGCGCCACGAGATCGAGCAGCGCCAGGAGATCCGGAGGCGTCGTGCCCTGCCGGTCGAACCATCCGCGCCGCCTGAGCTCGCGATTGACGGCGACCAGCGTGACGAATGTCACGCCGACAGCGGCGAGATGGCCGTGGCCGGAGAGATCGTCCTGCCGGTTTGGATTGACCAGCGCCAGCGTCGGCGGCAGCTCGACACCGGCCTGGTGGTGATCGAGGGTAACGACATCAAGTCCGAGCCGCCGTGCCTCCGCGAAGGCGTCGAAGCTCGACGTGCCGCAATCGAGCGTTACCAGCAGTGTGGCGCCACCGGCCGCCAGTTCCCCGACGGCGCGCGGATTGGGGCCGTAACCATCCACGAGGCGATCCGGAATGTAGATGGACGGATCGAGCCCCTGGCCGTGCAGATAGCGAACGAAGACCGCGACCGACGTGGCGCCGTCGACGTCATAGTCGCCGAAGACTGCCACCTTCTCGCCCCTCTCGACAGCGTCGGCGATTCGGCCGGCCGCCGCCTCCATGTCGGTGAACAGCGACGGATCGGGCAGCAGCGTGCGGATCTGCGGGTTGAGATAGGCTTCGGCCGCCTCCGCCGCCACGTCGCGAGCGGCGAGCAGCCGAGACACCACGTCGGGAAGGCCGACCTCCTGGGCGATCTGGCGGGCGAGCGCGCTGCCGCGCGTGTCGAGCCGGTCGCGCCAAGGGCGGTCGGTCGCCGAGCGCGTCACGCCGAGAACGGCACGGCGCTCGGCCGGAAGGGTCGACGAAGCGGATTCGGCGGGAGAGGTCATCGCTTCTCAATAGAGCAAGCGGCACCGCCGCGCAAAGCCATGGACTTGCGCGGCGGTGGATCGTTCAGCCGTTGCGGTGCTCGGCGGCGGTCATTGCGACCAGTTGACCGAGCATCGGATGGTCGGGCCAAATCAGACCGAGCAACTCGGTCGCAAAGGTCGACGGCGCGGTGCCCGGTGCTGTCACCAGGCTGCCATCGGTCACGGCGCGTGGCGACTCGACGTAGAGCGCTCCGTCGTAGTCCGGCACGTGATCGCGCAGATAATCGGCAGCGTTGCTGGTGTGGCGGCATTGGTTCAGCACACCGGCCCGAGCCGCGGCCAGCGTCCCGCCGCAGATCGCGCCGACGGGCTTGCCCGCTGCCAGTGCCTCGCGGACGATGGCGCCGATATCCGGCGCATCGGCGGCTTCCCAACCGGAAGATCCAATCACCGCCAGAGCGTCGAACTGAGCGGACGCCAGCGTTTCAAGCGCCGCCTCGGGCGTGACGCTCAGGCCGCCCATCGACCGCACGACGCGGCCACCGGGCGTGTAGTGATCGACACGCGCACCGAGCCAGGCCCTGGCGGCCGCGGCGAACAACCCGTGCTCCCAATCGGCGAACTCGTCGATGAGCACGATGGCGATGCGTTTGGCAGTCATTGTCAGTCCTCTCGGTCAGTGATCAAAAGCATTCTCCACTATGACGCG
>JAUVXG010000078.1 GCA_030603685.1 Pleomorphomonas sp.
CACGTGGAGCCCGACAGCCAGGCCGAGGAGGGGCCGTCGCTGGTATTGTAGGTCCGGCCCGGAAACTCTACTGGTGTCGGCATCTAGCTTGGAGCGCTGCGCTTCCGGTGCTCACGGACCCCTAAGTCCGCTCCGCTCCGGTTCTCGCGCTCGTCGCTATTTGCCTGACACCAGCGAATTTCGAGCCGGACTCTGGGCGGTCCGGGAACCGGGGCGCGGCGCGCCGGGTTGATCGATCCTTCAGGCTGGAGGAGGCCGACATGACGGAGTTCGAAGGCGGGTGCCTGTGCGGCGCCGTGCGTCTCAAGGCAACGGGGCGGCCCTACCGGGTGGGCCTCTGCCACTGCATCGACTGCCGCAAGCACAGCGGCGCGCTGTTCCACGCCTCGGCGATCTTTCCCGAGGGGGCGGTGGAGGTGAAGGGCGAAACCTCCGATTACAAGGGCCGCCACTTCTGCCCGCGCTGCGGCTCGTCGGTGTTCGGGGTGAGCGGCGACGAGGTGGAGGTGAGCCTCGGCGCCCTCGACGCCCCCAACCAGCTGACGCCGACCTACGAACTATGGTCCATCCGCCACGAAAGCTAGCTGCCGCAGTTCTCGCTGAAGCACAGCTACGAGCGGGATCGCGAGGGCACGGGGCGGTATGAGGATTAGGGGGAGGGGGCGCCCTATATAGGCCGCTCGTTCTTTCCTGCCTGAGGTCCTGCGCCTTCGCGCAGGATGACAGTATTATATAATGAAAACATATACATAAATTGTCATCCTGCGCGAAGGCGCAGGACCTCAGGACCAGTGGGGCAAGCCGCCGATATAGGGCGCCCTTACGCGCCACCCTCCAGCTTCTCCGACGAGAACCACACATCGCGGTAGACGGCGAGGGCGGTGTCGTCGGGGGTGCGGTCGGTGGTGCGCCAGATGGAGCGGAGGGCGCGGACGGCGACGGGGCTTTCCGGCAGCTTTTGCGGCTTCACCTCGTCGGAGGCGCCGACGCAGGGGATGAACCAGGCGCGCATCAGGGGGGTGACGGCGAAGCCGCCGTTGCAGGCCCTGACGAGCAGCGCCACGGCGATGTCCTCGCTCGGGCGCCAGGGGAAGATCAGCCGTCCCTCGGGGTTGAGGGCGTCGAGCCAGTCGACGGGCGGGGCGGCGACGCCGGCGTTCACGTAGATCACGTCGGATTTGGGCAGCGGCTGGGCTGTGGCGTCGCCGGTGACCACGGTCACGCCCTCCATGGGTGCGAGGTTGCGGCGGGCGAGCTCGGCGAGGCGCTCGTCGATCTCGAAGGCGGTGACCGAGCCGGTGGGCAGCACCAGCATCTGCAGGATGGCGGTGTAATAGCCGGCGCCGGCCCCGACGTGGGTCACCGCCTCGCCGGCCTGAGGGGCGACGGCGCCCATCCAGGCCGCATGCAGGGAAGGCTCGCCGTTGTTGATGCCCTTGGCGGCGTCAAGCGTCACCAGCACATCCTGGTAGAGATAGGCGGGGTCGGCGCTCGGCGTGTCGACGGGGCGGCCGTGGAAGACGATGCGCCAGGGGCCCGGAGGGCAGAAGGCCTCGCGCGGGATGGTCTCGAAAGCCCGCGCGAGCCGGGGGTCGGACCACTTGCTGGCGGCGCCCATCAGCCGGGCGTAAAAACTCCTGATTTCCTCGATGCCGGCGCGTTTTGGCATGACGGGGCCTCGTGTTCCGGAAGGGGGTATCAGGGACATATGGGGGCGATTGCCGAGATGGGAAGGCGGGAGGGGAAGAGGGAGCACGATATGGGCGGCGCGCCGTCTCGTCCCGGTCGGGCTCTTGATGCCTGTTGGCACACGACACGGTTGCAGCTATAGCCTTGGTGTGAGTATCCCTGTCAAGCATCCCCCCATCGTCGTAGGCGGCATTGTCTACGATCTGGCGCACCTGGACGCGTTTTCCGCAGCGATTCCCGGCAAGGGAGTTCGTGAGGGGACCGATCTGAGTGTCGTGGTCGTCTTTTCGAACCACGTCTACACCGAACGGACAAAGCACGGTCAACCGCACGATACCGTCGACCACCACGGAACCAAGCGGACATTCGACCCGGACCGTTATGAGATGTCCAAGACTCTCGGCGCCGCGATCGGACAGTGCATTGCCAGCAACAGCCTGACGTACATTTCGAGAAGCTACGGCGGCATAGACAATCTCATCTTCGTCGAAACCGCCGACGGGCGCACATGGGCTGTCGTCTACTGCCTCTCCCCCCACGAGGACGGTTGCTCCGTCCGGATGGAGGTCCTCTCGTGTCACCCCAAGGTGATCGAGCAGAAGTCGAAGTCCTACCGAAACCTGGGCTATTATGCGCGGATGTGCCTGTATCAGAAGATACGAATACCAAAAGCATAAGGCCCAGCTTTCGCCGGGCCTTGATAGGTGTCCATTACCGTGGTGTACAAGACCAAAGCCTTTCGGCCTTGGTTGACATGGCAGCGACATCGAAGTCAGCCTGCCTTCCGAAGAGATAAGTCGTCCGGCCAAGCTAGTCAAGCGCGCCTTGACGGCACGCTTGGTCATGGCTTGGTGCGAACGCGGGATGAGAGACCGATATCGGCGCCTGAGATTTCTCGTCCTGAGGTCCTGCGCCTTCGCGCAGGATGACGGCTTTATATAAATGAAAACATATACATAGATTGTCATCCTGCGCGAAGGCGCAGGACCTCAGGACGAGTGGGGCGCGAGGCGGATATAGGGCGCCCCATCCCTCAGCTCTGCGTCCCCACCTCCGGGTTGAGGTCCGACAGGGCCAGTTTGCGGAGCAGGCTTTCCAGCGTGGCCTGTTCGTCCGCCGTCAGGGCGGCGAGCACCTTGCTTTCGAAGGCCATGTCTTCGCGGAAGGCGCGTTCGGTGAGGTCGGCGCCTTCGGGCGTCAGCTGGACCAGCATGCTTCTGGCGTCGTCCGGGTCGGGCAGGCGGCTGATAAGGCCGGCCTTTTCCAGGCGGGCGAGGCGGGCGGTGAGGCCGCCGGAGGAAATCATCAGCCAGCGGTAGAGCTCGGTGGGGCGCAGGCAGTAGGGCGGGCCGGAGCGGCGCAGCGTGGCGATGACGTCGAACTCGCCGCTGTCGATGCCGTATTTTCGGAAGATCGCCTCGATGGGCGGGCGCAGGCTGAGGGTGATCCAGCGCATGCGGCCGAGAATGGCCATGCCGGCCGTGTCGAGATCGGGCAGCTCGGCCGCCCATTGCGCGCGCCGCGCGTCGACGCCGTCCTGCGCACTGTCTGGTTGTCATGACATCAAGACATCTCCTGTTATCTTGATGTCAAGATAACCACGATGACAGGGGCAAGGCAATGATCCAAGTCAACGCGTCGAAGCTGTCACGGGTTCCCGTCTGCGTCACCTGCGGCACGCAATATCCCGAGGCGGAGCGGATGGAGGGTTGCCCCATCTGCCAGGACGAGCGGCAATATGTCGGCTGGGGCGGACAGCGCTGGACCACGTCGGCCGAGGTGGCCGACGGTCACGAGATCCGCTTCGAGGATGCCGGCGGGGTGATGACGCTGCAGCTCGCGCCGCGCTTTGCCATCGGCCAGCGCGCCTTCCTGATCCCCCAGGCGGGCGGCATGGTGATGTGGGAGTGCCTGCCCACGGTCACCGACGCCGCCCTCGAGCGGATCGCCGGAATGGCCGGGGACGGGGGTGGCGTGCAGGCCATCGCCATCTCGCATCCGCATTTCTATTCGGCCATGCTGGAGTGGAGCGCCGCGCTGGGCGGCGTGCCGATCTATCTCAACGAGGCGGACGAGGCCTGGGTGAGCTTCGACAGCCCCTATCTGCGCTTCTGGGGCGGCGACCGCTTCGCCCTCACCGACGCCATCGACCTCGTGCATCTGCCCGGCCATTTCGAGGGCAGCAGCGGGCTCCTGTGGAAGACCGGCCCGCGCCCCGGCGGCAGCCTCTACCCCGGCGACGCCATCCAGATCGGCATGGACAGGCGCATCGCCAGCTTCATGTACAGCTACCCCAACGCCATCCCGCTGGGGCGCAAGTCGCTGGCCCGGCTGAAGGCCAAGGTCGACCCGCTGGCGTTCGCCGACCTCTACGGCTCCTTCGACGGCAAAGAGATGATCGGCGACGCCAAGGCGTTGGTGGAGGCGTCATTTGCCCGATATGAGGCGGCGCTAGAGGGGTAGGGGAGTCCGCAAGGAAAACGGCGCGAAACCGGTTCCCGCTTCGCCGAACTGCCCCGGGAGAAGACCATGAGCCCGACCAAGCTCGGATGGCTTGTTTGCCTCTTCACGCTGGGCGGGGCCACGCTTGCTCACGCCACCTGCCTGACCTCCGTCACCGAGCTCAAGGCCAGGGGCATAAAGGCCAACTGGCAAGAGACGACCATGGATGACGGAAAGCCGCTCACAATCGTCATCGCCGACGGAGCCGGCGGTCTGGTCTACTCGGCCAGCAAGGCCGGCAAGCCATGGCTGAGCGGGAAGGCATCCTTCTGCCGGTCCGGAGCCGCGACGACGGTGACATTGAGCAACACCAAGGCCACGAAGCATGTCCCGCTGGTGACGAGGCTGGCACTGCCCTCCACGCTGTCGGCCCCCATCGTCAACGACGAGATCAGGCTGGCGGGAGGCGCCTGGAGGGGGACCTTCGTGGGGAGGTGATGGGGGAGGGTGATATCGGCCGGGGAGATTTCTGGTCCTGAGGTCCACCTTGCATTCGCACGCGAATGCAAGCGGCCTTCGCGCGGGATGACATCTAGATATTTGTTTTTATTATATAATTTTGTCATCCTGCGCGAAGGCGCAGGACCTCGGGCAGAAAAGGGCGAACGGTAAGTATCGGGCGCCCTCTCACCTTCACTCGCGGCGATCCTGACGGAAATCGCCGCGACTGCGTGTCATTGCCAATCAAGGAGGAGGGAGAACCATGCGCATCACCGTTGAAACCACCGTTGCCGCGCCGATCGCCGAGGTGTGGCGGGCCTATGTGAGCCCGGAGGACATCAAGGCCTGGAACGCCGCCTCCGACGACTGGCACACCACCACGGCCAGCGTCGATCTCCGCGAGGGCGGGGCGTTCTCCTCGCGCATGGAGGCGAAGGACGGCAGCCAGGGCTTCGACTTTGCCGGCACCTACACGAGGATCGTGCCCGAAGAGCGCATCGAGTACGCGTTCGGCGACCGGACGGCCGAGGTGCTGTTCCATGAGCGGCCGGAGGGCATCCACGTCAGCGTCAGCTTCGATCCCGAGACGACCTTTCCCGAGGAGTATCAGCGCGACGGCTGGCAGGCGATCCTCGACAACTTCAAGCGCCATGTGGAGGGGCGGACGGGGTGAGCACGCCGTTCGCCGGCATCGCGGGGCGGTTGCTGTTCAGCCGGTGAGGGGGAGCGGGAGGGAGCGCTATATCGGCGGCTTGCTTTGTTCTGCCTGAGGTCCTCGCTTGCGCAAGGATGACAGATTTATATAAATGAGAACAGATACATAGATTGTCATTCTGCGCGAAGGCGCAGAATCTCGGGACGAGAGGGTGGTGTGGGTCGTATCGGGCGGCCTTGGGTATGGGGAGAGCTATATCGGCCGATCGTTCCGTTCTGCCCGAGGTCCTCGCTTTCGCAAGGATGACAGATTTATATATAGGAAACAATTGGATAGCGCTTGCGCACCTTTATAACTCGCGGCTCTGGCATCGCCTCTATCAGGCTGTCCTCCTCTGCGCAGGCAGAGGATCTCGGGACGAGAAGGTGGTGTGGGTCGTATCGGGCGGCCTTGGGTTCGGAGAGCTATATCGGCCGATCGTTCCGTTCTGCCTGAGGTCCACCTTGCATTCGCACGCGAATGCAAGCGGCCTTCGCGCAGGAAGACAGATTTATATAAATGAAAACAGATACATAGCTTGTCATTCTGCGCGAAGGCGCAGAACCTCGGGACGAGAGGGTGGTGTGGGTCGTATCGGGCGGCCAACGCGCCTGGACCCCGGATATCGCCGATCACTCTCGCCGCAACCTGACGTCGGTTCACCGCCCACTCCGAGTCCTTTGGGCGAATTGTCTACCTCGGAAAACAAGATTATGAAGGATCCCCTTATCGGGGCTTTCCCGTAGGGCGCCGGTCGGTCTGACGGAACCGGATCGGCGCGGAGGACGGTCAAGGGCAGGGGGACTCAGGACGTCGTGGCCAACGCTTCTCGAGGAGGAAAAGCGTGGACAGGTCGGATGAACTTCATGCACGGCACATCCGGGATACGCTGGCCGCCGGCGGGGCGGTTCGCTCGGTCGTCGCGGCGTCGTGGCAGCGGTCGCAGGAGCTGCACAAGCTCGACCCGGCGGCGCCGCGCCCGCCGGTCTGGCGGTTGACCGACCATGAGATCACGCTGGCCCGGCAGCCGCTGGAGCCACTGATCGCCTGCGCGGAGAGCGCCATGGATCGCCTGCATGCCGCCGTCGGCGGCGTCGGCTGTTGCGTGCTCTTGGCCGACCGCAACGGCGTCCCGCTGGAACGGCGCGGCGCATCGAGTGCGACCTGTTCCGCCGCGCCTTTCCTGGGAGACGCATCGTTCTGGCGCCGTCGCCCGAGGGGCGGACCGATACGCTGCTGGCCGTCGACGGACACGAGCTGATCGTCGGCGCCACCCGCGCCGCCCGGCAGCTGCTCGGCCTCAGCGCGGCGGACCTCGACGGCCGCACCCCGATCGGCGACCTGATCGCCCGCGAGCAGGAAGCCGACGACCTCGCCGCCGGCGAGCGGGCTGTGGTTCAGCGGGCGCTTGCCCGGGCGCGCGGCAACGTGTCGCACGCCGCCGAGTTGCTCGGCATCAGCCGGGCGACCTTGCATCGGAAGCTGAATAAACTTGGGCTTCATGAGCAGCGGACGGTCCACGCCTAGGCTGATCCGCATCCCGTCATCCGACTGTCGCAGAACTGCGACACTGGCGGCCCGCGACGGTGGTGAGCCGGCTGGATATTGGATTTTGCGTACGCAACTCTCCGGACAGCGCGATCAACGCGCGCCCTGTCTGGGAGGACAAGATGACCTATCAGAGCACCGTCAAGGCCGCCGACCTGCCGTTCCGCACCAAGTATGGCAACTACAGCGGCGGCGAGTTCAAGGATGCGCTGAGCGGGCGCACCTTCGACAACCTGTCGCCGATCACCGGCCAGAAGCTCTGCGAAGTGGCGCGGTCGGAGGAGGCCGACATCGAGGCGGCGCTGGATGCCGCGCACGCCGCCCGCGAGGCCTGGGGCAAGACCAACGTCGCCCAGCGCGCCTACATCCTCAACCGCATCGCCGACCGCATGGAGGAGAACCTTCAGCGGCTGGCGCTGGCCGAGACCTGGGACAACGGCAAGCCGATCCGCGAAACGACGGCCGCCGACATTCCCTTGGCCATCGACCATTTCCGCTATTTCGCCGGCTGCCTGCGCGCCCAGGAGGGCACGCTCTCCGAGATCGACCACGACACCATCGCCTACCACTTCCACGAGCCGCTGGGCGTGGTCGGCCAGATCATTCCCTGGAACTTCCCGATCCTGATGGCCGCCTGGAAGCTCGCCCCGGCGCTCGCCGCCGGCAACTGCGTGGTGCTGAAACCGGCCGAGCAGACGCCGGCCTCGATCCTGGTGCTGATGGAGATCATCGGCGACCTGCTGCCGCCGGGCGTGCTCAACGTCGTCAACGGCTTCGGCCTCGAGGCGGGCAAGCCGCTGGCGTCGTCGAAACGCGTCGCCAAGATCGCCTTCACCGGCGAGACCTCGACCGGCCGGCTGATCATGCAGTATGCCGGGCAGAACCTCATTCCGGTGACGCTGGAGCTGGGCGGCAAGTCGCCCAACATCTTCTTCGCCGACGTGTTGGCCGAGGATGACGACTTCTTCGACAAGGCCATCGAGGGCTTCGTGATGTTCGCCCTCAACCAGGGCGAGGTCTGCACCTTCCCGAGCCGCGCCCTGGTGCAGGAAAGCATCTACGACAAGTTCATCGAGCGGGCGCTCACCCGCGTGCACGCCATCAAGCAGGGCAGCCCGCTCGATCCGGACACGATGATCGGCGCCCAGGCTTCCGAGGAACAGCTCAACAAGATCCTCGGCTATTTCGACATCGGTCGTCAGGAAGGCGCCAAGGTGCTGACCGGTGGCGCCCGCGCCCGCCTCGGCGGCGACCTCGAAGGCGGCTACTACGTGCAGCCCACCGTCTTCCAGGGCAACAACAAGATGCGCGTGTTCCAGGAGGAGATCTTCGGCCCGGTGGTCTCCGTCACCACCTTCAAGGACGAGGACGAGGCGCTGGAGATCGCCAACGACACGCTCTACGGCCTCGGCGCCGGCGTATGGAGCCGCGACGCCAACCGCCTCTATCGCTTCGGCCGCAACATCCAGGCCGGCCGCGTCTGGACCAACTGCTACCACGCCTACCCGGCCCACGCCGCCTTCGGCGGCTACAAGCAGTCCGGCATCGGCCGCGAAACCCACTCCATGATGCTCGACCACTATCAGCAGACCAAGAACCTGCTGGTAAGTTACAACCCCAAGAAGCTGGGCTTCTTCTGAGAGCCTGGGGGAAATTCTACTGGGGTGGGCAGCTAGCTTAGTCTTCTGCGCTTCCGGTGCTCACGGGCCTTATGCCCGCTGCGCTCCGGTTCTCGAAGCCGTCGCCAAGGGCATCCGCCCGAAAAGTTGCAGACTTTTCGGGCCAAGCGGATACCCAGGGATGCCGCACCCCAGCGAATTTCGCTCCAGGCTCTGCCGCGAGCATGAGAATATTGAAGCGCCGATCTGGGAGAACCGGGTCGGCGCTTCATGCTGTTGGTGGGGATGGGAGCGCTATATCGACGGCTCGCTTCGTTCTGCCTGAGGTCCCGCGCCTTCGCGCAGGATGACAGCTTGATACGAACGGGAGCCTCTTTCGATCACCGGAAGCGCAGCGGAAACGCAACGCATCTCTTTGTTTTATATCAATTAACTGTCATCCTGGCGAAGGCCAGGACCTCAGGACGAGAAGGTGATGCGGCCTATATCAGGCGCCATGTCCTCTAGGGGAACTCCAGCAAAAGTGGGAGTGGCTCTCAACGATGCTGGCTCTGCATCTTCGCAATCCCATCCGGGAAAATACCCAGGCGGTGGATAGTGTTGGATCGGTATATTTTTCAATGTTACACCTTAACACGCGGGTGCAAAGTGGGTGGGCCGTAGTGTTGCGGCACTGCGGGCTCTTGTTCGAAAAGCATTCCGCGTGAAAGCGTAAATATCAACTTGCCGGATGAGGAGAGGCGCCCGGTCTTTGCAGGAGGAGTTACTATGTCCAGTAAAGCCGTTATTGCATTCGCGCTTGCCACTCTGATGGCCGGCGCGTCTCTCGCCGCCGATGCTTCCAAGCTGATCCTGCCGGGTGACATCACCCTTGAGCAAGCCGACAAGGCCATCGACGCCGCCAAGGCCAAGGCCATGGAACAGGGCACGCTGATGAACATCGCCATCGTCGATGCCGGTGGCAACCTCAAGGCGTTCGCCCGCATGGAAGGCGCCTTCCTCGGCAGCGTCGACATCTCGATCAAGAAGGCCAAGACCGCCCGCCTGTTCAACATGCCGACCAAGGACCTCGGCGATCTGGCCCAGGTTGGCCAGCCGCTCTACGGCATCGAAGTCACCAACGACGGCCTCGTGGTCTTCGGCGGCGGCGAGCTGATCAAGGACAAGGATGGCGTCATCATCGGCGCGATCGGCGTGTCCGGTTCGTCCGTCGAGGATGACATGGCCGTTGCCCAGGCCGGTGCAGCTGCCGCCAACTGATCGTCCACGACCTCAAGGCGGGACCGGCTCGACACGTTCGGGCCGGTTTTCTTTTGGGGGGCGACGCGCAAAGGGGGGCGATGTCTCGGCGAGATCGGGCGCCGCGCCTTGGGTCAGCCCGCGAACACGTGGCAGGATTCGGCCGGGAAGCGGCAGGTGACGCGTTCGCCGGCGCGGATGCCCGGCAGGTCGCGCGGCTGGCGCATGACCATCGGGCTGCCGGAGAGGTCGATGTGCAGCAGCGTGTCGCAGCCGAGGCGTTCGACCACCTGGACGGTGCCGCTGACCCGATTGTCCCCGGCAAGGCCCTCGCCGAACTCGATATGCTCGGGGCGGATGCCGAGCGTCACGCGGGCTTCGGGCAGCGGCGCCGGGCCCTCGGCGGCGACGATCTCCGTGCCGTCGGCAAGGCGCAGGCGCACGTTTCCGCCGGCCCGGCCGGACAGGTCAGCGTCGAAGAAGTTCATCGACGGCGAGCCGATGAAGCCGGCGACGAAGCGATTGACGGGCTTGTGGTAGAGGTCCATCGGCGCGCCGATCTGCTCGATGCGGCCCTTGTTCATCACCACGATGCGGTCGGCGAGCGTCATCGCCTCCACCTGGTCGTGGGTGACGTAGATCATGGTGGCGTCGAGGCTCTGGCGCAGGCGGGCGATCTCGACGCGCATGCCGCCCCGGAGCGCCGCGTCGAGGTTGCTGAGCGGCTCGTCGAGCAGGAAGATGCGGGGATCGCGGGTGATCGCCCGGCCGATGGCGACGCGCTGGCGCTGGCCGCCGGAGAGCTCGCGCGGCATGCGTTTGAGCAGAGCGTCGAGATGCAGCTTCTGGGCCGCCTCGTCGACCTTGCTCCTGATCTCGTCCGCCGCCTTGCGGGCGATCTTCAGCCCGAAGCCGATGTTGGCGGACACGCTCATGTGCGGATAGAGCGCGTAGGACTGGAACACCATGGCGACGCCGCGCTCGGGCGGCTCGGCGCCGGTGACGTCCTCGCCGTCGACCAGCACCCGGCCGGAGGTGGCCGGCTCCAGGCCGGCAATGATCCTGAGCAGCGTCGACTTGCCGCATCCCGACGGGCCGACCAGGGCGCAGAACTCGCCATGCTCGATGACGAGGTCGAGGGCGGGAATGATTTCGAGGGCGCCGAACGACTTGGAGACGGACTGAAGTTCAAGCCTGGACATTGCGATCAGTCCTTGTGTTGGACGCCGCCGTCGGCGAGCGCGGTTTCGCGGGCGCGGCGCCAGTCGTCCCTGATGGCGAGGGACTGGACGCGGGGGACGGCGGCGGTGCCGAGACAGAGGCGGCTGTCCGACCGCAGATGGTCGAGGGCGGCGAGCGCGGCGCCGACCGCGCTGGCTTCGGCGGCGTCGACCAGACGGCACTCGCAGGGCAGGAAGGCGGCGAGGGTGGCGACGAGGCCGGGCAGATGGGTGGCGCCGCCGGACAGGAGGACCACGTCGCTCGGGGCGCCGATCGCCGCCGCCTCGTGGGCGATGGCAGCCAGCTCCTGCGCCAGTCCGTCGTAGACCGCGCGGACGATGGCGGCGAGGCCGGAGGCGACGGTGAGGCCCGAAAGCGCGGCGGCGAGATGGTGATGGGGGTGCGGCGCGCCGGCGCCGGCCAGATAGGGCACGAACAGCTCCCGCCCCCGCCCCGGCGGCAGGCTCGACGCCGCGGCATCGAGCTCGGCCATCGGGCGGCCGAACAGCCCCTCGAGCCAGCGCAGCGTGGCGCCGAAGGCCGGCACCGTGCCGATCACCTGATAGTTGTCGTCGAAGCCGGTCGGGAACAGGTGGAACGCGCCGTCCCAGTTGGCCGGCAGGGCGGATTTCATCAAGGGTATCGACAGCACGCCGGAGGTGCCGAGCGACAGCGACGCGACGCCGGGCACCAGGGAGCCGATGGCGCGGGCGGCGGCGGCCTGATCGCCGACCCCGACCACCATGGGAATGCCGCGCCAGGCGCCGGCCGCCTCGGTGGCGGCGACCGGCCTCGGCAGCGCGGCGCGGGGAAGGCCGGCCCGCTCGATCAGGCCGTCATGCCAGCGGTCGGCGAAGGGGTCGAACACCTGCATGCCCGTGGCTTCGTTGCGGTCGACCACGAAGGGCGCCGACGGATCGAGCGCGGCGCGGACATAGTCCTTGGCGCAGTAGAGGCCGCTCGCCCGGCCGGTGAGGCCGGGATCGAGCCGCCGCGCCCACAGCCACTTGGCGAGCGTGAAGTCGGGCAGGGGAATGTTGCCGGTCTCGCGGGCGAAGCTGCCGGGATAGGCGGCGACGAAGGCGTCGAGGTCGGGGGCGCCGTCCATGTCGAGCCAGAGCCGGACCGGGGCGGCCAGCGCGCCCTGGTCGTCGAGGGCGACCATGGCGTGCATCTGGCCGGTGAAGCCGATGGCCGAGACCGTCTCGTTGCCGGTGAGCGCCACGAGCGCCTCCTCGGCGAGCCGCGCCCACAGCGCGGGGTCGCGGGTCGGCGCGTTGTCGGCCGCGTAGGGCCTGGACACGGCGGCCTCGACGACGATGTCGCCATCCGCCCGGATGCGCACGGCCTTGACCGACGACGTTCCGATGTCGATGCCGATCAGTTTGATCGCCTGGGTCATTGGGGCATCATCCTTTCACGGCGCCGGCCAGAAGGCCGCGGACGAAGGCGCGCTGCACCACCACGTAGAGCAGGATCAGCGGCAGGGCGATCAGGGTGAGGATGGCGAACAGGGCGCCGGGGTTGGCCATGTAGAGGCCGGAATACTGCATCGGCACGATGGTCAGCGTCTTCACTTCGTCGCGGGTCAGGATGATCAGCGCCAGGAAGAACTCGTTCCAGGTGGTGATGAACTGCCAGATGCCGACGAACACCAGCGCCGGCCGGACGAGCGGCAGCGCGACGTGCCAGTAGGTCTGCCAGGCGTTGCAGCCGTCGACCCGCGCCGCCTCGAACAGCTCCTTGGGGGAATCCTCCATGAAGGCCTTGAGCACCACCACCGCGAAGGGCACGCCGAGGGCGGCGTAGGGGAAGATGAGGCCGGCGTAGGTGTTCACCCAGCCGAAGGTTTTCAGCAGGATGGCGAGCGGCAGCACCAGGGAGGCGAGCGGCACCATCAGCGTGGTGAGCAGCGTGGCGTAGAGCGTCAGGGAGCCCCTGAGGTTGAGCACCGCGCAGGCGAAGGCGAACAGCGAGGAGAAGGCGACGACCAGCGCCACCGTCGCCAGCGTGATGATGAGGCTGTTCAGGAAAAAGCCGGCCAGCGGATTGTCGCCGATGACGGTGAGGAAGTTGTCGAAGGTGAGAGGCCAGACGAACAGCGCCGCGTCGAAGGCCTGGGCGGGCGTGCGCAGGCCGATCGACAGCATGTAGACTTCCGGGATCATCCAGACCGCCAGGACCAGCAGCAGCACGACGTGGACGACGACGCGGTTGAGGGTGGGGTGGTGGCGGCGGCGCATCAGGCTCCCTCCTCCTTGCGTCCCGACGGGGAGAGTTTGGCGCCGAGATAGACGATCTGGACGATGGACAGGATCAGCGCCAGCAGCAGCACGATGACCGAGATGGTGGCGCCGCGGCCGGTGTCGCCGAGCACGAAGGAGGTGCGGAAGACGTAGGTGCCGAACACCTCCGAGGCGTGGTTGGGCCCGCCGGTGGTCATCAGCTGGACGATGGGGAAGGTCTGCAGCGTGCCGATGACGCCGAGCAGCAACAGCGACTTGGTGACCGGCGACAGCATGGGGATGATGACGCTGAAGGCAAGCCGCAGGCCGCGCGCGCCGTCGACGCGGGCCGCGTCGAGCACCTCGGTCGGCAGGTTGGCGATGCCGGCGACGTACATCAGCATGGAGAAGCCGGTCCACTGCCAGATGTTGACGACGATCAGCGCGAAGATGGCCGTCGACGGATCGCCGATCGGCGACGACGCCATCTCGATGCCGAGATATTTGAGGTATTCCTGAGCGATGCCGTAGTAGGGCGCGTAGCTCTGCACCCAGACAAGGCTGATGACCGACACCGAGGTGACCACCGGCAGGAAGAACATGGTGCGGAAGAAGCCCCGCCACGTGTCGGTGTGCCGTTCGATGAAATAGGCGATGGTGCCGCCGATGATCATCTGCACCGGAATGGTGATGAGGCCCCACAGGACCATGTTGCGGACGACGATCCAGAACACCGGATCGGCCAGAACGGACAGGTAGGTGTCGAGGCCGACGAAGCGGTTGACCCTGTCGTTGCCGACGCTGAAGAAGCTCTCGCCCAGCACCCAGACGATGGGGTAGGCGATGAAGACGACGAACAGCGCCACGGCCGGCAGCAGGAACAGATAGGTCCATGGTCCGGCGAAGCGGCGATAGTGCTTCGGCGCCTGCTCAAAGGCTCTCCCCGATATGGCTGACATGACTTCTCCGAACAGGGCCTGACATTCCGTGCGAACACGCCGTTTCCGGCGGATCTCCGCCTCCGGGGCGCCTGCCTCGGCCGGGCCTTGAAAGCCCGGCTCTGGCAAACGCCCCGGATCGGGGGGAGGAGCCTTTACTTGCCGAGCGCCTTGTCGGTCGCCGCCTGCACGGTCGCCAGCGCCGCCTCGGGCTCGCTGCTGCCGGCCGCGACGGCGGCAAGCGCGTTGTCGAGGGCCTCGCTGATCGCCGGGATGGCGAAGCGCTGGTTCTCGGCCTTCGGCAGATCCTCCATGAAGCGTTTGTAGAGGTCCTTGACGTGATCGGACACGTCGCCCTTGGGCTCATGCCCGGCGAAGGCCGGCAGGTCGTTGAGGTCGTTCAGCGCCTCCTGCAAGGCTTCGCCGTTGGTGAGCGAGGCGAGGAAGGTCCAGGCTTCCGGGTTTTCGGCCCCGTTCCTGGTCAGACCGTAGCCGATGTCGACGCCGCCGACCGGCGGGCTGGCCATGGTGGAGCCGGGCACCGGCGGCAGATAGAAGAAGTCGAAGCCGTCCATGTTCTGCACAAATTCGGACAGCGGCGGCGGGAACTTGCTTTCCTGCATCCACCAGGAGCCGAGCGCCATCATGCCCACCTTGCCCTGGGCGAACAGCTGGGCGCCGGTGGGGTAGGCGTGCGCGCCGAGGGCGCCCTTCTGGAAGATGCCGTCGTCGAAGAGGCCCTTCCACGCCTTCATGGCCGAGACGAGTTCGGGCGAGGTCCACGGCGCTTCGCCGGCCTGGGCCTTGTCGGTGAGGCCGGGCGCGAACTGGTTGGCCAGCATCAGGAAGACGTTCTCGTTCTGCCAGCCGTCGGCGGCGCCCTGGAACAGCGGCAGGTAGCCTTCGTCGCTGAGCTTCTGGGCGGCGGCCTTCAGTTCGTCATAGGTCTTGGGCACGGCGATGCCGAGCTTTTCGAAGGTCTTGCGGTTGTACCAGATGCACAGGACCTGCGATTCCTGGGGGATGATGTAGTAGTTGGCGTCACCGGGCGGGTTGCCCATCAGCATCTGCTTGCGGTTGACGGGGAAGACCTTGTCGGCCCAGTCGGCGCCCCACTCCTTGGCCGCCAGTTCGTTGACCGGGGAAAGATGATCGCGATACTGCTGGGTGAGCGAACCGGGTTGCAGGCCGATCACGTCCGGCAGGCTGTCGGAGGCGGCGGCGGCCTTGAGGGCCGTGATGTATTCCGGCGAGTAGTTGTAATAGGTGTAGGTCACCTTGACGCCGGGGTGTGCCTTCTCGAAAGCGTCGATCGACTTCTGCATGGTGCTCTGGATGAACCAGGACCAGACCGTCACCTGCTTGTCGGCCGCGAATGCGGCACTCGACAGGATGCTGGCGCTCAACAGCGTCGCACCCAATACCAGCACTTTTTTCATGGTCGTTCCTCCCAAGGATGCGCGGATTTTCCGGCCGCGCGCCGATCTCTTCATTCAGGCGATGTGAAAAACCTTTCCTTCGGCGGCCGGCTCCCGGCCGACCGCGCCATGTAGCCACCGGGGTGCTCTCCTCACCCCTTGGCGGTCGCCTTCAGTCGCGCCCTGAGCGGTGCTCCGGCAAGACCGAAGGCTTCGAGCAGGGCGTCGGGATGACCGGACTCGCCGAAGCGGTCGGGCACGCCGATGCGCTCGATGCGGTGGGCGATGCCGGCGCCGTCGAGCAGCGCCGACAGGCCGTCGGCAAGGCCGCCGTGGATCGAGTGTTCCTCGACGACGGCGATGGACTTGCCGGCGAAGGCCTTGGCCTCGGCGGCGATCTCCTCGCCGAGCGGCTTCAGCCGGGTGATGCCGAGAAGGCGGATGCCGATGCCCTCGGCTTTCAGGGCGTTGGCAGCCTCGATCACCTTGGCGGCCAGCGTCGAGGTGGTGAGCACCAGGAGATCCTTGCCCTCGGTGAGCACGCGGCAGGCGGCGGCGCGCTCGGTGTCGGAAGCGACGGCCGGCGTGACCAGCGGCGAGGGGAAGCGCGACAGGCGGACGTAGGTGGGGCCGTCGACGTCGGCCACCTCGTTCATGACGCGGGCCAGATCGTTGCCGTCGATCGGGGCGTAGCAGCGGATGCCGGGGATGCCCTGCATGATGGCGAGATCCTCGACCGCCTGCTGCGTGGCGCCGTCCTCGCCGAGATTGATGCCGCCGTGGAAGCCGAAGAACTTCACGTTCAGATTGGGATAGGCGACGGAGACGGCGATCTGATCGCAAGCCCGGCGCGTCAGGAAGGAGGCGAAGGTGTTGACGAAGGGGATGTAGCCGGCGATGGCGAAGCCGGCGGCGGCGCCGACCATGTTCTGCTCGGCGATGCCGAAGTTGTAGTGGCGGTCCGGATAGGTTTTCTTGAACTTCATCGTCCGGGTGGAACTGGCGAGGTCGGCATCCAGCATCAGGATGCGCGGGTCGCGGGCGCCGAGCGCCATGATGGCGTCGCCGAAGACGTCGCGGAGCGACACATAGCCCTCGGGCGCATTGGTGGATGTAGCAGCCATCAGCCCATGACCTCCTCAAGACCGGCCTTCAGTTGTTCGTCGCTGATCGTGTGGCTGTGCCAGTCCGCCCGATCGGACATGAAGGAAACGCCTGCGCCCTTGGTGGTGTGGGCGATCAGGAAGCGGGGCTTGTCGCCCGGCGCGTCCGACGAGGCCCAGTCGACGGCGTCGACCACCTCGGCCATGTTCTGGCCGTCGAATTCGCGCACCGCCCAGCCGAAGGCTTCGAGCTTCGGCGCATAGGGACGCAGTTCCAGCACCTCTTCGATGCGGCCGTCGTTCTGGATGCCGTTGGCGTCGAGAATGGCGACGAGGCGGCTCACCTTGTTGGCGCCGGCGTAGGCGATGGCTTCCCAGATCTGTCCGGAGTTGATCTCGCCGTCGCCGAGGACGGCATAGGAATAGAAGGGCTCGTTGCGCAGCTTGAGCGCCAGCGCGATGCCGAGGCTGACCGAGAGCCCTTGGCCGAGCGAACCGGTGGACATTTCCACTTCCGGCAGGCGGGTGCGGTCGGGGTGGCCCTGCAGGCGGCTGCCGAGCTGGCGGAGCGTCTTGAGTTCGGCTTCGGGGATCATGCCGACTTCGGCGAAGGTGGCGTAAAGAGCCGGGGCGGCGTGCCCCTTGGACAGGATGACGTGGTCCCGCGCGTTGCGGCCGAACCAGGTGGCGCCGGCACCGGCGCGGTGGGAGAACAGGGCCGCCAGGATCTCCACGCAGGACATGCTGCCGCCGGGGTGGCCGGAACCGGCCGCGTTGATCTGCGTGAGGATATGCGCCCTTATTCGTCGCGCGGACGCCTCAAGTTTCTCGATGTCCTTCCTGTCGGTCACGGTCCTCGCTCCCTAAATGTCGGCGGCGGAAATCTCCGGCTCCGATCTTTTCGCTGTTGAGCACTGCGTCGATCCGCTGAACGTTCTCGAGCAGGCCGACGTCCTTCACTGCCAGGCAGTGGAAGAGCACTTCGTTGAGCATCATCTGCAGGATGCGCGTCATCGACGCATCCGTGCCGAACAACCCGACGCCGGGGGGCGTCAGAACCTTGAGGTCGGCGATGTCGCCGAGCGGCGACTGGGCCTTGGCCAGGATGGCCGCCACGCTGGCGCCGCGCGAACGGGCGGTTGCCGCCGCTTCCACCGTGGTGCGGGTCATGCCCGAGAAGGAAATCGCCACCGCCAGGTCGCCTTCGCCCATCAGCGCCGCCTGGGCGATCTGGGTATGGGCGTCCTGAGCCACGTTGATCCTGAGCCCCAACCTGACCAGGCGCTGGTGCATGTCGAGGGCAACCACCGCCGAGGCGCCGGCGCCGAACAGCTGGATCGAGCGCGCGTCGTGCATCGCCGCGACGAGGCGCGGCAACACGTCTGTCTGGGCCAGCAATTCGGCAAACTTCAGCGCTCGGACGGAGGCGTTGTTGAACACCTTGTAGGCGATCTCCAGCGGCCCATCCTCAAGCGCGATCTGGGGGGACGGCGTCACGATCTCGTCGACGCCGGCCCGCATGGCGCGGCTCTCCCTGAGGAGAGCGTGTCTCATTTCCTTCTGGCCCGCATAACCGAACCTGCGGGCTAGCCGGTCCACCGTCGCTCTGGAGGCGCCGGCCCGTTCCGCCAGAGCCGACGAGGTCAGCGTGGCAAGTTCGTAGTCGGCCAGGGAGAACAGCGTCTCGATCAGTCGCTTTTCGGCGGAGCTGAGATCCGCCTGCGACAACCGGGTCATCAGGGAAACGGATTCCTCCGCTTCCGGCGTGACGTCGGCCATGACGCCTTCCTCCCCGTGAGTTGCCTCCGGCATTTTCGCCGTGACGACTTTCGTTGTTTTCTTATGCTTCATAGTACCTCATATTTTTCGATTCGCAATAGTTTTTGAGACATTTTGTCGCTTCGCGTACAGCGTGTAGTCCGAGGATACAACGTGTTGCCCGCCGTTTCGCGCGGAGACTTGAGCCGTCCCCCGGCCGTCTAGGGATGGGCAGGAGGAGAGATCCTTTCGACATTTCAATGGTGTGCGGTGGTGGAGGCTGAGCGGTGGAGGCGCGAAGCGTCCGAAGGTGGCGCAAGAGATGCGAGCGGTCGACAGGGCGCGGCGCTTTCCTCCCATGCTGATCGGATCGGCACCGAAAGAGAGCGAGATCGCACCGAAAATGGCGGTGAACGGTGCTAGGTTTCCGTCATCGGCACTTCGGAGCGGAAACATGATCAATCACGTGGTGGTCGGGACGAACGACATCGAGCGGTCCAGGCGCTTCTATGACGCGGTGCTCGGCACGCTGGGGGCGGGGGCGGCGGTTCGCAACGTGGCGGCGAGCGGCCATGTCAGGCTGTTCTACCGGCACGACGGCGGATCGTTCTGCGTCAGCCAGCCGATCGACGATCGTCCGGCGAGCCCGGCCAACGGCGGCACCATTGCCTTCCGATGCGGCTCGCCCGAGGGTGTCCGGGCCTTTCACGACATGGCGGTGGCCCATGGCGGCGTGTCCATCGAGGACCCGCCGGGCATCCGCCACAACCCGATGGTCGGGCCGGTGCATCTCGCCTATGTGCGCGACCCCGACGGCAACAAGCTCTGCGCCGTCTGCCGGGGGGTGACATGAGCGACCACGCCAAGGCGCTGCTCAACCGCCCCGGCGTCGGCTTCACGGCCAGCGTCGCCCAGGGCTGCGATCTCCGGTTCAGCCGCGTCGTCGTCGACCGTCCGACGCTGATCGTCGTCGATCATGGCTCGAAGACCCTGGAGGCGCCCGGCGGGGCGTGGGTCGTGGCGGGCGGCGAGGGCGTGGCGCTGGCCGGCGGGCAGACCTTCGACGTGACCAATCGCCTGTCGGAACGCGGCCGCTATGGCGCGCGCTGGCTGGTGTGGGACCCCACCATCGTCGCCGCCGTCGAGCGCGGCGGCGAGGGGGCGACGGTGAAGGGCGTGGCGGCGTTCGGCCGGCTGGACGCATCGTTTTCCGCTGCCTTCGACCGGGCCATCGAGGCGATCGGCGATACCGACGGGGTGCCCGAGGCGGTGGCGCGGCACCGGCTCACCGAGGTTCTGGTCTGGCTGTCGCTTCAGGGCATCCGCTTCTCGTCGGCGGAAAGCCCGAGCTTTGCCGTGCGGGTGCGGCGGCTGATCGAGGGGTCGGCCGATGCGCGCTGGCCGGCGGCGGAGGTGGCCGACCGTCTCGCCGTCAGCGAGGCGACGCTGCGCCGCCGCCTTGCCGCCGAGGGCACCACGCTGGGCGATCTCATCGCCGACGTGCGCATGGCCCAGGGCATGCTGCTGCTGCAATCGACCGATCTCTCCGTCAACCGCGTGGCGCTGGAAGTCGGCTACGAGTCCGCCTCCCGCTTCGCCATCCGCTTCCGCCGCCGCTTCGGTTTCCCGCCCACGGCGATCCGGGGGCATGCAAGAGGGGCGGTGGTGGGGGCGGGGTGATGGGAGAGGGGAGCGGCCCATATCAGGCTCTATGAAACAGGGAGCCTCTCTGATTGGGGTGTTTGGAGTCAAGCTGCTCCTTGTGATTTCGTCACCGGTGTCATTCGCTCCGTGAGACACTCGCTTCTCTTCGCGGTCGACGTCGAGCCGCCGCATGATGGGGTCAGGAGGGCAAGGCGTCCGAATCTGATACACGACCTTGAAGGTTTGGCCTTCAGGTTCACGGCTCCCTACGGGATCAC
>JAUVXG010000074.1 GCA_030603685.1 Pleomorphomonas sp.
GCATTCACCCAACCTTGCGGCGCGAGCGGCAGGCTGCACTGGCCACCCTCAGGAGAGCACAGTCTCACTCGGGCGGCAAGAGATATTTCAACCCTTGGCTGCGCCGCAAAAACTTCGCTCAGGCCCTCACCGCCGCGATGATAGCCCCATCGACATCCTCGGTCCGACGAATGGCTTCGGCGGACCGAAGCACCGGAAGCGCCTCGCCATCCTCGACCATGCCTTCGACATGGAAGGTCAGCGCCGTGGCGCCGCGCGCCATCACGTCATCGAGATTGTCGGCCGTGGAGACGCAGCCAGGAAAGTCCGGAAAGGAAATACCGAAAACGCCGTCTTCCTCATGGATGAGCGCAACGACATGGGTCATTTCAGGTTCCTTGTTGTGTCGGCGGCTTCACCGAAGGTAGCCCGATGCCCGCCTTGCGTTCCTTTCTGCCCGAGATCCTCTGCTTTCGCAGAGGAGGACAGGATTATATAGGCGAAACCGCACACTGGCTCGCCCGGCTCGCCCCCAAATTATCAAGCTGTCCTCCTCTGCGCAGGCAGAGGATCTCGGGCAGGATGGAACGCAACGCCGATATGGGACGCCGAGTGGGTGGGGCTGGGGCCGTTGTTGCCTTGGCAAGGGCACGCCGCGTCCGGCCGCCCCTTCGCAATCACCCGGCGCCCGCGATCAGGGCCGCAGTTCCTTGCCGCCGTGGGAGATCAGCAGCTTGGCGATGTCCTCGTTGCCGTTGGCCTTGGCGCGCACCAGCGGCGAGTAGCCCTCGAAGTCCAGGGCGTTGACGTCGGCGCCGTTGTCGACAAGGAAGCTGGCGAGTTCGAGATTGCCGACCATGCTGGCCAGATGCAGCGGCTTGAAGCCCTCGAGATCGGCGTTGATCGACGCGGGATCCTTCTTCATCTCCGCGATGGCCTTGTCGTTCTCGCCGGACCAGATCTGATCCTTCAGTTCGGCGCTGGCGGCCCAGGCGGGGCCGGACAGGCTGATGGCGATCAGAAAGGCGGAAATCGGTCTCATTGCTATCTCCAATAAGTGCCCGCCGAACCTCTGGCCGGGCACATGCCGCACGGTTTGATCTCCCGCCTCAACCGCCCTCGCAGGAACCGTCGGCTTCACTTCGTCAAGGGGCGGCAGGACAACCCGCCGCCGGCGGGCGGCGTGGCCTTGTGCCTCATCGGGGGGCCGCCTTGCAAGGTCAGCGACATTCTTCGGCCGGCGTCAGCGTGCGACCTCCTGCTCGCGCAACCTCAGCCAGCCCCGCGCCACCAGCGTCAGGTCGAGGCCGAGGAAGATGCCCGAGAACAGGCCGCGCAGAAGGGCGAACACCACCTTCGTTCCGACGGCCGCCGCCGTGGCCGGATCGATCGCCGTCATCACGCCCTCGACATAGCGGACGCTGAAGATCGCCAGGATCAGGCCGAGCGTGTGCCAGCCGCCGGGCATCAGGATGGTTGGCGGCGGGCCGGCTTCGACGGAAATGGGCCGGCGCGCGGCAAGGAGGGCGCCGACGCCGAGGCCGACCGCGAGCGCCGGCAGCCAGGCCGCCTCTACCGCCGGCGAGGTCTCGACCGATCCGCTATCGACCGACAGCACCATCAGGATGGCCGGCAGCAACACCGGCCGCCACAGGCCGACGCGGCGGGGCCGCGACGCGAGGACACCCCGGTAAAGGAGGAATGCCAGCAGCAGCCAGACCCAGGTCGGCGTTCCAATCACCACCGACGCCATGCTAGAAATCGTCATCTGAGGACCTTCGCATCTTGAGGAAGACGCCGTCGGCCAACCCGACCGGCACCTCTGTCATCCGACGTCCCCGACAGGGATGCCAGCGGTCCTGCGCAAACGGAGACGGGCCCTTCGTGGACGGTAGCAACGTGCAATCCGCGCTTCGCCGATGGCGCGACATCGTGGGATCCGCCCTGTTTCGGGCCATCGTGCTCGCGGCCACGGCGATCACCACGGCGAGCGGGATTTCCAGCGACGACAGCTGGCGCGACACGCTCGGCGCGCTGGCGATCAACGGCATCGAAGCCTTCTCCAGCGCGGCAATGGCGACCCTGTTCATCCTCCTGGTCGAGCCGCGCCTGCGCGTCATCGCCCACGCCGGCGCCCGCTACGCCCTTGCCGGCGTCGTCGCCTCACCGGCGGTGCTGGTGGTGGTCCTTCTCATCGAGGTGCTGTTGCGTCAGGCCGAGCCGACCGCGACCTATATCGGCCGTGTCGCGATGACCGTGCTGGTCAGCGTCGCGGCGATCGCCACCGTGGCCGGCCTAGCGGCACGCGGCGAACGGCAACAACCGAGCGAAGAGGCATCCGCCGAACCGGCAAGGGCCAGCGCCTTCCTGCGGCGCCTGCCCACCCGGCTGGGAACCGAGCTGACCCGCGTATCCGTCTACGACCACTATGTCGAAGCGCACACCCGGCGCGGCCACGAGCTGATCCTCATCCGCTTCGCCGACGCCCTCGCCGAGCTGGAAGACAGCGATGGCCTTCAGATCCACCGGTCGCACTGGGTGGCCAACGGCGCCGTCCGCCGCCTGCTGCGCAGCGAAAGCCGGTCGCTGCTGGTCGAGCTCGACGACGGCACCCGCCTGCCCGTCAGCCGCTCGCGCGAAGCGGCGGTCCGCGCCGCCGGCTTCCCGCTGGAAAAGGCGGACGAGACCGCCTGAGCCCGAAGCGCGTCCGGGCGCAAGCGCCGGGTTCAGTCCTTGGCGAGGTAGTAGCTCAGGAACACGTCCAGCCCGTTGTCGACGATACGGATGGCCTCTTCCGGCGTTGGCCGCAGCGCGGCGCCGAAGAGCGATTTCTTCATCACCTCGGAGGTGCACAGAGCGATGAAGTGGTGGGCCGCGACGGTGGGGTCGCAGGGCCTCAGGCGACCGTCGGCCACCGCCTCGCCGAACACCTCGGTCAGCCGCGTCGTGCCGCGCTCGGCGCCGGCCCGGAAGAACAGGGCGCCGACGGCGGGGAACTTTTCCACCGCGCCCACCACCATGCGGATGGTCGACATGTGGTTCTCGCCGGTGAGCAGCTCGTTGAAGCTGATGGCGAAGGCCCGGAGATTGTCGCGGAAGCTTTCGGCCGTCGGCTGGAAGGCGTCGAGCGCGGCGGCCAGCCCCTGCTTCTCGTCGGCGATCAGCTGCTCGAACAGCTCGTCCTTGTTGGTGAAGTAGACATAGAGCGTGCCCTTGGAGACGCCGGCCGCCTTGGCGATGGCGTCCATGGAGGCGCCCTCGTAGCCCTTGGCGCGAAACACCTCGCGGGCGCCATCGAGGATCTGCCGCCGTTTCTCCTTGTCGTGCCCTTCCGCGCCGGCCACCGTGCCGCCGGGCTGCGCCGCTACCTTGCTCATCCACCCCTGCCCTCGCGGCGCTGATTCCGCCCGCGTCGTTCATTGTCGGCATTTGCGACCCGAGGGCCAGCCTGCCTTTTGGCGATCGGCGTTCACGGAAATCCGGCGCCACGATCACGTTTTGCTGAGACTGCCCCCGAAAGGGCCAAATCGTCAACCAAGCGCCAATACTGCGATTGACCGAACGGTTCGGTCATGAGATAACACCTTTGACGCATAGGAACAACACTTAAGACTTTAGTCGCGGAGCACCATCAGCCCGCGCCGTCCGCCCCACGGACAGATGGAGATTTCAATGGCCAAGCGCGAAGCGAACGCCGCTCACGAGAGCGACGGCTCGGAAGCCACTGTCACTCAGATCCGCCCGGCCGCCGAGGCCGCGCACAAGCCCGTCGGCGAGGCGCCTCATCACGCCGCCACGCAGGCCGCGCCGGCAGCCGAGCCCAAGAAGAAGCGCGGCATCACCGGCCGGCTCATCCTCGTCGCCCTTCTCGGCGTCGCCGCCTGGTTCGGCGGCAAGACCGGCTATGCCTGGTGGACCGATGGCCGCTTCCTGGTCTCCACCGACGACGCCTATGTGGCCGCCGACATCACCACGCTGGCCGCCAAGGCCTCCGGCTACGTCACCGAGGTGATGGTGGCCGACAATCAGCTGGTCAAGAAGGGCGACGTTCTCGCCCGCGTCGACAGCGGCGACTACGCGCTGGCCGTCGCCCAGGCCGAGAACGCGCTCACCGGCAACCTCGCCACCATCGCCCGCATCGACAAGCAGATCCTCGCCGGCGAGGCGCAGGTGGCCCAGGCCAAGGCCGGCGTCGCTTCGGCAGAGGCCACGCTGGAATCCAAGGACATCGACTTCGACCGCCAGTCGACGCTGGTATCGAACAAGGTGTCGGCCCAGTCGCAGCTCGACGACGCCCGCACCGCCCGCGACGCCGCCCGCGCCGCGCTGGCCTCCGCCGAGGCCGCCGTCGCCGTGGCTGAGGCCAACATCGAGGTGCTCAAGGCGCAGAAGGCCGAGGCGGAAGCCACCGGCCGCACGTTGCAGACCGCCCTCGACAAGGCCAACCGCGACCTCTCCTTCACCGAGATCCGCGCGCCCGTCGACGGCGTGGTCGGCAACAAGGCCTTCGAGGTCGGCACCTACGTGACGCCCGGCCAGCAGCTTGCCTCGCTGGTCGCCACCGGCAGCGCCCACATCGAGGCCAACTACAAGGAAACGCAGCTGGCCGAGCTGGTTCCCGGCGAGACCGTGCGCATCACCGTCGACGCCCTCGGTGAGGAGGAGACCATCCTCGGCAAGGTCGAGAGCCTGTCGCCGGCCACCGGTTCGGTGTTCAGCCTCTTGCCGGCCAACAACGCCACCGGCAACTTCACCAAGGTGGTGCAGCGCCTGCCGGTGCGCATCTCGGTGCCTGACGACGTGGCCTTGAGCGGCAAGCTCCGCCCCGGCCTCTCGGTGGTGGTCGCCGCCGATCCGCGCACCGCGCCGACGAACACCGAGACGGCCGCCGTCGCGCCCGCCAGCTGATACCCGGCGCCGGCCCAACCAGGCCGGTCGCCCACCTTTTTCCTGATCCGACCGGCTTGCGCGCGGGGCGCCTCCCGCCGCGCACCCTCGGCCGAAAGAGCTTTAAGCCTCACGCAACTCCGGACGCAAAACCGGTATCCACTTTTGCTGGAGTTGCTTCAAATCGGTCCTCCCCATGTCCGCCATTGCCCAGGCCGGTGCCGGCCCTACCTTCACCACCCGCCGGCTGTTCACCTTCATCTGCATGGTGTTCGGCATGTTCATGGCGATCCTGGACATCCAGATCGTCTCGGCGTCGCTGTCGGAGATCCAGGCCGGCCTTGGCGCGGCCAACGACGAGATCTCCTGGGTCCAGACCTCCTATCTCATCGCCGAAGTGATCATGATCCCGCTGTCGGGCTACCTGTCGCGCATGATCTCGACGCGCTGGATGTTCACCATCGCCGCCGGCGGCTTCACCTTCGCCTCGATGATGTGCGCCTTCTCGTCCTCGATCAACGAGATGATCCTGTGGCGCGCCGTGCAGGGCTTCATCGGCGGCGGCATGATCCCCACCGTGTTCGCCTCGGCCTACACCATCTTCCCGCGCGAGAAGATGGGGCTGGTGACGCCGATCATCGGCCTCGTCGCCACGCTGGCGCCGACCATCGGCCCCACGGCCGGCGGCTATCTCACCGAGATCTTCTCCTGGCACTGGCTGTTCCTGGTCAACATCATCCCCGGCGTCTTCGTCACCGTGACCAGCTACTTCCTGATCGACTTCGACGAACCCGACTTCAGCCTGTTCAAGGTGTTCGACTGGTGGGGCCTCGCCGCCATGGCCGCCTTCCTCGGTTCGATGGAATACGTGCTGGAGGAAGGCCCCAGCAAGGACTGGCTGGCCGACGAACGCATCGCCATCCTCACCGGCATCATGGTGATCGGCGGCATCGTATTCTTCTTCCGGGCGCTGACCCGCGACAACCCGATCGTCGACCTCAAGGCCTTCGCCAACCGCAACTTCGCCTTCGGCAGCGCCTTCTCCTTCTGCCTGGGCATCGGCCTTTATGGCCTCACCTATCTCTATCCGGTCTATCTCGCCCGTATCAGGGGTTTCTCGGCGTTGCAGATCGGCGAGACCATGTTCGTCTCCGGCGTCGCCATGCTGGTGACCGCCCCCTTCGCCGGCCGTCTCTCCACCAAGCTCGACCCGCGCGTCATGATGGGCATCGGCTTTGCCGGCATCGCCGTCGCCACGTATCTTTCCACCGGCTTCACCGCCGACTGGGATTTCTGGGAGCTGTTCTGGCCGCAGGTGTTCCGTGGCGTGTTCATGATGATCTGCATGATCCCCATCAACAACATCGCGCTCGGCACCCTGCCGCCGGCCGAGATGAAGAACGCCTCGGGCCTGTTCAACCTCACCCGCAACCTAGGCGGCGCCGTCGGTCTGGCCCTCATCAACCAGATCATGACCAACCGCACCGACCTTCACTTCGACCGGCTGCGCGAGGCGGTGAACATCACCAGCTCCACCGCCATGTCGACCATCGCCGGCATGGAACACAGCCTGTCGGAACTCGGCAGCAACGCCCGCCTCGCCGCCATATCGCGCCTGACGGGCCTCGCTCAGCAGCAATCCTCGGTGATGGCCTTCAACGACATTTTCCTGATCCTGACGGTCCTGTTCGTCGTACTGCTCGTCGCCCTGCCCATGGTCAAGAAGCCGGCGGCACAGCGAGGCGGTGGCGGCGGGCATTGAGAGAGGCGCCCGTCAAGGGCGCACCGCTCCTCCCCTTCCCTACCCGTCAGACGAGGGGAACCGGGCGGCAAACACCTCCCTGGCGGCGAACAGGCCGTTGAGCGCCGCCGGAAAACCCGCGTAGACGGCCATCTGCATGATGGTCTCGACAACCTCCTCCCGGCTCACGCCGACATTCAGCCCCGCCTCGATATGCACCTTCAGCTGCGGGGTGGCGGTTCCCATGGCGGTCAGCGCCGCGATGGTGGCGATCTCGCGGGCGCGCAGATCGAGGCCGGGACGGCTGTAGATGTCGCCGAACGGAAACTCGAACACGTAGTCTGCGAAATCGGGAGCGATATCCTGGAGCGCGGCGATCACCTTGTGCCCGGCCTCGCCGTCGATTTCAGCGAGCACCCGCTTGCCGCGGTCCAGCCGGCTTTCGCAAGCGTTCGGGGATTGGTGCGTCATGGTCGTCCTTCCTCTGTTCCTTGCCGGCATATCCGGCAATCTTGGTGTCGAGGACGAGAAGGCAGGCTTCGAGCTCCGCCATATGGGCGCGGACACGCTCGCGGTGCCGTTCGAGCAACGCGCCGCGCTCCGCTTCCGTGCCGGCGCCGCGCTCCCGCAAGGCCGCGTAGCGCAGCATTTCCCGAATGGGCATCCCGGTCGCCTTGAGGCGGTCGAGAAACTCTATCCAGGTCAGGATCGACGCGTCGTAGTCGCGTTGGCCCGATCGGTCCCGGTCGGCGCGGGGAAGCAACCCGATCCGCTCGTAGTAGCGAATGGTGTAGGTCGACAGTCCCGAACGCCGTGCCAGTTCCCCGATCTTCATGGCCACCCATCTCTCGTCATGACGCACGGGAAGCTACCGGCTAGAGCGCACTCTAAGTCAACCCACTAAAATGCACGCGCGGACGGCAGAGGACCAACCTGGCTCAGACAATGGGTTCAATCGGGCGGTCCATCACGCGGGTTCCGGACATGATGATGTCCTGCCGATGCTGCCGAGGCAGAGGTGCCGCCTAAACCTCCCCCAGGAACTTCAGCGCCCGGGTCCACGTCTCCTCCGTCGCGAGGCCGTGATGGTCGGGGAGGCTGGGGTCGGTGTAGAAGTGGCCGGCGCCGGGGTAGATGTGGAGTTCGGCGGCCATGCCGGCCAGTTCCGCCGCCATCTGCCAGCGCCTCAGATCTTCCTGGGTCCAGAAGTCGTCGCGCTCGCCGACATGCAGCTGCGCCCTGAGCCCGGTAAGATTCATGCCGGCCGGCACCTCGGCCGGGGCATGCAGCAGCAACAGGCCGGCCGTCTCCGGCCGCTCCGGCCAGACGGAGGCCACCACGCCGCAACCCATGGAGACACCGGCGAGAACCGTCGTGGCCGGGAGTTCGGCGAGGGCCGCTTGCGCGCGCTCGCAGATGCGATCCCAGCCAATCTCCTCGACGAGCTCCATGCCCCGGTCGACGGTCTCGGCCGTCACGCCCCCGAAAAGGTCGGGCACCACAACGCTGTGCCCGGCCGCGCGCATCCTGTCGGCGGCGGCCAGCTCCATCGGCCTCAGGCCGAGCACCGAGTGGAAGAGGATCACCGACGCCATCTCCTGCCCTCCCCGCTTCGGCCGGAGCCGATGCTGCATCGTCGGGCGCCTGCCGGAACCCGACGCCCACACAGGGATTATGCGCGGCACCCCCTGCGAGTTCCACCGCGCCATTCTGCCGAGATCATCGGCTTGGCGGAGGAAGATGTCCCACGGATGGGTTCTGTAACCGGCTTGCGTGTATGAATCGGCCCCTCGCGCGGGCGAGGACCTCGGGTAGAGCTAAACTCCTATCCGATATCAAGCACCCCCTCCGCCGCCTGATACAACCCTCACCACCTTCTCGTCCTGAGGTCCTCGCCTTCGCGAGGATGACGGCCCGATAGGAAGGTGAGCATGCTAACCGATTGTTTCATATCAATTACCTGTCATCCTCGCGAAGGCGAGGACCTCGGGCAGGAGAAGGCAACCGGCCGATATAGGCTTCCCTGCCCCACGCTTCGCCCCCCAAAACGCCAGCGAGGCAGCCTCCGGGAAGATCCGCCTCGCATCCGGCAATTGGGCGCGGCTACGACCCGCCCCGCCCCTGTCAAGTGACGTTCGTGGTGTCGGTCGCGCAGACGCGAAGCCGGTGCCCATCGGGATCGGCGGCCACGAAGGTGTAACCGAATTCGAGCGTGGTCGGCTCGAGCACCATCTCGACGCCCTTTGCCGTCCACGCCGCGTGGAGCGCGTCGACGTCCTCCTTGGTGGCGTTGCTGAACGACAGCTCGAAACCGCCGAAAGACGGCTGCGGCCTGGGGTCGATGGCGTGCTTCGACTGCAAGCCGACAACAAAGCCTTCGCCCAGCACGAAGACCGAGAAATCCTGGAACGTTTCGACCGGATCGGCCTTGAGTATATCCCTGTAGAACGCCGTGCTGCGATCGACGTCATCCACGTAGAGTATGAGACTGTTGGGTCGAAACATCGCTTTTCCTCGCGTCGAATTCCTGGCGGAATGCCTATGGAACCGAGGCCCAATATCCGCTAGCCTTACTGACAAAAATCGACAGTAAGGGGTCGAAGATGGCGCGAAGCGACCGATTGCTGCGATTGCTCCAGGCTCTCCGCAGCTTGCCCAGTCCGGTGACCGCCGACCGGCTGGCGGAGGAGACCGAGGTATCGGTTCGAACCATTTATCGCGACATCGACAGCCTGCGGGCGGCCGGCGCGACCATCGAGGGGGCCACCGGTTTCGGCTACCGTCTGGTCGAGGACATGGCCCTGCCGCCCCAGATGTTCAGCCGGATCGAGATCGAGGCACTGGTGCTCGGGCTCGAAGAGGTCAAGCACGTCGGCGACCCCGAACTGGCGCGGGCCGCCGAGGCGGTGTTCTCCAAGATCACGGCAATGCTGCCCGAGCGGCTGCAACTGCAGGCCGCCCACGCCGTCAATGGCATCTACAGGCCCACCGCGCCCGCCGCCCCATCCATCGACATGGCCGCCCTTCGCTCGGCCTGCTGGCAGGAAGAGGCCGTGTCCATTCGCTATACCGACGAGAAAGGCCGGACGAGCGAGCGGGAGATCTGGCCGCTCTCGATCACCTATCTGGACAAGGTGTTGATCCTGATAGCGAAATGTTGCAGCCGCAACGCCTTCCGGCGCTTCAGGGTGGACCGCATCGCCGACCTTCGCCCCACCGGCCGCAGCTTTCGCCCGCACCGGGTGGCGCTGCTCAGGGCCTTCGTCGCCGAGGCAAAGGCCGAGCAACCCCGCCAGCCGTCCGCCACCGAGGGCGCCGAGGGCAACTGACTTCCCCCCAACCGCCAGCGAGGCGGACTCCGGGGGGAGGTCCGCCTCGCATTCGACGCCGGGCGGCATTTGTCCGTTGAAATCCTGAAATCCTGCGCACCGACTGGTTGATCGAAACGATTCATTGCAAAGCCCCAAGCGGACGGGCTACTTCGAGAGCCGACGGAACGGACAAGCACACCGGAAGCTCTTCCCCATGTGTCGCTCCGGACGGAGCAATGCCGTGAAGACAGGACGCACGTTGAACTGCATGCACTCCGTACTCACCATGCGACATCTGTCGCACCGATGATGCCTCGATCTGCAAGGGAATTACCATGAAGGTAGCACTCGTGACCGGCGCTTCGCGCGGTCTGGGAGCCGTGATGGCCCGGGAACTGGCACGCGCCGGTTGGGCCGTCGCCATCAACTACGCCAACGACACGCGGGGAGCCGAAGCCGTGGCCGCCGACATCCGGGCAGCCGGCGGCAAGGCCGCCGCCGTCAAATTCAGCGTCATCGACAAGGCCCAGATCGAGGCCGGCTTTCAGGAGATCGCCGAGGCCCTCGGCCCCGTCGATCTCATCGTCAACAACGCCACCGGCCCCCAGCCGGAAATGCCGCTGATGGAACAATCCTGGCGGACCTATCTCGACCAGCTCGAGTTCTTCGTGAAGGCACCGCTGGAGCTGCTTCAGGCGGTACTGCCGGACTGGCGCGCCCGCAAGTCCGGCCGCGTGATCAACATCGGCTCGGAAATTGCCGAACTCGGCAACCCCCAGTTCGGCAACTATGCCGCCGCCAAGGGCGCCATGCTGTCGATGACCCGCTCCTGGGCCAACGAACTGGGGCCGGACGGCATCACCGTCAATCTCGTGGCGCCGGGCTGGATTCCCGTCGAACGTCATGCCGGCTCGCAACAGGAGGCCATCGACTGGTACACCGACCGCACCCCGCTCGGCCATCTCGGCAAGCCCGAGGATGTCGCCCACATGGTCGTGGTCCTCGCCTCGGACAAAGCCGACTTCATCACCGGCCAGAAGTTCGCCGTCAACGGCGGTCGGACGCTGGTTTAGCCCCCAAACGCCAGCGAGGCGGACTCCGGGGGGAGATCCGCCTCGCATCCGACGCCGGGGGGCGTGAGGCGCGGTTGGGAAGCGACCGCGCGTTCTCCGGCGACGCGGGAGTTATCATCGCCGGAAACCCGATGAGGCGGAGCGCGTCCGGCCTCGATAATCCTGAAATCCTCGCGTCAACTATCCTATCGAAACGATTCATTTTCAAGGTTGAAGTCAGGCCGGGGAGACCGTTCCCCCCGACCGTGGCTTTTTTGTCAGACTAATCAAGCAACCGAGAACTGACTCTCCATCTTCCACTTCTTCGGCAGCTGGCGCGTCTTGCCGGTCACCTCGACCTTGGCGCGCTGGCGGATGTCGGCGCTGGAGGCGCCGAGCTGCAGCTCGTGCTCGCCCGGCTCGACGATGCGATAGCCCTCGGGGCCGGTGAAGCAGAGCATGTCGACCGGCACGGTGAAGGTGACGGTCTTCGTCTCGCCCGGCTGAAGCTCGACGCGGCCGAAGGCCTTCAGCTCCTTGACCGGCCGCACCACCGAGGCGAGGCAGTCGCGGATGTAGAGCTGCGGCACGGCGACGCCCTTGCGGCTGCCGGTGTTCTTTACCTTGAAGCTGACGACGATCTCGCCGGTCTCCACGTCCACCTTGTCGGCCTTCAGCTTCAGCTCCTCGAACGCGAAGCTGGTGTAGGAAAGGCCGTGGCCGAACGGGTACTGGCTGCCGAAGTGGCGGGCGATCGGCGTGCCCGAGCTCTTGAGCTTGTGGTTGTAGAAGTAGGGCGCGGCGCCGACGCTCTTCGGGACCGACAGCGTCAGGCGACCCGACGGCTCCACCTTGCCGGTAAGCACGTCATGCAGCGCGTTGCCGCCTTCCTGGCCGGCGAAGAAGGTCCACACCTGGGCGGCGACCTTGTCTTCCAGGCCACCGAGATTGTATTGGCGACCGGCCGACACCACGACCACGACAGGCGTGCCGGTGGCGACGACAGCTTCCAAGAGCTTCTGCTGCACGCCCGGCAGTTCCAGCGTGTCGGCATCCGAGCCTTCGCCCACCGTGCCGGTCTGGAAGATGCCCGAGAGGTCGCCGACGCAGACGATGGCGACGTCGGCCGCCTTGGCCGCCTCGACGGCGTCCGTGATCATGTCGGTGCGCGTCGACACCGACGACACCTGCGTGACCACCGAGCTATCGTCGACATCGCCCGGGAACACCGGCGCGCCGGACTTGCGCTCGTCGAGGATGTTGCAGCCACGGGCATAGATCAGGTTGGCGTTGCCGGCGGCGGCCTGGAAGGCGGCGCGCGGCGTCACCACCGTGGCGGCGCTCTCGTTGGCGTCCGACAGGATCAGGTGGACCGGGAAGGAATAGTCGCCGAGAAGCGCCAGCGGATCATCGGCCGCAGGGCCGATCATCGCCACCTTCTTCTCGGGGGCGAGCGGCAGGATGCCGTTGTTGGACAGAATGGTCACCGACTGCTCGGCCACCTTGCGGGCGACGTCGATCGCCTCGGGGCTCTGCAGGCGGATCGCCGTGTCGTCGGCATAGGGCTTCTCGAAGATGCCCAAGCGGAACTTCTCGGTCAGCACGCGACGGACGATCTCGTCGATCTTCTCGACGGTGATCAGGCCGCGGTCGAGCGCCTCGCGCAGATGGGTGGCGCAGTCCTCGCCCGGCAGTTCCTGGTCGAGGCCGGCGTTGAAGCTGAGAGCCGCGGCTTCCGCCGGGGGGGAGGCGATGCCGTGGTGCTGGTAGAGCAGGCTGACGCCGATGTAGTCGGCGACGACGAGGCCGTCGAAGCCCCACTCTTCGCGCAGCACCTTGGTGAGCAGGTGCTTGGAGGCATGGCTCGGCTCGTTGTCGATGTCATGGTAGGCCGGCATCACCGAGCCGGCATTGGCCTGCTTGACGGCCATTTCGAACGGCAAGAGGAAGATGTCGTTCAGCTCGCGCCAGCCGAGATGGATCGGCGCGTGGTTGCGGCCGCCTTCGGAGAAGGAGTGGCCGACGTAGTGCTTCAGCGTGGCGAGGAAGTCGCGCTTGGGGCCCTGCATGCCGCGTACGTAGCGGGTGGCCATGACGCCGACGAGATAGGGATCCTCGCCGAAGGTCTCCTCGGTGCGGCCCCAGCGGGCGTCGCGGGCGACGTCGAGCACCGGCGCGAGGCCCTGGTGGCCGCCGAGCGAGCGCACTTCCTCGCCGATGATCTTGCCGACCTCTTCGATCAGCTCGGGATTGAAGGTGGCGCCATAGGCGAGCGACGACGGGAACAGCGTGGCGCCGCGCGCCATCATGCCGGAGAGGCATTCCTCATGGCTGATGGCGGGGATGCCGAGGCGCGTTTCCTCGACCAGGAACTTCTGCAGGCTGTTGAGGGCGCGCACGCCCTCGGCCGGGTCGATCGAGCGGGTGCCGAGCGGCCGGGTGATCTGGCCGAGGCCCTTCCTGAGCATGTCGGTCAGCGTCGTCTCGTCGGACTGGCCGATGAAGGCGTCCTCGGTGCGCGGGCGGTGCTTGCCGTGCTGGTCGAGCACCAGCCACATGGCGTGCAGCTGGGCGATCTTCTCGTCGAGGGTCATGCGGCCCATGAGATCGGCGACGCGATCGGCGACCGGCTTGCTGGGATCTTTGTAAACGAGGGTCATGATGAACTCTTTGCGGCCGGGGCGGCCGTCCTGCGGGGTCAGATGTGGTTAAGCGCGATGCCGTCGGCGTCGAACAGGTGGCAGCAGTCGGCGGGGGCGGCGTAGGTGGCGCTGTCGCCCGCCTTCACCCCGCCATCGCCCGGCACCTTGGCGATCAGCGGCGCCGAGGTGCCGCCCTCCAGGTAGACGAAGCTGTATTCGCCGAAATGCTCCACCGCCGACACCTTGCGCGTCAGCGTCTGCGGGGCCGGCCCGACGACCGGCGCGAGGTGCTCGGGCCGGACGCCGAGGGTGACGGGCGCACCGGCGGCGAGCGTCGAGCCGTCGACCGGCACCGTGAGTTCCTCGCCGCTCTTCAGCACCACGCGGGCGCCGACCGGCTCCTGGGCGACGAAGGTCGCCTCCAGGAAGTTCATGGTCGGCGACCCCAGGAAGCCGGCGACGAACAGGTTGCGCGGCCGGTGGTAGAGGTCGAGCGGCTTGCCGACCTGGGCGATCGAGCCGTGCTTCAGCATGTCCTTGCCGGCATGCAGCAGCACGATCTTGTCGGCGAGAGCCATGGCTTCCGTCTGGTCGTGCGTCACGTAGATCATCGACGCCGCCGGGAAGTTGCGGTGCAGCGTGGCGATCTCCGCACGCATGTGGACGCGCAGCGCCGCGTCGAGGTTCGAAAGCGGCTCGTCGAACAGGAACACCTTGGGCTGGCGCACGATGGCGCGGCCGATGGCGACGCGCTGGCGCTGGCCGCCGGACAGCGCCTTGGGCATGCGGTCGAGCAGCGCCTCGATCTGCAGGATGCGGGCGGCCTCCTGAACGCGGCGGTCGATCTCGTCCTTGGCCGTCTTGGCCTGGCGCAGGCCGAAGGCCATGTTGTCGTAGACGGTCATGTGCGGGTAGAGCGCGTAGTTCTGGAACACCATGGCGACCTGGCGGTCGGCCGGCTCCACCTTGTCGACCACGCGGTCGCCGATGCGGATCTGGCCGGTGTAGCCGGTCTCGAGGCCCGCCACCATGCGCAGGAGCGTCGACTTGCCGCAGCCCGACGGGCCCAGGAACACGCAGAACTCGCCGTCTTCGATGGTGAGGTCGACGTCGCGGATGACGGGGAAGTTGGCGCCGAAGGACTTGTTGACGCCGGAGAGGGTAATGCTGGTCATGGAATGCGTCTCCGAAGCCTCAGCCCTTGAGCGAGCCGGCCATCATGCCCTTGACGATCTTCTCCTGCCCGAAGGCATAGGCGACGACGAGGGGTAGCGACGTGAGGGTGACGACGGTGAGGATCGCCGGGATGTTGGCGGTGTACTGGCCCTGGTAGTCCCAGATGGCGAGCGGCAGCGTGCGGGTGCCGGTCGACGAGGTCAGCACGTAGGCGAAGATGAACTCGTTCCACAGCATGATGCCGTTGTAGATGGCGATGGTGGAGAGCCCCGGCCCCGACAGCGGCAGGAACACCTTGAAGAAGATGGCGAAGGGACCGCAGCCGTCGAGCCGCGCCGCCTCTTCCAGCTCTTTCGGGATCTGGCGCATGAACTCGGTGAGGATGAACACCGAGATCGGCAGCGACGTCGCCACATAGGGGCCGATCAGCGCGAACTGGCTGTCGTAGAGGCCCATCTGGCGCGTCATCAGGTAGATGGGCACCAGGGTGATGTGGATGGGCACGATCATGCCGGCGACGATCAGGCCGAACAGCGCGTCGTTGAAGCGGAAGCGCATGCGGGCGAAGGCGAAGGCGGCCATGGCCGAGATCAGCATGATCAGGACGACCGAGATCACCACCACCATCACCGAGTTCTTGAAGTAGGTGAGGAAGGGGCCTTCGAGCACGCTTCTGTAGTTGACGAGGTCGAGCGCCTCGGGCAGCGCCCAGACGGAGCTCGAGAAGGACTCCTGCTGCGACTTGAAGCTGGTCATCACCATGAACAGGAAGGGCACGGTGGTGACGGCGAGCCAGAACAGGCCGAGGACGGGAACGGCGATGCGGCCGGCGACGCGGGCGACGGGGGAACTGGCCATGGGTCAGACCTCCGTCTCGTAGCGCTTGGAGAAGCGCATCAGCACCGAGGCGATCAGGATGACGACGATGAACATGCCCGAGGCCACCGTGCTGCCGTAGCCCAGCTGGAACGAGGAAAAGACGTTGCGATACATGTAGGTGGCCATCAGTTCCGAGGCGCCCTCCGGTCCGCCGCCGGTCATCACGTAGATGAGGTCGAAGTAGCGCAGCGCGCCGATGACCGAGAGGACGATGGCGGTGCGGATGGTGCCCTTGAGGTGCGGCAGCTTCATCTTCCAGAAGATGGTCGTCTCCGATGCGCCGTCGAGCTTGGCCGCTTCCGAGATGTCGGCCGGGAAGGAGGCGAGGCCGGCCATGAACAGCACCATGTAGAAGGGAATGTACTGCCAGCAGACGACGGCGATCACCGCGCCGAGCGCGAAGCGCGTGTCGCCGAGCCAGTCCTGGGCCAGATAGCCGAGGCCGACGAAGTCGAGCAGCGCGTTGAGCGGGCCGAAGGTGACGTCGTAGAAGTATTTGAACAGGACGCCGAGGGCGACCGACGACATCAGCAGCGGCAGGAAGTAGAGGATCTTGAGGATGCGCGAGCCCTTGCCGGCGTTGTCGAGCACCACCGCCAGCACCAGCGCGATCGGCATCTGCACCACGACCGAGAAGAAGGCGAGCAGGATGTTGTTCCACGCCGCTTCCCAGAACAGCGCGTCGGAGGCGAGCTTCTTCCAGTTGTCGAGCCCGACGAAGCGGGCATCGGAACCGAGGCCGTTCCAGTCGAACATCGACAGGCGGAAGCTGTCGACGAGCGGGTAGAGAAGATAGACGGCGAGCAGCAGGACGGCCGGCGCCAGAAAGATGGCCGGCGCGAAGGTCTTGAGAGACAAAGCCGTCCCTCCCGCTCCGCCGTCGGCGGGGCGCGTCGTAATGTCGGTCACGGTGGAGATCCTCCGTCCACGGTCCTCGGGGTTCGATCCCGGCGCTCTCGCGGGTCGGCCCTCACTATTGCGCCCGCCGGCGGCGTACCGTCGGCGGGCTGTTCTCGGGAGGAGGTTACTTCAGCTCTGCCTTGGCAGCGGCCTCGAATTCCTCGGCCACCTGCTCGGGCGTCTTGGACAGGCCGAACAGCGCCTGCGAAGTGTCCTTGTGCAGCTCGCCGAGCTTCGGCGGCAGCTCCTGGTCCCACCAGAGCTGAACGCTCTTGGCTTCGCGGACCAGCTTGGAGACTTCCTGCAGGAAGGGGTTGTCGACCTTGAGGTTCTTGATCGGCGGCAGGCGCGAGTCGGCCACGCGGCCGGCAGCGGCGGTGTCGTCGGTCAGGAACTTGATCAGCTCGACGGCCTTGTCCTTCTCGGGGCAGGCCTTGGTGACGGACACGAAGTTGTCGCCGAGCGTGCCGAGAAGATCGGACGGGTCACCCTTGCCGCCGGGAACCGACGGGAACGGGAAGAAGCCGAGCTTCTTGGCGAACTCCGGGTTCTCGTTGCCGATGGTCGAGGCTTCCCACGTGCCCATCAGCTCCATGGCGGCCTTTTCGGTGTAGAGCAGGCGACGCGAACCGCCGACGTCATAGTCGAGGCCGTTGTAGCCCTTCTGGAAGGCGCCCATGTTGACGAGCTCCTGCAGGCGCTTGCCGGCTTCCACGAACACCGGATCGGCGAACGAGCCGCCTTCCTTGCGCTGCGCGGCGTTGGCGAAGGCCTCGGGGCCGCCGATGCGGTCGACGAGGTAGCCGTAGTACATCGAGCCCGTCCACTTGTTCTTGTTGGCGAGCGCGAAGGGAGCGATGTCGTTCTGCTTGAGAACGTCGATGACATGGAGCAGTTCGTCCCAGGTCTTCGGCGGCGTCAGGCTGAGCTTCTCGAACATCTCCTTGTTGTAGAAGACGACGGCGATGGCGGTGTTCTCGGCCGGCAGGCCGTAGATCTTGCCGTCGACCGTGACGGCGCCGAAGCTGGCCGGCGCGAAGCGGTCCTTGAAGGCCGGATCCTTCTCGAGATACGGCGTCAGGTCGACCACCTGGTCGGCGGCGACATACTCACGGAACGGACCGCCGCCCCAGGAGCTGAACACGCACGGCGGCTCGTTGGCGCCGAAGGCGATCTTGATCTTGGTCTTGTAGGCATCGTTGAGGATGTGGGTATCCTCGACCTTGTAGCCCGGGTTGGCCGCCTCGAAGCGGTCGGCGGCGTCGCGGATGACCTTGACCGCGCCTTCGGTGGTCTGAAGGTCCCACACCGAGATGACCTTGTCCTCGGCATGCGCCGCGAACGGAATGACGGCGGCCATGGCGGCGCCGCAAGCGAGCGCCGATAGTTTGGAAACGAGTTTAGAAGACACCTTCTCCTCCCAAGGATCACGTTGGGCCAGATACCCGCATCGGGTCCCCCGAAAACCGAAATCCACTTTTCGGCCGATGCTCTGGCAACGGGTGACAGCCGAACGTTAGCGCTAACGTTCTGTCGCGTCAACTCTACCAGTTGGGTGTTGACGGGTGCCTCGCGAAGGCTCTTGCTGGAGGGGTGTATCTCGTTGCCCGCCATCCACGGCCGGCGGTTTTCCGCGTCTTTTCAAGGCGTGAAGGCCACCGGCGCAGTTGACAGCCCGCGGGGCTTCGGACAAACAGTTTGGAGCCCTGGAAACCATTCGACCAAATGATGAAGCGACACTACCCAACGTTAGCCGAGGTCGCCAAGGTCGCCGGGGTCTCCCTGATGACGGCTTCGCGGGCGATCAACAACCGGCCCGGCGTCTCGCCCGAAAAGCGCGAGGACATCCTGCGCATCGCCGACGAGATGGGCTATGTCGCCAACCGCGCCGCCCAGAAGCTGACCGGCGCCCGCACCCGCATCATCGGCGTGGTGGCCGAGCTGCACACGCCCTTCACCTCCGACCTCCTCCTCGGCATGGGCGCGGTGGCGCGCGCCGCCGATTACGAGATGCTGGTCTATTCGCTGCCGGTCTGTGACCGCCGGCCGCCGCACTCGATCATCGAGATGCTCCGGCAGATCGCCGACGGCGTCATCGTCATCCTGCCCTACGAGTCCGACTATCTCGAATCGATGGCCACCGCCCACATTCCCGTGGTCACCATCGAGCAGGGCATCGAATCGGCCTTCCCCTCGGTCACCGCCGACAACTACCAGGGCGGCTGCTCGGCGCTGCGCCACCTCATCGAGCTCGGCCACCGCCGCATCGCCTTCATCTCCGGCAACGACCGCCTGACCTCGGCGCGCGACCGCCGCCGCGCCTATCGCGACGTGCTGGCCCAGGCCCGCCTGCCCTACGACCCGGCGCTGGAGGTGGACGGCGACTTCCTGCGCAAGAGCGGCTTCGAGGCGGCCCAGAAGCTGCTGGCCCTCGACGACCGGCCCACCGCCATCTTCGCCGCCAACGACACCTCCGCCTACGGCGCCATCGCCGCCATCCGCGAAGCCGGCCTCTCCGTGCCCGGCGACATCTCCGTCGTCGGCTTCGACGACATCCCCATCGCCTCGCAGCTCCACCCCCAGCTGACCACCATCCGCCAGCCGCTGCAGCAGATGGCCCGCGCCTCCGTCAACCTCCTCCTCGCCCTCATCGCCGGCCTCGACGCCCCGTCCGAGCAGATCGTGCTGCCGACCCAGCTGATCGTCAGGGAATCGACGACGCCGCTGAAGGCGAAGCGGAAGAAGGAAGAGGCGGTGAAGATGGGCGTGGCGAGCGTGGGAACGGCGAACCTCGCGAGGTAGGCGATGGATGCGATCGGCGAGCCCTACGCCTCCGTTTGGGATGCGATCAGCGACACACCCGCCGAAGCTCTCAATAGGCAGATGCGCTCGGACCTGATGGTCGCGCTGAAGAAGATCATCAAGGCCAAGGGCTGGACGCAGGCCAAGGCGGCCAAGCATCTGGGCGTGACCGAACCGCACGTTTCCAACCTGCTGCGAGGCAAGATCAGCCTGTTCGGACTGGGTAGCCTGGTCGACATGGTGGCCGCCGCGGGATGCACGGTAGACGTGAAGGTCCGGGACGAAGCGTAACCCAGTAGCTCAAGAACTCACGCTATCGCTTCGATTGAAGATCTAGACCGACAGCCCATATACCAAGTGACAAGTCAGGGGGGCTGTGAGATACCGGCTTGCATGAGAGCAAACATGCTTCGATTTCAGTTCAATGAAAAGAAGGGCGTGGAAGCGCTGACTTACGTCGCGTCGAAATGGCCCGGCTTGACCGCGTTCTTTGCAGCCAAGGTCCTTTTCTTTGCCGAGAAGAAGCACCTGAACCGATACTCTCGGCCGATTGTTGGCGACACGTTCATAGCCATGCCGAACGGTCCCGTGCCGTCGACACTCTATGATTTTATCAAGGGGCGTTTAGATCAGGCTGGAGACCCCGATGCGGTGATGGCCGCACTTCTGATCGAACGCGATCCCTATCCGCGCCTCGCCGCCCAGCGCGATCCTGATCTGGACGTACTCTCTGCGAGCGATCTGGAGTGTCTTGATGAGGCGATCGCGTTCTGCCGTGGCCGTAGCTTTGGCGCCTTGTCTACTTTGACGCATCAGGAACGCGCTTGGATTGATGCCCCGGTCAACGGACCGATGGACTATGAAGACATGATAGACGGCAATGACGACGAGCGGGCCTCTATCGTTAGTGAAGCTAGAGAGTTTGCGGCATACGGTGTTCTATGAACGCCGGCCACATCTACATTGTTTACACGACCCTGACGCGTCCCCCAAAAGACAAAATTACGCTGTGCATTTGCGCTGCGGAGAACTTATTCTTTTGGATCAATACGGAGCCTCGGCATCATAATATTGGTCAACTTCAGCTAACCGAAACTGATCACAAGGCGCTCTCTCACGACTGCTTCCTCGATTGTTCCAGAGTTACAACGTTCTCGGCGGCTGAACTCGACTCCGCACAGCACAGAGGCGCCATATCCTCCAAACTCGCGCAACGTATCGTCAATCTCTTGGAGACCGAGCCGCCGAGAACGCTGCCCCCGCGCCACTTGAGGCTGGCTATCGAGAACCTGTCGGCTCTCTTTGTTTGAGTGATGCTACAGTGTCAGATGGGAGTGAGAGGACATCCGCCCTCTGGCAGTCCGCATGCGACCGGCGAGAA